>NZ_JBFAXL010000046.1:0-74977 GCF_040680795.1 Streptomyces sp. NPDC051976
GACCGGCCGCCCCGACGACGAGGACGTGCTCTTCGGCCCGCTGAACAACGCCAACCAGCTCGCCCAGGTCACCGGCTTCATCGAGCGCCTGCCCGAGCACGCCAAGGTCGAGACCGGCGGCCACCGGGTCGGCGAGGAGGGCTACTTCTACGCCCCCACCGTCGTCTCCGGCCTGCGCCAGGACGACGAGATCATCCAGAACGAGGTCTTCGGCCCGGTCATCACCGTGCAGTCCTTCACCGACGAGGAGCAGGCGGTCACGTACGCCAACGGCGTCGACTACGCGCTGGCCTCCTCGGTGTGGACCAAGGACCACGGCCGCGCGATGCGGATGTCCAAGCGGCTCGACTTCGGCTGCGTGTGGATCAACACCCACATCCCGCTGGTCGCCGAGATGCCGCACGGCGGCTTCAAGCGCTCGGGCTACGGCAAGGACCTGTCGGGCTACGGCTTCGAGGACTACACGCGCATCAAGCACGTGATGACGTCCCTGGACGGCTGACGCTCCCGTACGCGCGAGGGCCCCGGACACGCCGCTGTGTCCGGGGCCCTCGCGCGGGTGCCGCATCGCGTGTGCGGTGCGCGCGGCTCAGCGGTCGATCAGCCGCCGCAGCACATCGAGCCGGTTGGTGGTCACCGAGTCGACGCCCAGGGCCAGCAGCCGGGACATCGAGCGCCGCCGGTCCGCGGTCCAGGCGGCCACCAGCAGGTCCTGCTCGCGGGCCCAGCGCACCAGCGCCGGGTCGATCAGGCCGAACCGCAGGTTGATCCAGCGCGGCCGGACGGCGGCCAGCAGCGCGGGGGCGGGCAGCGCCGAGGTCGTCCAGGTCAGCGCGATCTCGGCCGCCGGGTCCAGCGCCCGCACCGCGCGCATCGCGGTCGGCGCCCCGCAGTAGTACGCCCGCTCGCCGGTGCCGGCCGCGTGGACGGCGGCCACGGTCGCCGCCGCCTGCCCCGGCTCGGTCAGATCGAGCAGCAGCCGCCCGGCCCGGTGCGCGTCCAGCTCCTTCAGCGCGTCGGCCAGCGACGGCACCCCGCCGCGGGTCAGCGCCTCCAGCTCCGCCGCGGTCAGCTCGGCGACCGCCGCCTCATGACGCCACAGGCGCTCCAGCGTCGGGTCGTGCAGCAGCACCGGGACACCGTCCCGGGTCAGCCGCACGTCGACCTCGACGGCGTCCGCGCGCTTGTGCAGCGCGGAGCGCAGCGACGGCAGGGTGTTCTCCCGCTGCTCGTACGGGTCGCCGCGGTGGGCGACGGCCAGCGGGGCGCGGGCTACCGCCATGCGGCGGCGTACTGGTCGATCTCGGCGGCGAGCCGGGCCTTGCCCGGGGCGTCGAGGAAGGACGCCTCGACGGCGTTCTTCGCCAGCGCCGCGACCCCGGCGGTGTCCAGGCCGAGCAGCCGGGCGGCGACCGCGTACTCGGTGTTGAGGTCGGTGCCGAACATCGGCGGGTCATCGCTGTTGACGGTGACCAGCACGCCCGCGGCGACCATCTCCTTGATCGGGTGCTCGTCGAGTGTGGCGACCGCGCGGGTGGCGATGTTGGAGGTCGGGCAGACCTCCAGCGGGATGCGGTGCTCGGCCAGGTGCTCCAGCAGCCGCGGGTCCTGCACGGAGCTGGTGCCGTGGCCGATCCGCTCGGCGCCCAGGTCGTGCAGCGCGTCCCAGATGGTCTGCGGCCCGGTGGTCTCCCCGGCGTGCGGCACGCTGTGCAGCCCGGCGGCGCGGGCCCGGTCGAAGTACGGCTTGAACTGCGGCCGCGGCACACCGATCTCGGGACCGCCCAGGCCGAACGAGACCAGCCCGTCGGGCCGCAGGTCCAGCGCCAGGTGCGCGGTCTCCTCCGCGGAGGCCAGCCCCGCCTCGCCGGGGATGTCGAAGCACCAGCGCAGCGTCACGCCCAGCTCCGCCTCCGCCGCCTTGCGCGCGTCCTCGATGGCCTCCATGAACGCCTGCTCGTGGATACCGCGCCGGGTCGAGCTGTACGGGGTGACGGTCAGCTCGGCGTACCTGATGTTCTGCCGTGCCATGTCCCTGGCCACCTCGAAGGTGAGCAGCCGTACGTCCTCGTCGTCCCTGATCAGGTCGACCACCGACAGATAGACGTCGATGAAGTGCGCGAAGTCCCTGAAGGTGAAGAACTCGGCGAGCGCGGCAGGGTCGGCGGGCACCTTGGAGTCGGGGTGCCGGGCGGCCAGTTCCGCGACGATGCGCGGGGAGGCCGACCCCACGTGGTGGACATGCAGCTCGGCCTTCGGGAGACCGGCGATGAAGGTCTCAAGGCCGGAGCCGGGTGCGATGTCGGGCATGCGAGGGGTCCTCCCGGGACTGGACGGCGGCTGCCGACTCATCGTAGAACGGCGCCCCGCGCGGCCCTCAGCGGCGTACCGCCTCCAGGGCGAGCAGCGCCACGTGCAGCGACAGGCAGGACTCCACCTGGTCCAGGTCCACGCCGAGCACCCGCTCCACCCGGTGCAGCCGGTCGTAGAACGACGGCCGGGACAGATGGGCGGCGTCGGCCGCCGCGGACTTGTTGCGGCCGCTGGCGAGATAGACGCTGAGGATGCGCACCAGGTCGGTGCCGTGCTCGGCGTCGTGCGCGAGCAGCGGGCCCAGCTCCCGCTCCACGTACGTCTGCAGCCGCGCGTCGTCGCGCAGCAGGTGGAGCAGGCCGCGCAGCCGCACGTCGGGCAGTCGGTAGTAGCCCCGGCCGCGGGCGTGGCTCTCGCCGTGCAGCGCCGCGTCGGCGACCTGGGCGGCCTCCAGCAGGGTGCGGCGCGCGTCGCGCAGCGCCCCCACCGAGGAGCCCGCGGCCATCACGAACGCCGGGGCGTCCGCGGCCTGTTCCACCAGCCGCTCCAGGACCGCCGCGAAACCGTCGAGCGCGGACTGCTCCTCGTCGTGCGGGCCCAGCGAGACCAGCACGCCCACCGCGCCGTCGTCGAGGGTGCCGGTCAGCGCGGTCAGACCGCGTTCGCGTACGGCCAGGGCGGCGTGCTCGGTGAAGTCCCGCAGCCGGGCCTGGGCTTCGAGCGCGGCCGACGGCGGGCCGCCGCGCAGCCGCAGCATCACCCCGACCAGCCGCCGGCCCTCCAGTGGCACGCCCAGCGCCCGGGCGCGCAGCCCGACGTCGGAGACGGTGAGGGCGTGGGTGAGGATGCCGGACAGCAGGGTGCGGTGGGTCTGGCGTTCCAGCGACTCCCGGTCGCGCTCCAGCAGCCGGTTCAGGGCGAGGGTGGCGGCGCCGCGCTCCAGCAGCACGGTGTCCCGGTGCGGGGCGTCCGCCGGGGTGGCGGCGCCGGTCACCGAGCGCGGCGGCGGGCCGGGCTCGCCGACCAGCACCAGCCGCCCCCAGTCGCGGCCGCGCGCCCCCACCGCGGTCACCAGCCAGCCCGCCCTGCGGTCGTAGCCGGTGCGCCCGGGCGGCGAGACGTTGCGGGATCTGCGCTCCCAGCCGTCGAGCAGCGCCTCCGGCTCCCGGCCCGCCGCGTCGAACGCCAGCACCTGGTGGGAGAGGTTCTCCAGCACCACCGGCGCACTCGCCATCCGGGCCACCTCGCGGACCACGTCGTCGGCCTCCGCGCCCTCGACGGCCAGCTCGTTGAAGGTCTGGTGCACCGCCTCCGACGCCCGCAGCTCGGTGAGCTGGCCGTCCACCACGAGCGCGTGCACGGCCTCGGTGACGGCGACGAAGCGCACCTCGGTACGGAGCGCCACCAGCGGCAGATCACGCCGCTCGGCGGCCCGCACCAGCGGCTTGGGCAGGGCGTCGGCGTAACGCCGCCCCAGTTCGACGACCAGGCCGGCCGCCCCGACGTCGGCCAGCGCGTCGATGTAGCGGGCCAGCGCCTCGCGGTCCTCGGGCAGCATCACGCCGGTGGTGAGGACGAGTTCGCCGCCCTGGAGCATCCCGGCGATGTCGGTCAGCTCGCTGATGTGCACCCAGCGCACCCCGCGCCCCAGCTCCGCGGCGCCCGCCACCACCTCCGGCGCCGCTCTGCGCAGCACGTCCAGCTCCAGCACCTGGGTGATGGTCGGCAGCACGGGTGACCTCCGGTGGGAGTCGGTCCGGGGGTGCGGACCTGGGGCGGCGGCAGAGTGTAAAGCAGGAAGCGCCGGGGCTGGCGGTGTGGTGGTTGGCGCTCGCCGTGACGGTTCGGCATTGTGCGTCGGGACGCCGTGCCGCACAAGCGGCACTGCACAGATTTCGTCGCGTAATCAAAAGGCAACAACGGAATCCCTTGTTGAGGCAAGGCTACTCTGCCAGGATCAGCCACCAATCCAGACTTTGGCCACGCTGCCAAGCGGATGCGAGGAGAGCGTGATGGACCACGTCAAGGACAGGTTCGCCCGCGGCGCCCAGTACATCGCGGGAGAGTTTCGTCCCGGAACGTCCGGCGCCACGCATTCCGTCGTGGACCCCGCGACCGGGCGGGACGTATGGACCTACGAGACAGCGGGGGACGCGGACGTCGACGCCGCCGTCGGCGCCGCGAAGGCGGCTCTCCCGGGGTGGTCAGGGGCCACCCCGGGAGAGCGGTCCGGCGCGCTGCACCGGTTCGCCGAGGTGCTCGCCGAGCGGGCGGACGAGCTGGCCCGCGCCGAGTCCCTGCAGTGCGGCAAGCCGCTGCGGCTCAGCAGCGAGTTCGACGTGCCGGGCACCATCGACAACACCGCCTTCTTCGCGGGCGCCGCCCGCCATCTGCAGGGCTCGGCCGCGGGGGAGTACAGCGCCGACCACACCTCGTACGTACGGCGTGAACCGGTCGGCGTCATCGGGTCGATCGCTCCCTGGAACTACCCGCTGCAGATGGCCGCCTGGAAGATCCTCCCGGCGATCGCGGCGGGCAACACCATCGTGCTCAAGCCCGCCGAGCTGACCCCGCTCACCTCGCTGATGTTCGCCCAGGCCGCCACCGACGCGGGTGTCCCGGCCGGGGTGGTGAATGTCGTCAACGGCACCGGCAAGGGCGCGGGCGAGCGGCTGGTCGGCCACCCCGACGTGGCCATGACCTCCTTCACCGGCTCCACCGCCGTCGGCAAGCGGGTCGCCGAGATCGCCACCGGCACCGTCAAGCGGCTGCACCTCGAACTCGGCGGCAAGGCGCCCTTCGTGGTCTTCGACGACGCCGACCTGGCCGCCGCGGTGCGCGGCGCGGTGGCGGGCGCGCTGATCAACACCGGCCAGGACTGCACCGCCGCGACCCGCGCCTATGTGCAGCGCCCGCTGTACGACGCGTTCGTCTCCGGCGTCGCCGACCTGATGGCGGACGTCCGGCTCGGCGACCCCTTCGACCAGGACACCGACCTCGGCCCGCTGGTCTCCACCGCCCAGCGCGACCGGGTCGCCGCCATGGTCGACCGGGCCCGCGGCTACGCCACCGTCGTCACCGGCGGCGAGCGCGGCGCGGACAAGCTCGCGGCGGGCGCGTACTACCTGCCGACGCTGATCACCGGCGCCGCCCAGGACAGCGAGATCGTGCAGCACGAGATCTTCGGCCCGGTCCTGGTGGTGCTGCCCTTCGACAGCGACGACGAGGGCCTGGCCCTCGCCAACGACACCCCCTACGGCCTGGCCGCCTCCGCGTGGACCCGGGACGTCTTCCGGGCCGGCCGCGCCACCCGGGAGATCGCCGCGGGCTGCGTGTGGATCAACGACCACATCCCGATCATCAGCGAGATGCCGCACGGCGGCTACAAGTCCTCCGGCTACGGCAAGGACATGTCGAGCTACTCCTTCGAGGAGTACACGCAGGTCAAGCACGTGATGTACGACAACACCGCACGCGCCCGCAAGGACTGGCACCGTACCGTCCTCGGCGACCGCTGACCCCCGGGGAGCCCCCGCCCCGACCCTCACCCTCCCCCCCGACAACCTCCACCGGGCGTCCACCGGCCGGTCCCCTCGGAAGGGCACCACTCCATGGAGCAGTACGAGACCCTGTCACCGCATCAGCGCGCGGCGATACGCCGGAGCATGACCAGCGGCCGCGGCGCACTCGGCCGCCGGACGCTGCTGCGCGCCGCGGGGCTGGGCGCGGTCGCCACCGCGGGGCTGTCCGCGTGCGGCATCCCGGCCGCCGGACGCACGAACGACGACACCGCCTCCACCGACCACTCGGCGCAGGAGAAGGTCGTCAACTTCTCCAACTGGGACCAGTACATCGACGTCAGCTCGGACGGCAAGCACCGCCCGACGCTGGAAGCCTTCACCAAGAGCACCGGCATCAAGGTCAAGTACACCGAGGACATCAACGACAACGTCGAGTTCTTCGGCAAGGTCAAGCCGCAGCTCTCCGCGGGCCAGGACACCGGCCGCGACCTGATGGTGCTCACCGACTGGCTGGCCGGCCGGATGATCCGGCTCGGCTGGGTGCAGCGCCTCGACCCGGCCCATCTGCCGCACGCCTTCGCCAACCTGGAGCAGCGCTTCCGCAGCCCCGACTGGGACCCGGGACGCGCCTACTCGTACCCCTGGACCGGCATCCCGACCTGCATCGCGTACAACAAGAAGGTCACCAAGGGGCGCAAGATCACCTCGGTGTCGCAGCTGCTGGACGACCCCGCGCTCAAGGGCAAGGCGGCGATGCTCTCCGAGATGCGCGACACCGTCGGGATGACGCTGCTGGACATGGGCAAGAGGCCGGAGACCGTCACCGACGACGACTACGACGCGGCGCTCGCCCGGATCCAGGGCGCGGTGGATAAGGGCCAGATCCGCAAGTTCACCGGCGGCGAGTACACCGACGGCCTCAGCAAGGGCGACATCGCCGCCTGTGTCGCCTGGGCCGGGGACCTGGTGCAGCTGCGCCTGGACGACCCGAACATCGAGTACTACTTCCCCGAGGCCGGCTACATGACCTCGACCGACAACCTGCTCGTCCCGGCGAAGGCCCGCCACAAGACCAACGCCGAGCGGCTGATCGACTACTACTACCAGCCGCCGGTCGCCGCGCAGCTCGCCGCCTACATCACCTACGTGTCGCCCGTCATGGGCGTCCGCGAGGAACTGGCGAAGATCGACAAGACGCTGGCCGACAACCCGCTGATCATCCCGAACGCCGCGATGAACGCCACCTCCCACGCCTTCCGCTCCCTCAGCGAGGCCGAGGACGCGCGGTACGAGGAGAAGTTCTCCAAGCTCATCGGCGCCTGAGCGCGGGCCCCGCAACGCCCGTCAGCAGCCAGCCAAGTCCGCCCGCCCTCCCCGACGACACCGGGACACCCAGATGACGACCACAGAAGCATCCGGCGACGCCGTCCGCCTCACCGGGATCAGCAAGACCTACGGGTCCTTCACCGCCGTCCATCCGCTGGACCTGACCGTCCCCGCCGGCTCGTTCTTCGCGCTGCTCGGCGCGTCCGGCTGCGGCAAGACCACCACCCTGCGCATGATCGCCGGCCTGGAGGACCCCAGCGGTGGCTCGGTGCGGCTCGGCGGCCAGGACGTCACCGGCCTGCCGCCGTACAAGCGGCCGGTGAACACCGTCTTCCAGAGCTACGCGCTCTTCCCGCACCTCGACGTGTACGAGAACGTCGCCTTCGGGCTGCGCCGCCGGGGCATCAAGTCGGTGAAGTCGCAGGTCGGCGAGATGCTCGACCTCGTACAGCTCGGCCCGCTCGCCCGCCGCAAGCCGCAGCAGCTCTCCGGCGGCCAGCAGCAGCGCGTCGCCGTGGCCCGCGCCCTGATCAACCACCCGCAGGTGCTGCTGCTCGACGAGCCGCTGGGCGCGCTCGACCTCAAGCTGCGCCGCCAGATGCAGCTCGAACTCAAGCGCATCCAGACCGAGGTGGGCATCACCTTCATCCACGTCACCCACGACCAGGAGGAGGCCATGACCATGGCCGACACCGTCGCGGTGATGAACGCGGGGCGGGTGGAGCAGCTCGGCGCGCCCGCGGACCTCTACGAGAACCCCGCCTCCACCTTCGTCGCCAACTTCCTGGGCACGTCCAACCTGATCGAGGCCGAGGTCACCGCCGCTTCCGGCGGCGACCTCCAGCTCGTCGCCGCGGGCGTGAAGCTGACGCTGCCCGCCGCCAGGAGCAGCGCCGACGTCGCCACCGGCGGCAAGATCCTCGCCGGGGTCCGCCCGGAGAAGATCTCGCTGACCCACCGCGACGACGAGGCGGGCATACCCGCGGGCCGCAACCAGGTGCCGGGCCGGATCGTCGACTCCAGCTTCATCGGCGTCTCCACGCAGTACGTGGTCGACAGCCCGGTCTGCCCGGAGCTGGAGGTCTTCGTGCCCAACGTGGAGCGCGACGGCCGGCTGGTGCCGGGCGCCCCCGTGGTCCTGCACTGGAACCCGGCCCACACCTTCGGCCTCGGCGCCGACCAGGACATCGACGCGGGGATCGACGACATCGACGGCGAGAGCGCGGAGGCCGCCGCGTGAGCGCCGTGACCACGGCGGTCACCGACCCGCCGCCCACAGAACCGGACCCGGGCCCCACGGCCGTCCCGGCCACTCTGCGCAAGGCCGCCGCGCGCCGCCGCCGCGTGCCCTACCTGCTGCTGTTCGCGGGCGTCGCCTGGCTGCTGGTGTTCTTCGTGGCGCCGATGGTCTACCAGGCGTCCACGTCGGTGCAGACCGGCTCGCTGGACACCGGCTTCAAGGTGACCTGGCACTTCGCGACGTACTGGAACGCGCTCACCGAGTACTACCCGCAGTTCCTGCGCTCGCTGCTCTACTCGGGCATCGCCACCGTGCTGTGCCTGGGCATCGGCTACCCGCTGGCGTACATGATCGCCTTCCGGGCCGGGCGCTGGCGCAACGTGGTGCTGGTGCTGGTGATCGCGCCCTTCTTCACCAGCTTCCTGATCCGCACCCTGGCCTGGGAGACGATCCTCGCCGACCAGAGCCCGGTGGTGTCCTTCCTCAACCGCATCCACCTGCTGGACGTGACCTCCTGGATGGGCATCACCGAGGGCAACCGGGTGATGGCCACCCCGCTGGCGGTGGTCTGCGGCCTGACGTACAACTTCCTGCCGTTCATGATCCTGCCGCTCTACACCTCGCTGGAGCGCGTCGACGGCAGACTGCACGAGGCGGCCGGCGACCTGTACGCGACGCCCTTCACGACCTTCCGCAAGGTGACGTTCCCGCTGTCGCTGCCGGGCGTCGTCGCGGGCACCCTGCTGACCTTCATCCCGGCCTCCGGCGACTACATCAACGCCGAGTTGCTGGGGTCGACCAACCAGAAGATGATCGGCAACGTCATCCAGTCGCAGTTCCTGCGGGTCCTGGACTACCCGACGGCCGCCGCGCTGTCCTTCATCCTGATGGCGGTCATCCTCGCCATCGTCACCGTGTACATCCGCCGGGCCGGGACAGAGGAGCTGGTCTGATGCGACCCATACGCTGGCTGCGCAAGAACCTCGTGGTGGTGGCGGGGCTGCTCACGCTCGTCTACCTCATCCTGCCCAACATGGTGGTGCTGCTCTTCTCCTTCAACAAGCCGAAGGGCCGCTTCAACTACACCTGGAACCACTTCTCCACCGACGCCTGGCAGCACCCCTGCGGTGTCGCCGACATGTGCGGCTCGCTCACCCTGAGCCTCAAGCTCGCCGTGTACGCCACGATCGGCGCGACCGTGCTCGGCACGATGACCGCCTTCGCGCTGGCCCGCTACCGCTTCCGCGGCCGGGCCGCCACCAACATGCTGATCTTCCTGCCGATGGCGATGCCCGAGGTCGTGATGGGCGCCTCGCTGGGCACCCTGTTCCTCAACATGCGCATCCAGTTCGGCTTCTGGACCATCCTCATCGCGCACATCATGTTCTGCCTGAGCTTCGTGGTGGTCGCGGTCAAGGCCCGGATCATGAGCATGGACCCCCGGCTGGAACAGGCCGCCCAGGACCTCTACGCCTCTCCGGCGCAGACCTTCCTGCGGGTCACCCTGCCGCTGGCCGCTCCCGGTATCGCCGCGGGCGCGCTGCTGTCCTTCGCGCTCTCCTTCGACGACTACATCATCACCAGCTTCAACGCGGGTAGCACCGTCACCTTCCCGATGTTCGTCTGGGGCTCGGCGCAGCGCGGCACACCGGTGCAGGTCAACGTGATCGGTTCGGCGATGTTCGCCGTCGCGGTGATCCTGGTGCTCACCGGGCAACTGCTCGGCAATCGCAGGAGGACGCGGGCCTGACTCTGGCGTAACCGGGAAATGTACAGGTAAAGGCACGTCACGAAGGTGTGAGAACCCATGGACCCAGCCCGTTCGCTTGCCGATGTGCAGCCGACACCGTACTGGCTGGACGACCCCGGCAGGCCGCGGCCCGAGGCCGCGCTCGCCGGGGAGGAGAGCTGCGACCTGCTGGTGGTCGGCGGCGGATACAGCGGACTGTGGACCGCGCTGCTGGCCAAGGAGCGCGACCCCGGCCGGGACGTGGTGCTGCTGGAAGGAACGGAGACCGGCTGGGCCGCCTCCGGGCGCAACGGCGGCTTCTGCGCCGCCAGCCTCACCCACGGTGCCGCCAACGGCCTGGCCCGCTGGCCCGGTGAGTTCGACACCCTGCAGGAGCTGGGCGACCGCAACCTCGACGCGATCGAGGCGGCGGTCGACCGGTACGCGCTGGACTGCGAGTTCGAGCGCACCGGCGAGATCGACGTGGCCACCGCCGCCTACCAGTACGACGAACTGTGCGAGGCCGCCGAACAGGCCCGGGCGCACGGCCTCGACGTCGAACTCCTCGACCGCGACCGGATGCGCGCCGAGGTCGACTCGCCCACCTTCCACGGCGGCCTCCTCGACCGCCGCGGGGTGGCGCTGGTCAACCCGGCCAAGCTCGTCTGGGGCTTGAAGCGCGCCGCCACGGCCGCGGGCGTGCGGATCTACGAGCACACCCCGGCGACCGCGATGGTCAGGCACCGGGCCGCGATGGCGGTCCGCACCCCGTACGGCAGGGTCCTCGCCCACCAGGTGGCGCTGGGCACCAACGTCTTCCCGTCGCTGGTCCGCCGGGTGCGCCCGTACACCGTGCCGGTCTACGACTACGCGCTGACCACCGAGCCGCTCAGCGAGGCGCAGCTCGACGCCATCGGCTGGCGCGGGAGGCAGGGTCTCGGCGACAGCGCCAACCAGTTCCACTACTTCCGGCTCACCGCCGACAACCGCATCCTGTGGGGCGGTTACGACGCGATCTATCCGCGCGGCGGCCGGATGCGCGCCGAGTACGACCACCGGCCGGAGACGTATCTGAGGCTGGCCCGGCACTTCTTCACCTGCTTCCCGCAGCTGGAGGGCCTGCGCTTCAGCCATGCCTGGGGCGGGGCGATCGACACCTGCACGCGGTTCTCGGCGTTCTTCGGCACCGCGCACGGCGGGCGGGTGGCCTACGCGGCCGGGTACACCGGGCTGGGCGTCGGCGCGACCCGGTTCGGCGCCGAGGTGATGCTGGACCTGCTGCTGGGCGCGTCCACCGAGCGGACCGGGTTGGAGATGGTCCGCCGCAAGCCGCTGCCGTTCCCGCCCGAGCCGTTCACCACGGCCGGCATCGGCCTCACCAAGTGGTCGCTGGCCCGCGCCGACGAGTCCGAGGGCCGCCGCAATCTGTGGCTGCGCGCGATGGACCGCGCGGGACTCGGCTTCGACAGCTAGGGCCCGTCCGGCGGGCAGCGCGCGAACCCGACCCATGAGTACCGGAAACCCGCGTAATAGTTCGGTCCCCACCCGCTCTCCCCTCTGACAGCAATCGCGTCAGGCGGAAGAACGGAGGACCGGCATGGCGAGCGCCGGTGCGAAGAGCGCGGTCGAATGGCTGGTGTCGGTGGCGTCGGACCCCGAGGGCTGCCGCTGGGAGTGGGAGCGCAATCCGCTGGGGGTGGCCCTGCTGCCCGCCGGGCGGCTGTGGGACGTACTGATCCTGGGCGGGGAGCTGGGCTACCCCACGCTGGACGTGCTCACCCGGCTCGTCCCGCGGCCCGGCCCGGTGCTCGCGGACTTCGGTGACGCGCGGATGGGCTTCTTCGTGCCCCCCGGCACGTCGGCCCGCTGGCTCGCCACCGGAGTGCGCAGCGCCGGGCGCGGCACCTGGATCGTGGTGCCGTACCCGGGCCGGGCCACCGGCGGGGTGCGCTGGCTGGTGCCCCCCGACGGCAGCGGCAACCTCACCGACCCCGCCGTACTGGAGCTGGCCATGCACGAGGCGGCGGCCCAGCTCGCGGGCGGCGGCACCTGACGAGCTGTAAACCGGATCCGTCGTACGCCGACAGCGTGGTGCTTGTGAGCCGCCGCCCGCGCTGACGACACTGGAGTGAGACGACGACGGAAAGGTCTGCCCGTGACGACCAAGCACATCACCCACTGGATCGCCGGCCAGCAGTGGAACGGCACCGCCGAACGGCGCGGGGACGTGTACGACCCGGCCACCGGGGCGGTCACCGGTCAGGTGGACTTCGCCGCCAACCATGTGGTGGACCAGGCGGTCAGCGCGGCGCTCGAAGCGTTCCAGGAGTGGCGGCACGCGTCGGTGGCCAAGCGCACAGGCGTGCTCTTCGCCTTCCGGGAGCTGCTCAACAGCCGCCGCGAGGAACTCGCCGCGATCATCGTCTCCGAGCACGGCAAGGTGCACTCCGACGCCCTCGGCGAGATCGCCCGCGGCCTGGAGGTCGTGGAGTACGCCTGCGGCATCCCGCAGCTGAGCAAGGGCGGCTTCACCGAGCAGGCGTCCACCGGGATCGACGTCTACTCGATCCGCCAGCCGCTCGGCCCGGTCGCGATCATCTCGCCCTTCAACTTCCCGGCCATGGTGCCGATGTGGTTCTTCCCGCTGGCCATCGCCGCGGGCAACACCGTGGTGGTCAAGCCCTCCGAGAAGGACCCGTCCGCCGCGAACTTCCTGGCCGGGCTGTGGAAGGAGGCCGGACTGCCCGACGGCGTCTTCAACGTGGTGCACGGCGACAAGCCCACCGTCGACCGCCTGCTGGAGCACCCCGACATCAAGGCCGTCTCCTTCGTCGGCTCCACCCCCATCGCCCGGTACGTGTACGAGACGGGCACCCGCTACGGCAAGCGCGTCCAGGCCCTGGGCGGCGCGAAGAACCACATGCTGGTGCTGCCCGACGCCGACCTCGACCTCGCCGCGGACGCCGCCGTCAACGCCGGTTTCGGCGCCGCGGGCGAGCGCTGCATGGCGATCTCCGTCCTGGTCGCGGTCGACCCGGTCGGCGACGAGCTGGTGGAGCGGATCAAGGAGCGGATCGCCGGCCTCACCGTGGGCCCCGGCTGCGACCCCGGCTCCGCGATGGGTCCGCTGGTCACCGGCGTGCACCGCGACAAGGTCACCTCCTACCTGGACGCGGGCGTCGCCGACGGCGCCGAGCTGTCCGTCGACGGCCGCAAGCACCCCGTCACCGGTCCGGACAGCGAGGGCGGCTTCTGGCTCGGCCCGACCGTCTTCGACCACGTCAAGCCCGGGATGTCCGTCTACGACGACGAGATCTTCGGCCCCGTCCTGTCCGTGGTGCGCGTCACCTCCTACGACGAGGGCCTGGCGCTGATCAACGCCAACCCCTACGGCAACGGCACCGCGCTGTTCACCAACGACGGCGGCGCCGCCCGCCGCTTCCAGAACGAGGTCGAGGTCGGCATGGTCGGCATCAACGTGCCGATCCCGGTGCCCGTCGCCTACTACTCCTTCGGCGGCTGGAAGGCGTCGCTCTTCGGCGACACCCACGCCTACGGCGAGGACGGCGTGCGCTTCTTCACCCGCGGGAAGGCGGTCACCCAGCGGTGGCTCGACCCGAGCCACGGCGGCATCAACCTGGGCTTCCCGACGAACGACTGACGGGACCGACCGGAACGGGGCGGGACCCGCGCGGCCGCGGGTCCTGGCCCGAGAGCGCCTGCGCGACCGCCACCGCCGACAGCACGGTGGCGGTCAGGCACCAGCTCCCCAGGACGTCGAGCGGCCAGTGGTAGTCGCACCACACGAGTGCGGCGCCCACCGCCAGCAGCACGGCGCCCGTGACGGCGGCCAGCGACACGCGGGCCGCCGTCCGGCGTACCCAGGGCAGGACGATCAGCGTGGCCAGGCCGTAGGCGACCGCGGAGGTCGCGGTGTGGCCGGAGGGGAAGTAGCCGTAGCCGTCGGGGCCCGGGTGCAGCTTGCCGGGCGCGGGGCGCAGCACCGCCGCCTTCACCGCGCTGACCACCGCGGGGACCATGGCCATCGCCAGCGAGGCGGCCAGCGGCGGCAGCCACCAGCGCGGCAGCCGGGCCCGGCGGCCCAGGAAGCCGACGACTATCACGGCCGCCACCAGCACCGGCACCGCGACCTGGATGTTGCCGAGCTTGCAGAAGTAGTGCGCCGTGGTGTCACAGCGCGGATGCGCCGCGGCCGTCCGCTCGAACCAGTGCAGGACCGTGCGGTCGGGGCCCAGCAGTGGGCCGTTCGCCGCGACCTGCCAGGTGAGAAGACCGAAGAGGGCGGCTCCGAGGCCGCCGAACGCGTAGAGGAAAGTCAGCCGCCCCGGAACAGGGGGGGGAGTTCCGGGGCGGCCAGGGCGATCGCCGTGCCGCTCGTCCCGGGGGGTGTGGGACGAACGGCCAGCCGATCGGCGAGGAGTGCCGGAACCAGCGGTCCCGGCGGTGTCGTGCGCGAGGGCACTGCCGTTTCGGTGATGGGGATTCACCGATACGTTGTCACCTGTGGCTTCCTCCGGAGGAGCAGGCCACGGGCGGGGTGTTCTGAGAAGACCGTACGACACCGACAGGCCCCACGGGCGCCCGATCACCCGTCCGCCATGAGGCCCCCACAGCTTCTTCACGTCCCCCCATTTCTTACCCTCGGTCACACCCCCGCGAAGGCGTCCTCGATGATGTCGAGGCCCTCGTTGAGCAGATCCTCGCCGATGACCAGCGGCGGGAGGAAGCGCAACACGTTCCCGTACGTGCCACAGGTGAGCACCACCAGACCCGCGCTGTGGCAGGCGCGGGCGACTGCTCCGGTCAACGCGGCGTCGGGGTTCTTGGTTCCCGGCTCCACCAGCTCCACCGCGATCATCGCGCCGCGGCCGCGGACCTCGCCGATCACCGGGAACTTCTCCTGCAACGCGCGCAGCCGGGCGGTCATGATCTCGCCGATCCGCCGCGCCTTCGCGTTGAGGTCCAGCTCCTTCATGGTCTCGATGGCGCCGAGCGCCGCGGCGCACGCCACGGGGTTGCCGCCGTAGGTGCCGCCCAGGCCGCCCGCGTGCGCGGCGTCCATGATCTCCGCGCGCCCGGTGACGGCCGCCAGCGGCAGACCGCCCGCGATGCCCTTGGCCGTGGTGATCAGGTCCGGCACCACGCCCTCGTCCTCGCACGCGAACCACTGGCCGGTGCGGCAGAAGCCGGTCTGGATCTCGTCGGCGACGAAGACGATGCCGTTGTCCTTCGCGAACCGCGCGATCCGCGGCAGGAAGCCCTTGGCGGGCTCGATGAAGCCGCCCTCGCCCGCGATCGGCTCGATCACGATCGCGGCCACGTGCTCGGCGCCGATCTGCTTGGTGATCATGTCGATCGCCTGGTCGGCGGCCTCCTGCGCGGCGTTGTCCGCGCCGGTCAGCCAGCGGTAGCCGTACGCCAGCGGCACCCGGTAGACCTCGGGCGCGAACGGCCCGAAGCCCTCCTTGTACGGCATGTTCTTCGCGGTCAGCGCCATCGTGAGGTTGGTGCGGCCGTGGTAGCCGTGGTCGAAGACCACCACGGCGGTGCGCTTGGTGTACGCGCGGGCGATCTTCACCGCGTTCTCGACCGCCTCGGCGCCCGAGTTGAACAGCGCGGACTTCTTGGCGTGGTCGCCCGGCGTCAGCTCGTTGAGCTGCTCGGCGACCTCCACATAGCCCTCGTAGGGCGTGACCATGAAGCAGGTGTGGGTGAAGTCGGCGAGCTGCGCCCCGGCGCGGCGGACCACGGCCTCGGCGCTGTTGCCGACCGAGGTCACGGCGATGCCGGAACCGAAGTCGATGAGGCTGTTGCCGTCGACGTCCTGCACCACGCCGCCACCGGCACGGGTGATGAACACCGGCAGCGTGACGCCGACACCGTTGGCGACGGCCGCGCTCTTACGGGCCAGCAGCTCCTGCGACTTGGGGCCGGGGATCGCGGTGACGAGCCGGCGCTCCTGGGTCAGTTCGGTCATGGCGGGCGGGCTCCTCTGAAACGTCGGCGGACTGTACGCGCTCTCTTCTCGCAGGCTAGGCCGGTACCGGGCAGGCCCGCATACGCCGATAGGTAGCACTGAATCAGCCGTCTGTGCCGGATCGGACAGTCACCGGTGCGGCGGCGTGCGGCCAAGATCCTTCTTTGCCCGTAGCGGCTCGACTACATTGAGCGCATCGTCGTCGACGAGGGGCGAGGGGCAGACGCGCCATGGACGCCATGGATTTCGAGGGCACGCCACGATCCGGGCAGGGTCACGGCCCCGGCCACGCCGCGCACAAGGCACCCCCCGCGGGCGCTCCCGTGCCGCGGCCGTCCGCCCCGCCGCCGATGCCCGCCAAGGCGCCGCCCGCGTCCGCGCTGGAGACCTGGCTGCGCACCCCGCGCGCCCAGGACGCACCCGGCATCTACGCCTTCGGCCACACCCCGCGCCCGGCCCCCGACCCCGACCGGCTGCCCGGCCGGCGGCTGCTCGGCGGCGCGATCCTCGCCCTGCTCTCCGGGCTGCTGGTCTGGTCACTGTGCTGGAACGGCTATCTGCCCTTCTGGATCTGGCCGTTGATCTGGCTCACCCCCGACGACTGGCGCAGCGGCACCGGCGACGCGCACGCCTTCGCCATCGCCTCCGACACGTACTACGTGCTGTTCGCCGCGCTGCTCGCCTTTATCTTCGGCCGCCTCGGCAACTGGGGCGAGCTGTGGCGCCGCTACGCCAGGCCCGCCCTGGTCTCGCTCTGGGACCAGCCCGCCGAGCCCGGCCCCACCGAGGGGCAGCCGGACCTCGTCGCATGGCCGGAACTGCGCGCCGCCGGGCAGTTCGCCGCCGCCGACCGGCTGACCGCGGAGGTCCGCACCGGGCGGATGAACGACGTCGACTACACCCGCATCCGGCGCGCCTGGGCCGGTGTGGTGGCCGACCCGGCACGGCTCGACGCCTTCACCGACGCCGTCCTGCGTCAGGGCGCCGAGGCGTGCACCCACCCGTCGGGCGCCCGGGACCTCGCCTACCGCGGCGCGCGGCACGACCTGCTCGGCGGCCAGGTGCGGATCGGCCGCGGCCTGGACGACGAGCGCAACCCGTACCAGCACCGCGGCTCGGCCATCGCCCTGGACCCGGGGCTGCTGGGCACCGGGCTGCTCGCCGTCGGCCCGCCCGGCTCCGGCAAGACCCGGCAGCTCGTGCGCCCCGTCGTCGAGTCGCTCTGCCTCCAGGCGCTGACCGGGCAGGCCGCCGTGGTCGCGATCGGCGCGGCGGGCGCGGACCTCGGCCCGGCCGACGCCTTCGACGTGGTGATCTCCATCGCCGACCCCTCCTCCCGCTACGACCTCGACCTGTACGGCGGCGGCACCGACGCGGACACCGCGGCGGGCACCCTCGCCGAGGCGCTGCTCGACGGCCACAGCGGCGAGGACGGCGACCTGCGCCGCGCCAGCACCGCGCTCAGCCAGCTCATCGGCCCGTTCTTCGCCGCCCACGGCCGCTTCCCCGCCGTCACCGAACTGCGCGAACTCCTCGACGGCATCCCGCACGCCTACGCCGCGCTGCGCCAGGCGCTGGACGAGGCCGGCGCGCTCGCCATGGCCAGGGAACTCGACGCCCGTGAGCGGCAGACGGGCCGCCCCGGCGACATCGGCCCGCGGCTCGCCGACCGGGTCGCCCTCCTCGACCGGCCCGCCTTCGCCGGGTTCTTCGACGTCACCGGCCGCTCCCGCCCCTTCTCCATGCACGCGCTCGAACACCCGCTGCGGGTCAGGATCGACCTGCCGGAGCGCGGCCACGCCGAAGCCTCCCGGATACTGACCCGGCTGGTCCTCGCCCAGTTCACCGCCGCCGTCACCGCCCGCCGCGACCGCTCGCTCTTCGCCTGTCTGGTGCTCGACGACGCGGCGCACACCGTCACCGCCGAGGCCGTACGCGGCCTGCAGCGGCTGCGCTCCGCCAACGCGGGTGTGCTGCTCACCCTGCGCACCCTCGACGACGTGCCGGAGACGCTGCGCAGCGCCCTGCTCGGCGCGGTCGGCTGCCGGATGGCCATGTCGGGCGTCACCACCTGGGACGGCAAGCGGTTCGCCGAGGCGTGGGGTACCACCTGGGTCGAGGCCCGCGACATCACCCGCACCCCCGACCAGTCGGGCGGCGTGATGCGGCGGCTGTCGCGCGGCGTACGGCGGGTGTTCACCGGAGAGGCGGTCACCACCGAGTCCGTCACGGTCCGCAGCGTGGAGCGCGAGCGCTGGTCCGCCTCCGACCTCGCGCACTCGGTGCCGGCGGGGCACGCGGTCCTCTCGCTGACCACGACCGGCGGCGACCTCGCGCCGCCGATACTGCTCGACCTGCGCGCGTGACCGCGGACCGGGCCGGCCGGGCACGGCCGTGCCGGTAGGCCGCCCGCTGTACGGTGCGGCACAATCGGGGATGGCGACCACTCCCGGTCGGCCAAAACCCGCCGCCCACGGCTACCAGGTCACGATGCCCCTCACGCTCGCGTCGCTCGCCCACCACTCGACGCTCAAGCTCACCGTCCTCGCCGGAGACGACCGGCTCGGGGCCGAGGTGCGCTGGGTGCACACCAGCGAACTCGACGACCCGGGTCCGTATCTGGAGGGCGGCGAACTGCTGCTCACCACCGGCCTCAAGCTCGACATAGAGGACGCCGACGCGATGCGCGCCTATGTGGGCAGGCTGGCCACCGCGGGCGTGGTCGGGCTCGGCTTCGGCGTCGGTGTGGGGCATGACGCGGTGCCCGAGGCACTGGTGGCCGCCGCCACCGAGATGCGGCTGCCGCTGTTCGAAGTCCCGCGCAAGACGCCCTTCATCGCGATCAGCAAGGCCGTCTCCGCGGCGGTCGCCGCCGACCAGTACAAGGCCGTGACGGCGGGCTTCGAGGCCCAGCGCGAACTCACCAGGGCCGCGCTCGCCCCCGACGGCACCGCCGCCCTGCTGGCCCGGCTCGCCCAGCACCTGGACGGCTGGGCCGCCCTCTACGACGCCTCGGGCGCGGTGCTGGCCGCCGCCCCCGACTGGGCGGGCCGCCGGGCCGCCCGGCTGGCGGGCGAGATCGACCGGCTGCGCGACATGCCCGCCCCGGCCTCGGCGGCGGTCGCGGGCCCCGCGGGCACCGAGGACCGGGTCGAACTGCAGTCGCTGGGCAGCGGCCGCCGCCCGCGCGGTTTCCTCGCCGTCGGCACCGAGGAGCGGCTCGACACCGCGGCCCGGTACGTCGTCCACGCCGCCGTCGCCCTGCTCACCCTCTCCCTCGAACAGTCCCGCACCCTCCAGGACGGCCAGCAGCGCCTCGCCGCCGCGCTGCTGCGGATGCTGCTCGCCGGGGAGACCGACCACGCCCGCACCGTGGCGGGCACCCTCTACGGCACGCTGCTCGACCACCCGGTGCGGGTGCTGATCGCCGAACCCGCCGCCCCCGGCACCCCGGGCACCGACGCCGTCACCCTGCTCGGCGAGCGCGCCGAGGCCGCCGCCACCCGCTCGGGCGAACCGCTGCTCGCCGTACGCGACGGCGCCCGGCTGATCGTGCTGGCCGCCGAGGACGCCCACGCGCTGTCCACCGCCGCCGACCTCGCCGAGGGCGAGGACGCGCTCGCCGCCGGGCTCTCCGCGCCGGTCCCGCCGACCGGCGTCCCCGAGGCCCACCACCAGGCGGAACGCGCCCTCGCCGTCGCCCTGCGCCGCGGCCGCAACCTCGTCGAACACGGCGAGGTCGGCGCGGGCTCCGTCCTCCCCCTGCTCGCCGACGACGCCGTCCGCGCCTTCGCCGAGGGCCTGCTCCGCCCGCTGCGCGAGCACGACGCCACCTCCCGCGGCGACCTCGTCGCCTCCCTCCAGGCATGGCTCTCCCACCACGGCCAGTGGGACGCCGCCGCCGCCGACCTCGGCGTCCACCGCCACACCCTCCGCTACCGCATGCGCCGCGTCGAGGAGATCCTGGGCCGCTCCCTGGACGACCCGGATGTGCGGATGGAGCTGTGGCTGGCGCTGAAGACGGGGCAGTAGGGAGCCGCGGCCGTCACGGATTGCCCCGGATCGGGGTCAGGAGCGATGCGGCCATCGCGTCCGCCTCCCGCAGCGCTGCGTTGCGCTCCCTGCGGCCGTCCGTGACCTGCGAACGGGCGAGCAGCAGGGTGACCCGGTCCGGGTGGGACGTAGGGGTGAGGTGGGCCTCCGCCTCGGCCAGACACTCGGCCACGACGGTGGTTCTCGCCGTCGCGGGCGACTGGTTCTGCTGGTAGGCGAAGGCCTTCAGTAGTTGGAGCCGGGGGAGCAGAGGGCAATCCGGGCCGTAGAGATCCGCGAGGTACGTCTCGGCGGCGCGCACCGCGGCGACTCCCTGCGCGAAGCGCGCGTCCGCGATCAGCGCGCGGGCCTCCACGGCCTTGAACCGCGCGTACGCCTGCGGGCGGCTGCTGTGCAGCGGTTCCCGGTACGGCCGCAGCTCTTCCAGGAGCATCCTCGCCCGTGCGGGTGTGCTGCGCTGCGCCCCGGGCGGCCTCCCCCACAGCGCCCCGGCCTCCTCCAGGACGAGGGCCTCCACCAAGAGTTCGGTGAGCGACACATACAGCTCGAACCGCTCGTGGGACGCTGTTCTGGCCAAGTCCGCCAGTCGGCCGGAGTCATTGCCGAGGGTCAGTCGCTGACGGGCCGCGTGCAGGACGGTCAGGGTCACGGACGTGGCCGGAGGCTCGCTCAGCTTGCGTGCCGCATTCAACTCGTCGCGGACCAGGCCGAGTCCGGCGATCATCGAGGCGTGCCGGAGGCTCACCATCAGCTCCGCCGCGGTCTCGGCCACGCCGATTGGGCGGCTCGCGGTCAACTGGTCGATCGCGACGCTCTCCTGTCGCAGTGCCCGCTCCGCGCCCGGCAGGTCGCCGCGCAGCAGGCCGAGGCGGGTGCTCAGATACCGCGTCGCGCGACGCTCGATGTCGCCGTGACCGCTGATCTCCTCGGCGTTGTCCAGCGCGGACTTCGCGGCGACGAAGTCTCCCTCGCACATGGTGAGTTCGGCCCGGGTCAGAAGTGCCGCCAGACGCGTGGGAGTGTCGGTCTCCTCGGCCAGGAGGTGGCGGGCACGGGCGTGAGCCTCATGGACCTGCCCCCTGGCCATCCGGGCCCGCATCGAGACCACGGCCAGTCGGTCCCGCTCCCGCGGCGGCCTGGGGAACCACGGATGGCGGCTGCCGGTGCCCTGCGCCCATTCCTCGCCCAGGAGGGCCAGCCGCTCCGCCTCTTCGGCGTCGCCGCGGAGCAGGTGGTACTCCGCCCAGCGGGAGATGTGCTCCATGACGAGGCGACTGTCGGCCGGATCCCCGCCGTACAGCGCCGAGGGGGAGGCGAGACCGTTCTCCAGGCCCCGTAGGACACCCCCCAGGGCGGTGTACGGGCGCCAGGTGTCCGGGGACTCCGTCGGTTGCGGGCAGGCACCGTCCAGGATCTTCAGCAGCCGCGACTCGCACGCGCGCCGGACTGGCGTGGTGACCGTCAGCAGTTCGGTCTGCCACTCGGGTGCGACCACCAGTTGGCCGGGGCCTTCCTGGACAAGCAGCCCGTGCTCCAGCATGCGGGTGATCGCCGGGGCGAGGTCGGCGGGCAGCAGCAGGTCGAGCGCGTCGCGGAAGCGGGGATGGGCGCCCAGCTCCGCCACCAGCCAGGCGGCGAAGAAGAGGCCGGGGAACTCGGCGTGCAAGAGCGTCACCGGGCTCCCCGAACGGTCCGGAGCCGGGAGCAGCGCGTCGATGTCCCACACCTGGGCGGTTCCGTCGGCTGCCGCCGTCGCGAGGAGCGCGGCGCCGTCGGGTCCTTCGAAGGCGGTGACCGCCACCAGGCGACCGGAGGCGCCGGTGTCCAGTGTGTGGGCGAGTTCGCCGGTCGCGGTGTCCCACAACTCGACCACGCGGTCACGGCCGATGGCGGCCACGAGGTCGTATCGGGTCCGCAGCCGGACGGTGGCCAGTGACGCGGCGGACTCCAGCCGCCAGGTCAGCGGATGCTCCACGTCCGCGCCGGTGGAGGCGTCCCTGACGTGGACCGACCGGTCGTCGTCGACGACCACGGCGAGCTGACGGCCGCGCACCCCGGCGTCGGCATGCGGGTCGACGAAGAAGGCCAGTGCCCGCACCCGGCCCGCCTGGGCGGTGAAGCCCCGTTCGAGGCGGTCCCCGGTGACCGGATCCCAGAATCTCACCTCGCCGTTCACCGTCACCAGGACGCGCCGTCCGTCCTCCTCCACGAAGCTCGTCATGGCGCTCAGATGGGCGTTCTCGCTGACCACGAGCGACAGTTGCCGCATCCGAGTCGTCAGGTCCCACAGACCGACCGCACCGCCGACCCCCGCGACGGCGGCTCTCGGCATACCGTCCTGGCCGGGGAGGACGGCCAGGGTCCTGGCCGGGATGGGTCCTCCGGGCAGCGGTGCGCCCTCGGCGGGCCCCCCGACGGAGTCCCACAGCCGCACGGGCTGCCCGTATCCGGCCGCCGCCAGCCACACCCTGCCGTCGGACACATAACCGGCGAGGCCGCGGTCGCCCTTGGCCTGCCTCCAGGTGAACAGCGGCGAGGGCCGCGTTTCGGGCGACTGCGCCGTGGGCGGCTCTTCCGGTGCGTCCCGGGGGATGAGCGCGGCGATGTCGTTGGTGGCGACGACATGTGCCAACTCGGCCGGGGTGGCGGGCAGTTGGTCCGCGACCAGGGCGAGCTGGTCGTCCGTCGCCGACAGGTCCGGCAGGACCGCCCGCAGATGGGCCACGACCTCGTCGCGGCGTAGCGCGTGGAGGCGGACGATCACGGCGTCGGCGTCCACCTCGCGGTCGTCCCTGATCCGGTCGGTGAGCACGATGACGCTGCCCCAGCCGTCGCTCGCCCAGGGCAGGTAGGGCGCGGCGAGCGGGGACGTCTCGTAGGTGGGCACGTCGGCGCAGACGACCAGCCAGCCGCTGTGCCTGCTCAGCATCCCCCAGGGGTGGAGCGAGGGGGGATCCTCCTCGCGCGCGAGGGCGGCGCGCAGCGCCTCCAGGCCCAGGCGGTACGACTCCGAGGTGCCGCAGTCGATCCGGTGGACGAAGGTGTGGCGGTCGCCGTTCTGGCGCAGGTACTCCTGGAGGAGCCGGTTGCGTCCCATGCCAGGGATGGCCTGGACGATGACGACGGACGGCTTGGCATGGGGGGCGCGCGGCGGGCGCAACGCCTCCTCCAGCAGGTCGAGTTCCCACGTGCGGCCGATCATGCGCTCGGGGTCGGGCGGGCTGGTCACCGGGCGGACCGGGAAGAGCAGGTCCAGGCGGGGCGGGGACGGCCGGGGCGCCGCCGGGGCGGCGGGCTTGGTGTCCGGGCGCCACACGCGGCCCTCGGCGGCGGCCGCCAGCCGCCGGGCAAGCGACCGGTGCTGGCCGCCCGCGCCGCTCAGCACGGCCACCGCGACCTCCGCGAACGGCAGGCTCGCCGCGGGCAGCAGCCGTCCGGGCGTGCCGTCCTCGGTGGGCAGCGCCTCGGCCGCGTCCGCGAGCGCGGCCAGGGCGCGGAAGTCCAGCGTGCCCCCGAAAGTGGCCGCCACCCGCCCGGAGACCTTCGCGAGGACGTCGTCCAGGATGTGCAGCGACTCGGTACGGGTCAGCTCGTCGAGGAGGTGCTCGCGCACGCCGGGAACGAAGTCGTACACGACGTCGTCGGGGTCGACCGAGGGGCCGGGGCCCGGCGCGGAACCGGGTTCGGGCGGCAGCGAGCCGCGGCGCTCGATGACGCCGGACAGGAAGAGTTCGGCCAGGTCGGTCTGGCCCGACCAGGGCATCGTGGCCTGCTGCACCAGCCGCATGACCGGCAGGCTGAGCGGCGCCGCCGCGAGGTGGCAGGCCAGCCGGAAGGCGTCGGGGGAGACGCCGGAGCGCAGCCGGGCGACCCGCCCGACCGCGTCCGGCGGCTCGGTCCGCCCGGCGCTGCCCGCAGCGCTCCGGCGTGGTCTCGGCACGCCGCGTACCGGCGTGGCCAGCATCGGCGACCAGCCCGGCACCCGCCCCGCGACCAGCCCGGCCCACGGCGCCAGCCACGCGCCCTCGACCTCCATCACCGGCAGCCAGCGCACCCCCGCGGGCCGCTCACCGCGCGGCTGACCCGGCACCGCCGCCTGCGTGCGCACCTCGGCGACCGGCCGCGCCGGGTCCGGCACCCGCAGCTCCACCGGGGCGGTCCGCAGGGCGGTGCGGTGCCACATCCGGCGGGGCAGCACCTGGAGTACAGCGGCGGGCCGCTCCCCGGCGACCCGGCCCAGGAAGTCGGGCAGCGACGTGCCGTACCAGGCGGGACCGACCCCGTCGGTCAGGACCAGCAGCACCGCCCGCCCGGTCGGGTCCTCCAACGGCCTCGACCAGCGCGTGCCCCGGGCTCGTACCGGCCGCTGCGCGCCGCCGTGCCTGCGGCGGAAGGGCGCCAGCAGTGGCACCTCGCCGTCGGTGCCGAGCGACCAGCAGCGGACGTCGGCGAAGGCGCCGTGCCGTTCGAGTACGGTGCACAGCTCGGCCGCCAGCCGGTGCCAGACCGCCATCGTGGCGCCGGTGTCCACCAGCAGGTCGACGGAGAAGCGGCGTTCACTCGCCGGGCGCCAGACCGGGATCAGCCGTCCGGCCTCGCCGGTGGTCTGGGCGGTGGCCTCCTCGTCCAGCAGCGCGGGGCCCGGCGAGTCCACGGACTGCCGTAGCGGCCGCAGCGCGCGGGCCAGCGCGAGGGCGCCCGCCAGCGCAGCGGGCTGCGTCACCTGGACGACGTGCGCCGCCGCGCCGGACGGGCCGCTCGCGCCGAACGGATGCAGGGTGGCTCGCGCCGCGGTCGGGTCCGGCGCGTCGCCCTGCGCCGGGCCGGCCGCCGCGGGCGCGGGCCCCGGGCCGTCGTCCGGCGGCACCGGCTCCTCGGCGCCCTCCCGCGTGGGCCGTTCCCGGGCATCGGCCGCAGCCCGCGGCGGCGGTACCCCCCGCTCCTCCGCCCGCCCGTCCCGCGCCGGCTCCCCGTCCTCGCCGACCCCGCCCCCCAGCCCGGCCAGCCCCGCCACCCACAGCACATCGGCGACATCGTCGGCCGACGGGCCGCCCGTTCCCGCGTCCTTCCCGCCTCCGAGCAATCCGCCCAGCGCCTCCCGCAGCACCCCCTCCCACCCGGCGCCGACCCTCTCCGGGCCGTCACCGACCCGGGGCTCGGCGATACGCCCCGGACCGCCGTCCGGTCCCGGGGTGCCCCCCGCGGGGGAGTGGTTGTCGGCCATCCGGGTGCGCCTCAGGACTCGTTGAGGGGGCGCAGGAGGACGTTCTCGATGATTTCCCGGTCCTCCGGGCGGGACCAGAGGCCGCGGGTGGCCATCAGGAGGGCGTTCAGGAGCTGGTCGTTGGCGAGTTCGGCGTTGTCCTCGCGCTGGCGGCGCAGGAACTCGGCGATGAGGGCGGTGCGGGTGGCGGCGGTGGCGGGGTCGCCACCGAGGTGGGCGGAGACCATCGCGGCGAGGCGGTCGGCGTCGGGCGGCTGGATCTCCAGCCGGACGCAGCGCCGCAGGAAGGCCGCGGGGAACTCGCGCTCCGCGTTGCTGGTCAGGACGGTGAACGGGAACTGGGCGCAGCGCACCGTGCCGCCGGAGACGACGGCGGTGCGGGCACCGTCCGCGGTCATCACCTCTTGGTCGCCCTCGCCGAGACGGCTCAGCTCCGGGATGGTGTACTCGCCCTCCTCGAAGACGTTCAGCAGGTCGTTCGGCAGGTCGAGGTCGCTCTTGTCGATCTCGTCGATGAGCAGCACCCGCGGGTGCCGCCACGGCAGCAGCGCCGTACCGAGCGGGCCGAGCCGCAGATAGCGGCCGATGCCGGGGGCCTGCCCGCCGCCGGAACCGCCCGCGATGCCCGCGTCGTGCAGGCGGCCGACGGCGTCGTACGCGTAGAGGCCGTCGCGCAGGGTGGCCCTGCTGGTGATCGGCCAGCGAAGCACCGGGCCGAGGCCCAGCTCATGGGCGACCGCGTAGGCGAGGGTCGACTTGCCGACACCGGGCTTGCCGGTGATCAGCAGCGGGCGGCGCAGGTGCAGGGCGAGGTTGACGAGCTGGATCTCGCGCGCGTCGGCCTGGTAGGCGGCGGCCTGCCGGTCGCGGCCGAGGCGGCGGGCGACGGCGCCGTCCGCGGCGGCCGCGGGCGCGGCCGGGAGCCGTTCGGGGTCCACGTCGCCGAAGGCCCGCCAGGACGGGGCGTCGGGCAGCCCGTCGATGCCGTCGTGCGGAAGGCCCGTGCCGCGGTAGACCCACCAGTTCTCGCCGTTCGCCGTCACCGCTGTGCTCCTCGGGTCATCGGTCGTGTCGTCATCCGCGCGCCCCGCTCACGCCATGCCCGCGAAGGGCGCGTCCTGGTCGGCGTCCACGCAGTCGGGGTCGTCGTAGAGCAGGGTCATGTTGTTGCGTACGTCCGCCTCCCCGGCGAACCTGCCGAGCTTGCGGCAGAGGTGGACGGTCTCCGGCAGGTCCCGCAGGCGGGCGGGCCGGTGCTTGCGCAGCGCGGTGACGACCTCCCGGGCGTCGCCGGGGTCGCGCCGCCACACCATCACGGGCAGGCCCTCGGTGAACAGCGCGTCGAGCAGCCGGGTCCTGATCTCCGCGGCGAGCCTGTCGTACGGCACCGTCAGGCCCAGGCAGGCGAGTTCGGGCCGCTGGGTGAGCAGTTCGGTGAGCGCGGAGGCGGGCCGCTGGTCGAGCGGCGGCCAGGCGATGCGGTCCAGCACGTCGTCACCGGGCACGCCGTCGCCTGGCACCCCGTCGTCGCACGCCGGATCGCGCCGCGACGGTTCGTCGGCGCACAGGTGGTCCCACCGCTGGCGCCAGGGCGCCGGGTCGATCCAGGGATCGGTGTACCGCTCCAACGACCGTACGACGACGGGGTGGTGGTGGCCCAGCGGCGTCCGGGAGGCACCGGCCGACCAGACCTCCGCGCTGTGCCCCAGCAGGGTGGTCGGCAGCAGGAACTCCAGCCGTACCCCGCCGCCCGCGTTGCGCACCTCACGGGCCAGCTCGGCCCAGGCCGAGATCCGGGCGCTGCCCGCGCCGGTCAGCTCGCTGCGGCGGAAGGGCTCGCTGGGCGGCAGCGAGCCGAGCCTGCGCAGCGGGGCGCCGTCCGCGGGCTGCCGGTAGTACGCGCCGCGCAGCTCGTAGCGGCCGTCCTCGACGTGTTCGGGGTCCACCGCCTCGACCCTGATCTGCACGATCAGCCTGCCAGGGGCGGCCGTCGGCTCCGGGCCGGGCCCGGAACGCAGCTCGCCGAGCAGGTTGCGCAGGGCGGACAGGCGGTGGTGCGCGGCCAGTTCGGGGTCGGCCGCGAAGGCGGTGAGGAAGCGGAGCAGCGGCGCGGGGCCGCCGCCGTCGCGCAGATCGGCCAGCCGCAGCACGATCTCCGGCAGCGTCTCGCGGCCGGTGAGGAGCGCGGTGCCGCGCGCTCCGTGCGGCACGTGCCGGGCGAGCTGCGCCGCCGTCGGCTGGTCCCGTACCGGCAGCTCGCCGATCGGCAGCAGTTCGCGTACGACGCGCAGGGCGGGGGCGGTGGGCAGCGGCGACTCGCCGGTCAGCGCCAGAACCGTCACCTGCAGCCAGGGCAGCGCCCCGTCGTGCGGCCACAGCGCCCGTGCCGCGGTGCGCAGGGCCGCCAGCGCCGCGTCCGGATCGGTCCGGCTCTGCACCGCCCGTACGATCGCCCGCAGATGCGTGCGGGCCACGTAGTGCTCGGCCACGTCCAGCCGGAACCCGCCGTGGCCGTCGGCGCCGGCTTCCCCGCCCGCGTCGGGACCGGCCGCCGCGTCCATCTGCGCGAGCAGGTCCACGCGGTGGGCGAGCTGCGGGGCCTTCTCGAACCGGCCCAGTACCCGTACCAGCAGCTCCGCCCCGCCGTCCGGCCACGGTGAGTCCGCGGCGGGGGTCCGGTGGGTGTCCCAGGTGCCTCCCATCGGCTACGGCACCTCCCCGTCGTCGCCGAGCGCGCGGCGGATCTCCTCCCACAGCCGGTCCAGCGCGCGGTCGTGCGGGACCATCTCCTCCAGCGCGGTGTGGAGCGCGGTCAGCGCGGCGCGGGAGTCGCGGTGGTGGCGGCAGCTCAGGACGAGCTGGAAGAGGTGGTCGCGGCGCGCGGACCGCTCGGCCGCCTCGAAGGAGTACGGCAGGCCGAGGTGGTCGCCCATCCGCGCGAGGAGGTCCTGGCGGCGCTCGGCGGCGGCCAGCGCGGGGAAGGCCATCAGGGCGTCGACCAGGTCGGCGTCGGTCGGCGGACCGGCCCGCCGCGGCGCGAGGCGATCCGGCGGTGGGGCCGGTGCCGGGACCGGGGCCGTGCCCAGGAAGGCGTGCAGCGCCGAGACCGGGGTGAACCACCCGCCCTGGATCTCCTTGTAGGAGCGGCTGCCCTTCAGCACTCCGACGACCCGGCCGTCCGGCCCGGCCAGCATGCTGCCGCTGAGGCCCTGCCACACGCCGTCGCCGGTCAGCCGCACGAAGTCGCCCGAGCGGCCCGCGACCCGTAACGCCAGGCTGTCCGGCTGGACGCCGGGGGTCGGTGTGCGGGTGGAGTAGCCGAGCGCGGCCACCTCCGTGCCGGGCTCGGCGTCGCGCGCCGCGAGATCCGCCACCGGGTGCTGCTGCCACTCCCGTACGGTCACCACCGCCAGGTCGGGGTACGGGAAGAACAGTCCGCCGTCCCCGGCCGCGGGCCTGGCCCGCACCGCATCCGCACCGACCTCGCTCACCCCGATCCGGCCCGCCACGCGCACCCGCGCGGCCCCGGCGACCACATGCGCGGCCGTCACCACCAGCCCCCGCCCCACCAGGAACCCACTCCCGCGGAACTCCCCGTCCACGCCGATCCACACAGCGGCCCGCCGCAACCCCTCAGCCCCCGCCGCCCCGAGCACGCCCCTCACCCCGCGAACCCCACCCCACCACCCGCGGCCTGGCGGCCCGCCCCGGCCACAGGGCCGTCGGCCGTCGTGGTGGCGGCCAGGGCGCTGTCGCCGTCCGCCGCCCCGCCGTCGCGGCCCGTCTCGCCGCCGCTGGGTGCCCCGGCGGCGGCGGCCGCGGCGCCGCCTGCCGTCCCGGCACCGTCGCCGCGCGCGGGCCCGGCGGCCGGGCCCGCCGCTGCGGCCGCGCCGCCCGTGCCGCTGACCGGGGGCGCCGGTGCACGGCCCGCACCGTCGTGATCCGGAGCCCCGGGCGCAGCCGTGCGGCGGCGGGCGAGGTCCCAGGAGAGCCGGACGGTGAGGCCCGCTTCACTGCCGGCTTCGGCGATGACGCCGAGGAGCTGGCCGGACTTGACCGCGAGTTTGAGGCCGAACTCGACCTCGAAGGCGTCGGGGGCACCCGCGGCGCCGCCCTCGGTGATGGTCTCGGCGGCCCACTGGCCGATGCCGCGGACGGTGGAGCGGACCTGGTCGAGGGTGAGGGCGACGGCGGAGCCGAGCTGGGCGGCGCGGCGGCCGACGCCGACGTCGCCGTAGCCGTCGGACTCCTCGGTGTGCTGGAAGGGGAGGTCGCCGATGATCTCGGCCTCCACCGTCGAGCCGTCGCCCAGCTCGATCGTCACGGTCTGTGTCATCGCGGTCGCCTCCCCCTGCCCGCAGCAGGATAGAGGGGGTCGCGCCGCCCCGGGGCGGGTCCGGCCATTCCGGGTCTGGCCATTCCGTAGCGCCCGGCCCGGCCGGTACTCCGCCGTGGACAACGTGACGGCGAGGCGGCCGCGCCTACCGTGAAGGCAGCGACATCGACTTCCGGAAGGCGGAACCACCGTGACAACCACAGGCGCAGCCCCGCACGCGTTCTGGCTGGCCGGCCGCCAGGCCACCGGTACGGACGCCTTCGACGTCACCAGCCCCTGGGACGGCGCCCTGGTGGGCCGGGTGAGCGTCCCCACCGACGCGCAGGTCGAGGAGGCCGTGGCCGCGGCCCACGCCGTACGCGACGCCTTCGCGGCGACGCCCGCCCATGTGCGCGCGGCGGCGCTCGACCACGTCTCGCGGCGGCTCGCGGAGCGCGCCGAGGAGATCGCCCGGCTGATCACGGCCGAGAACGGCAAGCCGGTGAAGTGGGCGCGCGGCGAGGTCGGCCGCGCGGTCTCCGTCTTCCGCTGGGCCGCCGAGGAGGCCCGCCGCTTCAACAGCGGCGACGCGCAGCGGCTGGACACCGACGCCGGCGGCGTCGGCCGGCTCGCGCTGACCCGCCGCTTCGGCCGCGGCGCGGTCCTCGGCATCGCCCCCTTCAACTTCCCGCTCAACCTGGTCGCCCACAAGGTCGCCCCGGCGATCGCGGTCGGCGTGCCGATCATCCTCAAGCCCGCCCCCGCGACCCCGCTGTCCGCCCTCGTGCTCGGCGAGATCCTCGCCGAGACCAGTGGCCTGCCCGAGGGCGCCTGGAGCGTGCTGCCTGTGCCCAACGACCGGATGCCGGCGCTGGTCCAGGACCCGCGGCTGCCGGTGATCTCCTTCACCGGCTCCGACACCGTCGGCTACCAGATCATGGACTCGGTGCCCCGCAAGCACGTCACCCTGGAGCTCGGCGGCAACGCGGCGGCCGTGGTCCTGGCCGACTGGTCCTCCGAGGCCGACCTGGAGTGGGCGGCGAGCCGGATCGCCACCTTCGCCAACTACCAGGGCGGCCAGTCCTGCATCTCGGTGCAGCGCGTCATCGCCGACGACTCCGTCTACGACGCGCTCGTGGAGAAGGTCGTCGCCAAGGTGCGCACGCAGGGCGTCGGCGACCCCGGCGACGACGCCACCGACGTCGGCCCGCTGGTCAACGAGGCGGCCGCGCTGCGCGTCGAGCAGTGGGTGGACGACGCGGTGTCCAAGGGCGCGAAGCTGCTGGCGGGCGGCGAGCGGGAGGGCGCGACCTACGCCCCGACCGTGCTGGCCGACCTGCCCGCCGACGCGATCCTCGCGGGCGCCGAGGCGTTCGGCCCGGTGCTGTCACTGCACCGGGTGAACGGCGCCGACGAAGCCTTCGCCGCCGTCAACGACTCCCGGTTCGGCCTGCAGAGCGGGGTGTTCACCCACGACCTGCAGCTCGCCTTCCGCGCCCACCGCGAGCTGGAGGTCGGTGGTGTGATCATCGGCGACGCGCCGTCGTACCGCGCCGACCAGATGCCGTACGGCGGGGTGAAGGACTCCGGCAACGGCCGCGAGGGCGTCAAGTACGCGATGGACGACTACACCTACGAGCGGGTGATGGTGCTCACCGGGCTCGACCTCTGAGCCCGGGGGCCGTCCCCACGGCGCCGGTTGTCTGGTGGGAACGGCGGAATTCGGGTAGTACGGACAGGTAGCACCGGTCGGTAACCGGCTACCCGGAGGTGACGCAACCGTGTCCGCACCCGCCGCACGCAAGGTCTCCGAACGCGAAGCACGCCAGGTGGCGGAAGCCGCCAGGGAACAGGACTGGCGCAAGCCCAGCTTCGCCAAGGAACTCTTCCTCGGCCGCTTCCGCCTCGACCTGATCCACCCCCACCCGCTGCCCGCGCCGGAAGCCGTGGAGCAGGGCGAGGAGTTCCTCGCCCGGCTCCGCGACTTCTGCGAGGCCAAGGTGGACGGCGCCCTCATCGAACGCGAGTCGCGCATCCCCGACGAGACGATCCAGGGCCTGAAGGACCTCGGCGCGCTCGGCATGAAGATCGACCCCAAGTACGGCGGCCTCGGTCTCACCCAGGTGTACTACAACAAGGCGCTGGCGCTCGTCGGCTCCGCGAGCCCCGCGCTGGGCGCGCTGCTCTCCGCCCATCAGTCGATCGGCGTACCGCAGCCGCTGAAGATGTTCGGCACCCAGGAGCAGAAGGACGCCTTCCTGCCGCGCTGCGCCCGTACCGACATCAGCGCCTTCCTGCTCACCGAGCCGGACGTCGGCTCCGACCCGGCGCGGCTGGCCACCACCGCGGTGCCCGACGGCGACGACTACGTGCTCGACGGTGTGAAGCTGTGGACCACCAACGGCGTCGTCGCCGACCTGCTGGTGGTGATGGCCCGGGTGCCGAAGAGCGAGCGGAGCAAGGGCGGCATCACCGCCTTCGTCGTCGAGGCCGCGTCCCCCGGCATCACCGTGGAGAACCGCAACGCGTTCATGGGCCTGCGCGGCATCGAGAACGGCGTCACCCGCTTCCACCAGGTCCGGGTGCCCGCCGCGAACCGCATCGGCGCCGAGGGCGCCGGGCTGAAGATCGCCCTCACCACCCTCAACACCGGCCGGCTGTCGCTGCCCGCGGTGTGCGTCGGCGCGGGCAAGTGGTGCCTGAAGATCGCCCGTGAGTGGTCGGCCGCCCGCGAGCAGTGGGGCAAGCCGATCGCCGAGCACGAGGCCGTCGGCGCCAAGATCGCCTACATCGCCGCCACCACCTTCGCCCTGGAGGCCGTCCTCGACCTGTCGTCCCAGATGGCCGACGAGGACCGCAACGACATCCGGATCGAGGCCGCCCTCGCCAAGCTCTTCGGCTCCGAGACCGCCTGGCTGATGGCCGACGAGCTGGTGCAGATCCGCGGCGGCCGCGGCTTCGAGACCGCCGACTCGCTGGCCGCCCGCGGCGAGCGGGCCGTCCCCGCCGAACAGGTGCTGCGCGACCTGCGGATCAACCGGATCTTCGAGGGCTCCACCGAGATCATGCACCTGCTGATCGCCCGGGAGGCCGTCGACGCCCATCTGTCGGTGGCGGGCGACCTCATCGACCCCGACACCTCGCTGTCCGACAAGGCCAGGGCGGGCGCGAAGGCGGGTTCCTTCTACGCCCGCTGGCTGCCCAAGCTCGTCGCGGGCCCCGGCCAGCTGCCCAGCTCCTACGGCGAGTTCGGCGCCCTGGCCACCCATCTGCGCTACGTCGAGCGCAGCGCGCGCAAGCTCGCCCGCTGCACCTTCTACGCCATGTCGCGCTGGCAGGGCCGGATGGAGACCAAGCAGAACTTCCTCGCCCGGATCGTCGACATCGGCGCGGAGCTCTTCGCCATGAGCGCGGCATGCGTACGCGCCCAGCACCTGGCCGCGACCACCGACCACGGGCCCGAGGCGGGCCGGCTCGCCGACGCCTTCTGCCGGCAGTCGCGGATCCGTACCGAGGAGCTCTTCGGCCGGCTGTGGAGCAACACCGACTCCACCGACCGGGCCCTGACCCGGGCCGTGCTCAGCGGCTCGTGCGGCTGGCTGGAGGCGGGCATCGTCGACCCCAGCCGGGAGGGCCCGTGGATCGCCGACGCCACCCCGGGGCCGACGCAGGCCCAGAACGTCCACCGGCCGGTGCACTGAGCACGGCCCCGGCAGGACAGAATGGCGGTATGACGGACGCACTCGCAGACCCGCACTACCGCCCGTACTCCTCCGCCGGCGCGGGGGGAGGGCGACGGGACATCGTGGTGCTCGGCTCGACCGGCTCGGTCGGCACGCAGGCGATCGACGTGGTGCTGCGCAACCCCGACCGGTTCCGGGTGGTCGCGGTCTCCGCGGCCGGCGGGCGGGTCGAGCTGCTGGCCGAGCAGGCCCACCGGCTCGGGGTGCACACGGTCGCCGTCGCGGACGAGGCGGCGGCCGAGCCGCTGCGGCAGGCCCTCACCCGGCTCTTCGGGGCCGGGAAGGAGCCCGCGCTGCTGGTCGGGCCGCAGGCCGCCACCGAGGCCGCGGCCCTGGAGTGCCACTCCGTGCTCAACGGGATCACCGGCTCGATCGGGCTGCGGCCGACGCTGGCCGCGCTGGAGGCCGGGCGGGTGCTGATCCTGGCCAACAAGGAGTCGCTGATCGTCGGCGGCCCCCTGGTCAAGGCGCTCGCCAAGCCCGGGCAGATCGTGCCGGTCGACTCCGAGCACTCGGCGCTCTTCCAGGCCATGCTCGGCGGCAGCCGCGCCGAGGTGCGCAAGCTGATCGTGACGGCCTCCGGCGGCCCGTTCCGCGGCCGGACCCGGGCGGAGCTGGCCGGTGTCCGGCCCGAGGACGCCCTGGCCCACCCCACCTGGGACATGGGCCCGGTCATCACCGTCAACTCCGCGACGCTCGTCAACAAGGGCCTCGAGGTGATCGAGGCGCACCTGCTGTACGACATCCCGTTCGACCGGATCGAGGTCGTCGTCCACCCGCAGTCGTACATTCACTCGATGGTGGAGTTCACCGACGGCTCCACGCTCGCGCAGGCCAGCCCGCCCGACATGCGGATGCCGATCGCGCTGGGCCTGGGCTGGCCGGACCGGGTCCCGGACGCCGCACCCGCGTTCGACTGGTCGAAGGCGTCCACCTGGGAGTTCTTTCCGCTCGACGACGACGCGTTCCCGTCCGTGGCTTTGGCGCGACATGTGGGTAGCCTCGGAGGCACCGCGCCCGCGGTGTTCAACGCGGCCAACGAGGAGTGCGTCGACGCCTTCCTCGCCGGCCGGCTGCCGTTCACCGGGATCGTGGACACCGTCGCGAAGGTCGTACAGGAACACGGCGTACCGTCGTCGGGAACTCGGCTGACCGTCGAGGACGTCCTCGAAGCGGAGGCATGGGCCAGGGCCCGTGCCAGGGAACTCGCGAACGCGTCGACATCGGAGGCAGCAGGCGTATGACCGCTCTCATGACGGTCCTCGGCATAGTCGTCTTCGCCGTGGGCCTGATGGTCTCGATCGCCTGGCACGAGCTGGGTCACCTCTCCACGGCCAAGCTCTTCAAGATCCGTGTGCCCCAGTACATGGTCGGCTTCGGCCCGACCATCTGGTCCCGGCACAAGGGCGAGACGGAGTACGGCCTCAAGGCGGTCCCGCTCGGCGGGTACATCCGCATGATCGGCATGTTCCCGCCGGGGGAGGACGGCAGGATCAGCGCCCGTTCCACCTCGCCGTGGCGCGGCATGATCGAGGACGCCCGCTCGGCCGCGTACGAGGAGCTGCAGCCCGGCGACGAGACGCGGATGTTCTACACGCGTAAGCCGTGGAAGCGCGTCATCGTGATGTTCGCCGGTCCCTTCATGAACCTGATCCTGGCCGTGGCGCTCTTCCTCGGCGTCTTCATGGGCTTCGGCATCACCATGCGCACCACCACCGTCGGCCAGGTCAGCGACTGCGTGATCTCGCAGGCCGACACCTCCAAGCGGGACGCGAAGAACCCCTGCCTCCCCACCGACGCCGTCGCCCCCGCGAAGACCGCGGGACTGCGCGCCGGGGACAAGATCGTCTCCTTCAACGGCCACGCGGTGAACGACTGGGCGACGCTGTCGCGGGACATCCGCAACGGCGCGGGCCCCGCGGTCCTGGTGGTCGAGCGGGCCGGCAAGCAGGTCACCCTGCACCCGAAGATCACCACCAACGTCGTCGCCAAGACCGACAGCGACGGCAACTACGTGGACGGCACCGTCACCGCGGGCTTCCTCGGCTTCAGCCCCGCCACCCACATCCAGCCGCTGGGCTTCACCGACTCGTTCAGCCACATGGGCGACATGGCACGGCAGGGCATCGACTCCCTGGTCAGCCTGCCCAAGCGGGTCCCCGACCTGTGGAACGCGGCCTTCAACGGCGCCGAGCGCAAGCCGGACTCCCCGATGGGCGTCGTCGGCGCGGCCAGGGTCGGCGGCGAGGTCTTCGCGCTCCAGGAGCCCGCCATCAACCGCGTGATGACCATGGTCATGCTCGTCGGCGGCTTCAACCTCTCGCTCTTCCTGTTCAACATGCTGCCGCTGCTGCCGCTGGACGGCGGCCACATCGCGGGAGCGGTGTGGGAGTCGATCCGCCGCAACCTGGCCCGCGTCTTCCGCAAGCCCGACCCGGGCCCGTTCGACGTCGCCAAGCTGATGCCGATCGCGTATGTCGTGGCCGGAATCTTTGTGTCCTTCACACTGCTGGTACTGATCGCGGACGTGGTCAACCCGGTCAAACTGAGTTCGTAACCGAGCGAGCGCAGTGAGAGCCGAGGGCCGGGTGCCGTAACCTCGATAGCCGGAGCCCGCCCACGCCGGGACCTCGTTCCACACCTTGGGGATGCCACGCAATGACCGCCATTTCGCTCGGGATGCCGGATGTTCCGATCAAGCTCGCCGAACGCCGCCGAAGCCGTCAGATCCAGGTCGGGTCGGTGGCCGTCGGTGGGGACGCCCCGGTATCCGTGCAGTCGATGACGACGACCCGGACGTCGGACGTGGGCGCGACCCTGCAGCAGATCGCCGAACTGACGGCGTCCGGCTGCCAGATCGTCCGCGTGGCCTGCCCGACCCAGGACGACGCCGACGCGCTGGCGACCATCGCGCGCAAGTCGCAGATCCCGGTGATCGCCGACATCCATTTCCAGCCGAAGTACGTGTTCGCGGCGATCGACGCCGGGTGCGCGGCGGTGCGGGTGAACCCGGGCAACATCAAGCAGTTCGACGACAAGGTCAAGGAGATCGCGCGGGCGGCCCAGGACGCCGGGGTGCCGATCCGGATCGGGGTGAACGCGGGGTCGCTGGACGCGCGTCTGCTGCGCAAGTACGGCAAGGCCACCCCGGAGGCCCTGGTGGAGTCGGCGCTGTGGGAGGCGTCGCTCTTCGAGGAGCACGGCTTCCGCGACATCAAGATCTCCGTCAAGCACAACGACCCGGTCGTCATGGTCAACGCCTACCGGCTGCTCGCCGCGCAGTCCGACTACCCGCTGCACCTGGGCGTGACCGAGGCGGGCCCCGCCTTCCAGGGCACCATCAAGTCCGCGGTGGCCTTCGGCGCCCTGCTCAGCGAGGGGATCGGCGACACGATCCGGGTGTCGCTGTCGGCGCCCCCCGCCGAGGAGGTGAAGGTGGGTATCCAGATCCTGGAGTCGCTCAACCTCCGCCAGCGGCGGCTGGAGATCGTCTCGTGCCCGTCGTGCGGACGCGCCCAGGTCGATGTGTACAAGCTGGCCGACGAGGTGTCGGCCGGGCTCGACGGCATGGAGGTGCCGCTGCGGGTCGCGGTCATGGGCTGCGTGGTGAACGGCCCCGGCGAGGCGCGTGAGGCCGACCTGGGCGTGGCGTCCGGCAACGGCAAGGGCCAGATCTTCGTGAAGGGCGAGGTCATCAAGACCGTGCCCGAGTCGAAGATCGTGGAGACCCTGATCGAGGAGGCGATGAAGCTCGCCGAGGCGATGGAGGCCGACGGCGTCTCCTCCGGCGAACCGCAGGTGAGCGTCTCCTGACCGCGACGCACCCGCCCGGCCCCGCGTATCCCGTCCGGGACGCGGGGCATGGCATGCCTGTGCGAGGTAAAGTGCGCAGACCGTCCTCCGCCCGCTGCGGCCCGTACAGTGAGGCGCTCACGTGCTGACCACATCGACTGCCAAGGTCCTCGATCCCGGCGATCTCGACGCCGCCCTGGCCGTGCTCAACCGCGACCCGGTGGCCAACGCCTTCGTCACCTCCCGGGTCAATGTCGCCGGGCTCGACCCGTGGCGGCTCGGCGGCGAGATGTGGGGCTGGTACGCGGGCGGCAGACTCACCTCGCTCTGCTACGCGGGCGCCAACCTCGTACCGATCTGCGCGACCCCCGAAGCGGTCCGCGCCTTCGCCGACCGCGCCCGCCGGTCGGGACGCCGCTGCTCCTCCATCGTCGGCCCCGCCGAACCCACCGCCGACCTGTGGGCCCAGCTCGAACCGAGCTGGGGCCCGGCCCGCGAGATCCGCACCCACCAGCCGCTGATGACCACCCGCGCGCTGCCCGCCGACATCGCCCCCGACCCCGAGGTGCGGCGGGTCCGCCGCGACGAGATGGACGTGATCATGCCCGCGTGCGTGGCCATGTTCACCGAGGAGGTCGGCGTCTCGCCGCTGGCCGGCGACGGCGGACTGCTCTACCAGGCCCGGGTCGCCGAACTGGTCTCCAACGGACGCGCCTTCGCCCGGATCGAGGACGGCGAGGTCGTCTTCAAGGCCGAGATCGGCGCCGTCACCCGGCACACCTGCCAGATCCAGGGCGTCTGGGTCGCCCCCAGCCACCGCGGCCGCCGCCTGTCGGAGACCGGCATGGCCGCGGTGCTGCACTACGCCCTTCGCGACGTCGCCCCGGTCGTCAGCCTCTACGTCAACGACTTCAACGCCCCGGCCCGCGCCGCCTACCGCCGCGTCGGCTTCACCGAAGTCGGCGCCTTCATGAGCGTCCTCTTCTAGGCGACGGGTAGTGTCGCGGGCCATGGAGAACGTGGTGGTCGGCCCGGTCGACCTCGCCTCGCGGATCGACGAGGCGCTCGCCGTCCAGGCCCTCGCCTTCGGGCTCGGACCCGACGAGGTCGCCATCCGGCGGCCGATCGTGCTGCGGCACCTCGCCTATCCGGGAGCGCGGGCGCTCGGCGCGACCACCACCGACGGGCGGCTCGCCGGGTTCGTCTACGGACTGCCCAACGACCGCGCGCACTGGTGGTCCAGCGTCGTGGAGCCGTATCTGCGCCAGCGCGGCAACGACGACTGGCTCGACGACGCGTTCGTCATCACCGAACTGCACGTACTCCCCGGCCACCAGGGGCACGGCGTCGGCCGCGAACTGATCACCGCGATCACCGACAGCGCCACGGAACCCCGCAGCATCCTGTCCGCGATCGACGGCGACAGCCCCGCCCGCCACCTCTACCGGGCGCTCGGCTACCGCGACCTGGCCCGCCCGGTGCACTTCCCCAGCGCCGCCCGCCCCTACGCGGTGATGGGCGCGCCGCTGCCCCTGCTGCGGCGATAACCGGTTCGGCCACCCGTCCGGCGCTCGGTATCCTCGGCCCCCAGCCCTCAGGCAACCGGCAACCAACGGAGATCCCCATGGTCCTGCGCATGTCCCGTCTGCTGCTCAAGACGCTGCGCGACGACCCGGCCGACGCCGAGACCACCAGCCACAAGCTGCTGGTCCGCGCCGGATACGTGCGTCGCGCCTCGGCGGGCGTGTGGTCCTGGCTGCCGCTGGGCAAGCGGGTGCTCGACAACGTCAGCCGCGTGGTGCGCGAGGAGATGGACGCGATCGGCGGCCAGGAGGTGCTGCTGCCCGCGCTGCTGCCCCGCGAGCACTACGAGACGACCGGGCGCGCCGCCGAGTACGGCGACCTGCTCTTCCAGCTCACCGACCGCAAGGGCGCCGCGTACGTCCTCGGCCCCACCCACGAGGAGATCTTCACGCAGGTCGTCAAGGACCAGTGCACGTCCTACAAGGACCTGCCGGTGATCCTCTACCAGATCCAGACCAAGTACCGGGACGAGGCCAGGCCCCGCTCCGGCGTGCTGCGCGGCCGCGAGTTCCAGATGAAGGACTCCTACTCCTTCGACACCACCGACGAGGGACTCGCCGAGTCCTACCGGCTGCACCGGCAGGCGTACATCCGGATCTTCGAGCGGCTCGGCCTGGACTACCGGATCGTGTCGGCCGTCTCCGGCGCGATGGGCGGCTCGGCGTCCGAGGAGTTCCTGGCTCCCGCGGCGGCCGGTGAGGACACCTTCGTGGACTGCCCGTCCTGCGACTACGCGGCCAACACCGAGGCCGTCACCTTCACCGCCAAAGAGGGGGAGCACATCCCCCACCCCGGCCCCGTCGAGCTGGACACCCCCGACACCCCGACCATCGAGTCGCTCGCCGCGCACCTGGGCGTGCCCGCCTCCGCCACGCTGAAGAACCTGCTGGTCAAGGTGGACGGTGAGATCATCGCCGTCGGTGTGCCCGGCGACCGCGAGGTCGACCTCGGCAAGCTGGCCGAGCACCTGGCGCCCGCCGAGGTCGAGCTGGTCACCGCGGAGGATTTCGCGGACCGCCCCGACCTGGTACGCGGCTACGTCGGCCCGCAGGGCCTCGGCATCCGCTACCTCGCCGACCCCCGGATCGCCCCCGGCACCGGATGGATCACCGGCGCCAACAAGCCCGGCAAGCACGCGGCGAACATCGTCTGCGGGCGGGACTTCGAGGTCGACCAGTACCTCGACGTGGTGACCGTCGAACCCGGCGACCCCTGCCCCCGCTGCGGCGCCGGGCTGACCCTCGGCCGGGCCATCGAGATCGGCCACATCTTCCAGCTGGGCCGCAAGTACGCCGACGCCTTCCAGCTCGACGTGCTCGGTCAGGAGGGCAAGCCGGTCCGCGTCACCATGGGCTCGTACGGCATCGGGGTCTCCCGGGCCGTCGCCGCGCTCGCCGAGCAGACCGCCGACGGGCAGGGCCTGTGCTGGCCCCGCGAGATCGCCCCCGCCGACGTGCACATCATCGCCGCGGGCAAGGCCGCCCAGACGGCCCTGGCCACCGAGGCGGCCGACGCCCTCGACGCGCTCGGCGTCCGCGTCCTCCTCGACGACCGCGCCGGCGTCTCGCCCGGCGTGAAGTTCACCGACGCCGAACTCATCGGCGTCCCCACCCACCTCATCGCGGGCCGCCGCGCCGCGGAGGGCGTCGTCGAACTCAAGGACCGCCGCACGGGCGACCGCGAGGAGCTGCCCCTGGCGGAGGCACTGACCCGGCTGACGAGCGGAGCGGCGGGCGCCGCGCAGCGGGACTGACGGGCTCAGCCGCCCACCGGGCCGCCCGCGTGCCGGGCGACTCGGCGGGGCGGCCCGCCGGGCCGGGCGAACGGCCCGGACGGTCCGGTGCGCCGCGCAGCGGGGCTGACGGGCTCAGCCACCCGCCGGGCCGCCCGCGTGCCGGGCGACTCGGCGGAGCGGCCCGCCGGGCCGGGCGAACGGCCCGGACGGTCCGGTGCGCCGCGTCGGTGGGCCAGAGCGCTGCCCGCGCGCCGGGCGCCCGCCGGGTCCGGCCACCGGCCGGGGCGCCGCGGCACGCCTGACGCCGGGGACGTTCGACCGGGCCGGAGGCCTTAGAGCCAGCTCGCGAACTCCAGGAGCAGTTCGCCGTCCTCCTGGTCGCCCACCGACAGGGACCACAGGCCCGCCTCGACCGCGCGGAAGAGGGACCAGGCGCGCAGGCGGTCCGGGTCCACGTCGAGCGAGGAGGCGAGGGCGGCCAGGCGGCGGCGGGCGGCGGCGCGGGAGCCGGGCTGGGCGGCAAGGGTGGAGAGCCGGTCGCGGGCCAGCCAGGCGAGGTCGTAGGCGCGGTCGCCGACCAGTGGCTTGGGGTCGATCGCCAGCCACGACATCCGCTCGCCCGCGAGCACGTTGCCGTGGTGGTAGTCGCCGTGCAGCAGTACGGCGTCGGCGCCGTCGGCGAGCAGCCCGGCGTGCAGCGCCAGCGCCTCGTCGGCGAGCGGGCGGGCGTCGGCCGCCCACGGCTGCCCGGCCCGCTCCCGCAGCAGCGGCACCAGCGCGCCGGTGTAGTCGGCGACCGAGGTGAACGGGTGGCCGTCGGCGGGCGGCACCCACAGCCGCTGCAGCACCGCCGACGCCTCCAGCATCGCCTTCGGCTCGGCCAGCGAGCGCAGCGAGACATCCGCCTGGAGGCGTTCCAGCAGCAGCGCGCCCGCCTCGGGGTCCGCGTCCAGCAGCCGTACGGCGCCGCGGCCGTCCCAGTGCGCCAGGGCCGCGGCCTCGTGCCGCGTCTCCTCGTTGACCATGCCGATCTTGAGCACGGCAGGAGTGCCGTCAGCCGTCCGTACCAGCACGATCATGCTGATCTGGCCGCCCGCGGCGAAGACCCGCTCCGGCGTCAGCCCCCACCGCTCCAGGAACTCCGCCACCCGCCCGGGCAGCTCCGCCAGCCACATCCGCCCCGCCTCACCCTCCCAGGCCGCGACCGTGCGAACCAGCCGTTCGGGCGGTTCGAGCCGATCGTTCCCGGGCCCCCCGTGGTGTGCTGCTGAACCCATGTCCTGTGCGATCCCTCCGTGGTGCGTATGTGCGGCGGCGGCCGTCGCCGCGCCGGACCGACCGTGCCCCCGTGGCACGGGTGACCGGCCTCCGTCCCTGCGGGAGGCCGGGTGAGCACGGGGCGCCGCCGGGCACGCGGGTCTCCGGGAAGTGTTCCCCGGCGCGGCTCGAACTCTCCGCGATCCGCCGGACGGGTGTCGGGACCCGTCCGCCGGACGGGTGCTAGCCCCGTTCCGCCAACCCCGGGAAGGCTACGCTGCCGCCGCGCCAGCGGACCGCGCGCACCGCCGCCTCGCGCAGGGCGGCGGCCGCGTCCTTGCGGATCTCCCCGATCCCGGCGCGCACCAGGTCGCCGTAGGCGCCCGCCACGTGTTCCTCCAGGTAGGCGGCGAGCCGCAGTGCGGACGCCGGGTCCGTCACCGGGAACGGCAGCGCGTAACCGCCGTCCGCGGAGACCGGGACCGCGCCCAGATCGCGGGCCGTCCTGCCGAGCCCGTCCCGCCGCGCGCGGTGCGCGTCGTACGCCTGCCGCGCCTCGGCCTCACGCCCCGCCCCGATCTGCCCGCCGACGACGCCGTACCCGTAGACCGCGGCGTGCTCCGCGGCGAGCGCCGCCTGCAACGCGTCGATGACCGTGCTCACCGCCGGACCCCCGTCCCGTTCCCCGCGGCGCGGAACGACCGCGGCGCGCCGCCGCCCGCCGTGGTCCGCGCGCCGTGGACCGCCCGCTGTGCGGCGGTGCCCATGCGTGTGGCGCCGCTGCCCGTCGCCGTCCGCGTGCCGCGGACCGCCCGCTGTGCGGGGGTGCCCATGCGTGTGGCGCCGCTGCCCGTCGCCGTCCGCGCGTCGCGGACCGCCCGCTGTGCGGCGGTGCCCATGCGTGTCGCGCCGCTCCCCGTCGCCGTCCGCGCGGCGGTGGCCGGGTTCATCGCCCCGCCCCCGTCCCGGTCTTCGCGCCCAGCAGCGCGACATGTCCGGCGCCGGCCGCGGCGACCGAGGCCAACAGCCGGGCCAGTTCGCCCGGCACGTTCAGCAGGACCGCCGCGCGGCGGTCCGCGAGGCGCTGCTCGGCGGCGGCGAGGGAGGCGAGCGCGGCGGCCGCGGTGGTCGGTGTGCTCGCGGTCGGCGTGGGCGTCGGCGTCAGCGCGGGGGTCGCGGTCGCGGTGGCCGTCGGCGTGGGCGCCGCCTTGCCGCCGAAGGCGGCCACGTGCAGCGCCACTTCCGCGCGCAGCGGCCGCAGCCGGGCCGCGAGCGCAGGGTGGGCCGCGGCCGTGGCGTCGTACTGCGCCAGCAGCGCCGCGCTGTCACCCGCAGCCTGCCGCCGGGCCACCACCCCTGGCTCGGGGGGCGTGGCAGAGCGCCCGGCGCCGTCCGTCCGCTGTCCGGTCCCACCGGAACAGCCCGCGGTGACGACGACCGCCGCCACCGCCACCACACTCCGCCTCCCGAGACGAGGCACATCCGCGATCATTCCGGGAGTGTACGGCCTCGCCACGGCGCTGCTCGGCGCCCTCCGCCCGGCGCCCGCGGCCCGCCGCCGCTGGCGAAGTGGGTGACCGAAACTCGGGTAATCTTTCGTCTACACGCGACCTTCCATCACAACAGCACACGCGGCCGAGGAGTCACCCGGATGAGCACCACCCAGAGTGAGAGGCTGCGGGCGCTGCTCGAGCCGCTCGTTGTGACGACGGGACTGGATCTGGAAGAGATCAAGGTGACGGCCGCCGGGAAGCGGCGGCAGCTCCTCGTCGTGGTGGACTCCGACGAGGGCGTGCAGCTCGACGCGGTGGCGTCGCTCTCCCGGGAGATCTCGCAGGCGCTGGACGCCGCGGAGGCCATGGGGGACGCGGAGTACGTCCTGGAGGTCACCTCGCCCGGCACCGACCGCCCGCTGACCGAGCCGCGCCACTTCCGCCGCAACGCGGGCCGGCTGGTGAAGCTCCAGCTCAAGGAGCGCGGCGAGCTGATCGCACGGATCATGAATGTGGACGACTCGGGCCTCGACCTGGAGGTCCCGGGCGTCAAGGGCCGCAAGCCCAAGCCCGCCCGCGCGGACTTCGGGGAGATCGAGCGGGCCCGGGTGGAGGTCGAGTTCAACCGCAAGGGCGCCGACCTCCCGGAGGACGACGCCGACGACGTGGCGGACATCGACACGTACGACGAGAACGAAGAGCACGACGAGACCGACGAGCACGAGCACGACGAGAACGACGAGGAGGCGTAGCCGTGGACATCGACATGAAGGCCCTACGAGGTCTGGTGCAGGAGAGGCAGATCTCGTTCGACCTGCTGGTCGAGGCGATCGAGTCGGCGCTCCTCATCGCGTACCACCGCGAGCCCGGCAGCCACCGGCGGGCCCGTGTGGAGCTGGACCGGCACACCGGGCATGTGACCGTGTGGGCCAAGGAGGAGCCCGAGGAGGCGGGGGAGGGCGAGCCGCGCGAGTTCGACGACACCCCCAGCGGCTTCGGGCGGATCGCCGCCTCGACCGCCAAACAGGTGATCCTGCAGCGGCTGCGCGACGCCGAGGACGACATCACGTTCGGTGAGTACGCCGGCCGCGAGGGCGACATCGTCACCGGAGTGGTCCAGCAGGGCAAGGACCCCAAGAACGTCCTGGTCGACATCGGCAAGCTGGAGGCCATCCTGCCGGTGCAGGAGCAGGTGCCCGGCGAGGACTACAAGCACGGCATCCGGCTGCGCACCTATGTCGTACGCGTCGCCAAGGGCATGCGCGGCCCCTCCGTGACGCTGTCGCGGACCCACCCCAACCTGGTGAAGAAGCTCTTCGCGCTGGAGGTCCCGGAGATCGCGGACGGCTCGGTGCTGATCGAGGCCATCGCCCGCGAGGCCGGGCACCGTACGAAGATCGCGGTCCGCTCCACCCGCTCCGGGCTGAACGCCAAGGGTGCCTGCATCGGCCCGATGGGCGCCCGGGTGCGGGCGGTCATGGCCGAGCTGAACGGTGAGAAGATCGACATCGTGGACTGGTCGGACGACCCGGCGGAGATGGTCGCCAACGCGCTCTCCCCGGCCAGGGTCTCCAAGGTCGAGGTCGTCGACTTCGGCGCCAGGTCCGCCCGGGTGACCGTGCCCGACTACCAGCTGTCACTGGCGATCGGCAAGGAGGGGCAGAACGCCCGCCTGGCCGCCCGGCTCACCGGCTGGCGTATCGACATCCGCCCGGACACCGAGCAGCCGCAAGGCTGAAACTCGCCACGAACAACCGTGCGCCGGATAACTCGAAGGAGTGAGGTCGGCGCGGGGAGGTAGACTGAGGAGTGTCTGGTCGGACGCACGAACCAGCATGCCCGGAGCGAAGCTGCATCGGCTGCCGGGAGCGTGCGGCCAAGAGCGAGCTGCTGCGTGTGGCGGTGGACGGTGACACCTGTGTTCCCGATCATCGCGGTACGCTGCCCGGTCGGGGTGCGTATCTGCATCCCGCCCTTGCCTGCCTTGACCTGGCGGTCCGCCGCCGGGCGTTCGCACGGGCCTTCAAAGGCCCCGTGACGCCCGATACCGCGGAGTTGCGCCGGTTCGTCGAGCAGGCAGCCCCGTAAGAGAGAAGAAGTACGGCACGGGTCACCGTGCGGTCAGGTACCTCGCGAGATGGAAGTAGGTCGAGATTGCGATGAGCACTCGATGAGTACGCGATGAGTACGCCCATGAAGTAGCGACGGTCCGGCGGACGATCACCCCGGACCTAAAAGGAGCGAAGTGGCTAAGGTCCGGGTATACGAACTCGCCAAGGAGATGGGAGTCGAGAGCAAGGTCGTCATGGCCAAGCTCCAAGAACTCGGCGAATTCGTCCGTTCGGCGTCCTCGACCATCGAGGCGCCGGTTGTACGCAAGTTGACTGACGCTTTCCAGGGGCCCGGCGGCGGTAACGCCGGCAAGCCCGCTGCGAAGCCCGCGGCACCGCGCAAGAGCGTCGCCGCCAAGCCGGGCGCGCCCACTCCGGGTGCTCCGGCCCGTCCCGCTGCCCCGGCGCCCAAGCCGGCCGGCGGCCCCGTGAGCCCCGTTGCCCCGCCGCCGGCCCCGGCCGCGCCCGGCGCCGGTTCCGGTGGCTCCAGCACCCCCGCGCCCGGCGCGGGCCCGCGTCCGGGCCCGAAGCCGGCGCCCGCCGCGCCCGCGCCCAAGCCCGCTCCGGCGGCTCCGGTGCCCGCGGCCGAGTTCCAGGCGCCGCCGTCGGCCCCGCAGGCCCCGGCCGCGCCGCGTTCCGGCGGTGCCACCCCCGGTCCCCGTCCGGCCCGTCCGGCTCCCGCACAGGGTTCCGGCTCCGGCCAGCAGCGTGACGGCGGCGCCCGCCCCGGCGCGCGTCCGGCCGGTCCCGGCCAGGGTGGTGCCCGTCCCGGTGCCGCGCGCCCCGCGGGCCCGCGTCCCGGCAACAACCCGTTCACGTCCGGCGGCTCCACCGGTATGCAGCGCCCCGGCGGCGCCCCGCGTCCCGGCGGCGAGCGCCGTGACGAGCGTCCGCCGCGTCCCGGCGGCCAGGGCGGCGCCCCGGGCAGCATGCCCCGTCCCGGTGGCGCGCCGCGCCCGGCCGGTCAGGGCGGTCCCGGCGGCTCGCGTCCGAGCCCCGGCGGCATGCCCCGTCCGCAGTCCTCGGGCCCGCGCCCGAACCCGGGCATGATGCCGCAGCGTCCCGCCCCGTCCCCGGGCGGTCGTCCCGGTGGCGGTCCCGGCGGCCGCAGCGGTGGTCCCGGCGCGCGTCCGGGCGGCCCCGGTGGTCGTCCCGGTGGTGGCGGCGGCTTCGCCGGCCGTCCGGCCGGTCCCGGCGGCGGCGGTCGTCCCGGTGGTGGCGGTGGCGGCTTCGGCGGCCCGCGTCCCGGTGGCGGCGCTCCCGGCGGTGGCGGCGGCTTCGGTCCCCGTCCCGGCGGCTTCGGCGGACGTCCCGGTGGTCCGGGCGGCCGTGGTGGCACGCAGGGCGCGTTCGGTCGCGGCCCCGGCGGCCGTCCGGCGCGTGGCCGTAAGAGCAAGCGCCAGCGGCGCCAGGAGTACGAGGCCATGCAGGCCCCGTCCGTGGGCGGCGTGCTGCTGCCCCGCGGCAACGGCCAGACCGTGCGCCTGTCGCGCGGTGCCTCGCTCACCGACTTCGCCGAGAAGATCAACGCCAACCCGGCGTCGCTCGTCCAGGTGATGCTCAACCTCGGTGAGATGGTCACGGCGACCCAGTCGGTGTCCGACTCCACCCTGGAGCTGCTCGCCGGCGAGATGAACTACGTGCTGGAGATCGTCAGCCCGGAGGAGGAGGACCGCGAGCTGCTCGAGTCCTTCGACATCGAGTTCGGCGAGGACGAGGGCGGCGAGGAAGCACTCGTCGCGCGTCCGCCGGTCGTGACCGTCATGGGTCACGTCGACCACGGTAAGACCCGGCTCCTCGACGCGATCCGCAAGACCAACGTGGTCGCGGGCGAGGCCGGTGGCATCACCCAGCACATCGGTGCCTACCAGGTCGCGACCGAGGTCAACGGTGAGGACCGCAAGATCACCTTCATCGACACCCCGGGTCACGAGGCGTTCACCGCCATGCGTGCCCGTGGTGCGAAGTCCACCGACATCGCGATCCTGGTGGTCGCGGCCAACGACGGTGTGATGCCCCAGACGATCGAGGCGCTGAACCACGCCAAGGCGGCCGACGTGCCGATCGTGGTCGCGGTCAACAAGATCGACGTCGAGGGCGCCGACCCGACCAAGGTGCGCGGCCAGCTCACCGAGTTCGGTCTGGTGGCCGAGGAGTACGGCGGCGACACCATGTTCGTCGACATCTCCGCCAAGCAGGGCCTCAACATCGAGTCCCTCCTGGAGGCCGTCGTCCTCACCGCCGACGCCTCGCTCGACCTGCGGGCCAACCCGGAGCAGGACGCGCAGGGCATCGCGATCGAGTCCCACCTCGACCGCGGCCGCGGCGCCGTGGCGACCGTCCTGGTCCAGCGCGGCACCCTGCGGGTCGGCGACACCATGGTGGTCGGCGACGCGTACGGCCGTGTCCGCGCGATGCTCGACGACAAGGGCGAGAACGTGGAAGAGGCGGGTCCCTCGACCCCGGTCCTCGTCCTCGGTCTCACCAACGTCCCGGGTGCCGGCGACAACTTCCTGGTCGTCGACGAGGACCGCACCGCCCGGCAGATCGCCGAGAAGCGTGCCGCCCGCGAGCGCAACGTCCGCTTCGCCCGCAAGGGTGTGCGGTTCTCCCTGGAGAACCTGGACGAGGCCCTCAAGGCCGGTCTGGTGCAGGAACTCAACCTCATCATCAAGGGCGACGCGTCCGGTTCGGTGGAGGCTCTCGAGTCCTCGCTGCTCCAGCTCGACGTCGGCGACGAGGTCGACATCCGCGTGCTGCACCGCGGCGTGGGTGCGGTCACCGAGTCGGACATCGACCTGGCGACCGGCTCCGACGCGATCGTGATCGGCTTCAACGTCCGTGCGGCCGGCCGTGCCGCGCAGATGGCCGAGCGCGAGGGTGTGGACGTCCGGTACTACTCGGTCATCTACCAGGCGATCGAGGAGATCGAGGCGGCCCTGAAGGGCATGCTGAAGCCCGAGTACGAAGAGGTCGAGCTGGGCACCGCGGAGATCCGCGAGGTCTTCCGCTCCTCCAAGCTCGGCAACATCGCCGGTGTGCTGGTCCGCTCCGGCGAGGTCAAGCGCAACACCAAGGCCCGCCTGCTCCGCGACGGCAAGGTCATCGCGGAGAGCCTCAACATCGAGGGCCTGCGCCGCTTCAAGGACGACGTCACCGAGATTCGTGAGGGTTACGAGGGCGGTATCAACCTCGGCAACTACAACGACATCAAGATCGACGACGTCATCGCGACGTACGAGATGCGGGAGAAGCCGCGCGGCTGATCCAGCGCCTCAGCGAGGTGTGACAACCGGTCCGGGGCCGGTCGGCGGATGGATAATCCGTCGATCGGCCCCGGCCGTCGCGTGTACCGTTCATGCTCATGTATGTAGGCACGCTGTGCTTTGACCTGCTGCTCGGTGACGTACGGTCGCTGAAGGAGAAGAGGTCGGTCGTCCGTCCGATCGTCGCCGAGATCCACCGCAAGTTCGCGGTGAGTGTGGCGGAGACCGGCGACCAGGACCTGTACCGCAGGGCCGAGATAGGAATCGCGGTGGTGTCCGGGGACCTCGCGCACATCAAGGACGTCCTCGACCGGTGCGAGCGCTGGATGATCGCCCGCCCCGAGGTGGAGCTGCTGTCGGTCCGGCAGCGCATCCACGGTGGCGATGACTGATTCGAACACACGTAGGCAGCCAGAACAGAGAGAAGAAGACGATGACGGACACCGCGCGGGCGCGCAAGCTGGCCGACCGCATCCGGGTCGTGGTCGCGGAGACCCTGCAGCGGCGGATCAAGGACCCGCGGCTCGGTTACGTGACGATCACCGACACCCGGGTCACCGGTGATCTGCGGGAGGCGACCGTCTTCTACACGGTCTACGGGGACGACGAGGAGCGCGCGGCCTCCGCCGCCGCCCTGGAGAGCGCCAAGGGTGTGCTGCGCTCCGAGGTCGGACGGCAGACCGGGGTGCGCTTCACGCCCACCCTGGCCTTCGTCGCCGACGCCCTGCCGGACAACGCCCGCACCATCGACGACCTGCTCGCCAAGGCCCGTGCGGCCGACGAGGAGGTCCGCAAGGCGGCCACGGACGCGCAGTACGCGGGCGAGGCCGACCCGTACCGCAAGCCCGCGGAGGACGACGACGAGGCGGCCGAGGCCGCCGACGACACCGCTGCCGGCCCGAAGGGCGCGGCGGGCGACGAGGACGGTTCCCCGAACGCATGACGCGCAAGAGCGAAGCCCCGTCCGGGCTTGTCATCGTGGACAAGCCCGGCGGGCTCACCTCGCACGGGGTGGTGGCGCGGACGCGGCGGCTGGCCGGTACCCGGCGGGTCGGGCACGCGGGCACCCTGGACCCGATGGCGACCGGCGTGCTGATCCTCGGTGTGGAGAAGGCCACCAGGCTGCTCGGCCATCTCGCGCTCACCGAGAAGGAGTACGTCGCCACCATCAGGCTCGGCCAGACGACCGTGACCGATGACGCGGAGGGCGAGGTCACGGCCACGGTCTCGGCCGCCGGGGTGACCCGGGAGGCGGTCGACGCCGGGATCGCGGCGCTGACCGGGCCGATCGAGCAGGTCCCGTCCAAGGTCAGCGCGATCAAGGTGAACGGGGTGCGGTCGTACACCCGGGTGCGGGAGGGCGAGGAGTTCGAGCTCGCGGCCCGGCCGGTGACGGTCTCCTCCTTCACGGTGCAGGACATGCGCCGGGTGGCGGACGTCGCGGACACCCCGGAAGCGGTGGAAGCCGTCGACCTCGATGTCACCGTGGTGTGCTCCTCCGGCACGTACATCCGGGCGCTGGCCCGCGACCTGGGCGCCGGGCTCGGCGTCGGCGGCCATCTGACGGCGCTGCGGCGTACCCGGGTCGGCCCCTACGGACTGGCCGACGCGCGCACCCTGGAGGAGCTGGAGGAGTCCTTCGAGGTCATGCCGATCGAGCGGGCGGCCGACGCCGCCTTCCCGCGCTGGGACGCCGACGCCGACCAGGCCCGGCTGCTCGCCAACGGCGTGCGCATCAAGGTGCCCGCGCTGGCCGACGGCCCGACCGCGGTCTTCGGCCCCGACGGCCGGTTCCTGGCGCTCATCGAGGAGCATCAGGGTCAGGCCAGGATCGTCGCCGTCTTCGGCCAGTAGGGGCGTTCCTCCGGGCGGTGACCGCCGGTTTCCGGCCGTCACCGCGCCCGTGAGCGGGCATACCGTGGAGCGGGGCCGATGAGCTGCCCTGAGCGGTCCCGCTCCACGATCCCCCTCCGACCCCCCTGAGCACTCCCTATCCACCCCGAGGCCGGAAATCACCCCAACGGGTGGGCGCTCGGAGTGATGGGAGGGGCGCAAGGGGGCGCTTTTCCTTCGCGATCTAGGCGGGAGATCATCAGGCACCTACCGTCGAAGTGGGACGAATCGGGGCGTGGTGGCGGGGGAGGTGCCCGATGGCGGTACGGGCGGCCGAGGTGGACGACGCGCTGGTGCGCGTCTGTGACCTGGCAGGACGGCCCCGCGGTACGGGCTTCCTCGCCGACGGCGGCGGCACCATGATCACCAGCCATGAGGCGGTCGACGGACTCGCCCGGCTGGTGCTGCACGCGGCGGGCGACCAGGTCTGCCTGGTCGAGGCGGAGGCGATCACCGCGCTGCCCGAGGCCGGGCTCGCGCTGGTGGCCACCGAGGGGCTGAACGTACCGCTGCTGCCGATCGCGTCCCGCGGCCCGGCCCACCCCGACGGGCGGATACGGCTGCGGCTGCCGCAGTGGACCGAGGGCGCGATCGTGGGCACCACCGCGGTCACCTACACCGCCACCGACCGCTTCCACCTGCTGGAGGAGGTCTACGAACTCGATCTCGGCGGCGGCGTGGACATGAGCCGGGTCGCGCCGCAGGCGTCCGGCACGCCGCTGATCGACGCGGCGACCGGCGCGGTGCTCGCCGTCGTCGCCACCGCCCTGCACGCCGGGCACCGGGCGGCCGGGTTCGCCGTACCGCTGCGGGCGCGCGGCGGCGAACCGGGCCCGCTGGCCGAGCTGCTGGCCAGGAACGCGGCGACGGTGCCCGCGTACGGGCCGCACCTCAATCTCGCCGGAGCGCTCCAGCTCACCGCCACCTCGGTGGGCTCCGCGGCCGGGCCCGGGGAGTGGCGCGAGCCGATCAGCAGGACCGAGGTCGCCGACGCGCTGCGGGAGTTCCTGGCGCTGCGCGGCGACACGGCGCCGCTGGTGCTCGGCCTGGTCGGCGACCCCGGCACGGGGCGCAGTACGGAACTGGCGGAACTCGCCGCGCGCCGCGCCCGCGGCCCGCTGCCCGCGCCCACGGTGTGGCTGCGCGGCGCCGAACTGCGGCCGGGCGACGGCGGTATCAAGGACGCCGTGGAACGCGAGCTGCGCACCGCCGCCCGGATCGTCGGCGCGGCGGCCGGACGCGGCGGCGCGCCGTCCGGCGAACCGCCCTACGCCTCGCCCGACGCCGTGGCGGAACTGGCCCGCGCCGCGGGACGGCCGCTGCTGGTGCTGCTCGACGCACCCGAGGAGATGCCCCCGGTGCTGGCGCACTCGCTGGCCGACTGGACGGCGGGGACGGCGAGTTGGCTGCGCGCGGGCGAGGTGCGGCTGGTCGTCGCGTGCCGCGCCGAGTACTGGGAGCAGGCGGGCGCACTGCTGCCCGCGCGGCTGCTGCACGCGCCCGATGCGCCCCCCGAGCCCCCACCGGGTGCCCCCGCGCGCGCCCTTCCGCCCTGTCTGCGCCTGGGCGCGCTCCCCGCCGCGCAGGCCGCCCGCGCCCGCACCCGCTACGCGCTCCCGCTGTCCGCGCTCGCCCCCGACGACGCCGCGCACCCGCTGGCGCTGCGCCTGCTGTCGGAGATCCACGCCTCGCTGCCCGAGGGCACCGCGCCGGACGGCGGGCCGCCGTCCAGGACCGAGATCTTCGCCGCCCACCTCGACCTGGTGTGCCTGCGGATCGCGGTCCGGCTGGCGGCGGCGGCCGAGCGGCCGGTACGCGGCGGTGGGGTGCGCCGCCTGGCCGCCCGGGTGGCCGGACAGGTGCACGAGGCGGCGCGGCGCTGCCTGGGACCGGGCCAGGGCGAACTGGAACGGGAGGCGTTCGAGGACCTGTTCCCGTGGCGTACGGGCTGGGCGTCCGCGGTGCTCACCGAGGGCCTGCTGGTGCCCGCCGGGGCGGGCTACCGCTTCGCGCACGAGGAACTGGCCGACTGGCTGCAGGGCCTCCACCTCGACCTGGACGCGGCACTCCAGGCACTGGTCCACCGCTGGTTCGCCGCCCCCACCGGCGCGGCGGAAGCAACCGTACGGCTGCCCTCCCGCCCCGCCACCCGCGCCCACCAGCCCCCGCCCGTCCCCCCGGCGCCCCCGGTGGCGCCGCTGTCCGCGCCGCGCTCCCTGCCCGTACCCCGCCACCGGGTGGGCCCCGTCGTCCAGTCCATGCTGCTCACCGCCCGGCAGGCCGGTCCCGGCGCACTGGTCCACCATCTGGAGATGCTGGTCCACGCCCTGGACCACCCGCCCGCCGCCGTCCCCGAGCCGCCGGCGGCCGGGTCGGCCCTCATGGGGTCCGCCGAGGCCGCCGAACCCGCCGAGCGCGTGGTGCCCGCCGGGGTCAGGGGCCACGCCGTCGGCGAGGACGAGTGGGACGTCGACACCGTGCCCAATCCGCGGGCGGTCCGCAGAGGCGGCGCGGCGGTCGCCGTCACCGGCTTCGGGGTGGCCGGGCGGCGCGGCGAGGCCGTCTGGTGGGCGGCGCGGCTGCTGGGCGAGGTGCTGCTGAGGGTGCCGGACGCGGCGCCGTACCGCGGGGTGCTGCGGCTGCTCGCCGAGCGGATCACCGTACGCGCGGTGGAGCGCGGCGGGTTCACCCCGCAGGGGATGGGCGGGCTGGGCGAGTTCGGGCCCTGGTTCTGGCGCCGGGTGCCGCTGCCGCTGGACGAGCGGCTCGACCTGCTGCGGCTGCTGCTGCCCGCCGACCCGCCGCCCGCGCCGGGCGAGCCCGCCGACCCCGAGCACCGCTTCCTCGCCACCGTCGCCGACACGGTGTGCCGGTCGCCGCACGAGGCGCTGCCCGCGGTGTGCGGCTGGTTCGCCGACGACCGGCCGCTGCAGTCCGCGCCGGGCACCGACACCCCGCGGCTGACCGTCGCCTCCGCCGCCCAGGCGCTGCTGCACACCCACCGGCGGCGAGCGGTCGACGACCTCACCGAGGCACTGGTGGCGGCGGGCCACCCGGGCGCCGACGAAGTGCTCGCCGCCCTCGCCGAGGACGAGCCCTCGGCGGTCTGCCGCGCCGTCGACCGCTGGGCCCACGACGCGCGCCCCGACCGCCATGTCGCGGCGGCCTCGTACGGCTGCCGCGCCGCGCCCTTCGTACGGTCCGAGGCCGACCGCGAACTGCTGCGGTACGCGGCGCTCGCCATCCTCGCCCGGCCGGGCGACTGCAGCCTGCACGGCGCCGCGCTCGGCCTGCTGGTCCGCGACCCGGCGACCCGCGCCCGCCATCTGCCCGCCGCGCTCGGCCACTTCGCCGCCGGGGACCCGCAACTGCCCGTGGCCGCGCTGGCCGCCGCCCTCGGCACCCATCCGGAACCGGTGCTCGCCGCCTTCCAGGCCCGGCTGCGCGAACCGGGCGAGGGCGCCGCGGAGGTGCTGGCGGAACTGGCGGAGGTCACCAGCCCCGCCCTCGCCCGCCGCGCCGCCGCCCTGGTCCAGGACCATCTGCTGCACCGGCCGGAAGGCGCCGTCCATGTCGCCCGCTACCTCGACCTGCGGCTGGAACAGGGCCCCGGGGTGCGCGCCGTCCTGCTGCCGCTGACCGCCGCGCTGCTGCGCGACCACACGCCCGAGGTCCGGCGCACCCTCGTGCCCGTGCTCGCCGCGCCCGGCAGCCATGTGTCCCGGCCGCTGCGCCAGGAACTCCTGGACATGGCGCTGGCCGCCGAGCGTGACGCGAGCGTGCTGGACGCGCTGCTCACCGCCGCCTGCGAGGGCTGCCACCGCAGACCGTCGCTGCTCACCCGCGACCTGGTGCACCGCCTCGGGCTGCTGCTCGGCCGCACCCCCGAGGGCGCCGCCCAGTTCGACCGCCGGATCGTCGAACTCGCCCACGGCTGCCCCGACTTCTCCGGTCTGCTGCACGCATGGCTCGCCGCGGACAGCGCCGCCGCCGAGGACGCGGAAGCCGGGGCGCGGGGCGGCGCGGCCGCCGGATCGGGCGCCGGCTGGGACACACTGATCGGCCCGAGCGCCAGGCGCCGGCTGGACGCCAAGGCGTAAAATCACCCCCGTACGGGGGGCGGCGGGTCCGCACGGACTCGCGGCCGACATCACATTCGCGTGGGCGCCGCAGGTGGGAACGGCCACCGCCGGTCGCGCGGACCGTGCCGATGGGCACCGCCGCGCACCGGCATGGGAGGCTTGGACCCGCAGGACGGCAAGGTCAGTGATTCGGCGAAGAAGCGGAGCGTCAAGGTGCAGCGCTGGCGGGGCTTGGACGACGTGCCCGGTGACTGGGGTCGCAGCGTCGTCACCATCGGCTCGTATGACGGCGTCCACCGGGGCCACCAGCTCATCATGGGACGCGCGGTGGAGCGCGCCCGCGAGCTGGGACTGCCCTCGGTCGTGGTGACGTTCGACCCGCACCCGAGCGAGGTCGTCCGGCCGGGCAGCCACCCGCCGCTGCTCTCCGCCCACCACCGGCGGGCCGAGCTGGTCGCGGACCTCGGCGTGGACGCGCTGCTGATCATCCCGTTCACCAGCGAGTTCTCCAAGCTGTCGCCCAGCGACTTCGTGCGCACCGTGCTGGTCGACGGGCTGCACGCCAAGCACGTCGTGGAGGGCCCGAACTTCCGCTTCGGGCACAAGGCCGCGGGCGACGTCGAGTTCCTGTCGGCGCTCGGCCTGAAGTACGACTACGAGCTGGAGGTCGTCGACCTCTTCGTGCGCGGTGAGGCCGGCGGCGGCGAACCCTTCTCCTCCACCCTCACCCGGCGGCTGGTCGGCGAGGGCGACGTGGAGGGCGCCGCCGAGATCCTCGGCCGCCCGCACCGCGTCGAGGGCGTGGTGGTCCGCGGCGCCCAGCGCGGCCGCGAGCTGGGCTACCCGACGGCCAACGTCGAGACCCTCCCGCACACCGCCATCCCCGCCGACGGCGTCTACGCGGGCTGGCTGCACGTCGACGGCGAGGCCATGCCCGCCGCGATCTCCGTCGGCACCAACCCCACCTTCGACGGCACCGCCAGGACCGTCGAGGCGTACGCGATCGACCGCGTCGGCCTCGACCTGTACGGGCTGCACGTGGCCGTGGACTTCCTGGCGTATCTGCGCGGCATGGAGAAGTTCGACTCGATCGACGCGCTGCTGGAGCGGATGGCCGACGACGTGAAGCGGTCCAGGGAACTGGTGGACGCCGCCGAACAGCGGCGCTGAGGTCCGGGGCGCCGGGGCGGCGCCGCGGGCCGCGGGTGGGCGGAGTCCCCGGTCCGCGCTCAGTTGGGGCGGATCAGCCGGGTCTCGTAGGCGAACACCACGGCCTGCACGCGGTCGCGCAGCTCCAGCTTGACCAGGATCCGGCTGAGGTGGGTCTTCACCGTCGCCTCGGCGAGATGGAGCACCGCGGCGATCTCGGTGTTGGACAGCCCGCGGCCGACCTCGACCAGCACCTCGCGCTCCCGGGCGGTCAGCCGGGTGAGGCGCTCGTCGCCCTCCGCGCCGCCGGAGGAGGGCAGTTGGTGGGCGAAGTTCTCCAGCAGCCTGCGGGTGATCCGCGGCGCCACCACCGCGTCGCCCGCCGCCACCGCCCGGATCGCGGCCAGCAGCTCCTCGGGCAGCGCGTTCTTCAGCAGGAAGCCGGACGCGCCCGCCTTGAGCCCGGCGAAGGCGTACTCGTCGAGGTCGAAGGTGGTGAGGATCAGCACCCGGGACTCGGGGCAGCTCTCGATGATGCGGGCGGTGGCCTCGATCCCGTCGGTGCCCGGCATCCGCACGTCCATCAGCACGACGTCCGGCCGCAGCGCCCGGGTCAGCCGGACCGCCTCCGCGCCGTCGCCCGCCTCGCCGACCGGCTGCATGTCGGCCTGCGCGTCGAGCACCATCGTGAACGCCATCCGCAGCAGCGGCTCGTCGTCCACCAGCAGCACCCGGATGGCGGTCACGGGCGGCACGTCGGCCGGGGGAGCGGCCGCGGAGGTCGCGGGGGCGGTACGGGTGTTACGGGCGGTGGTCACGGCACCTCGGGAGTGGTGAGGGCGAGGACGGCGGTGACCTGCCATCCGCCGCCGGGGAGTGGGCCCGCGGTCAGCGAGCCGTCGTAGGCCGCGGCGCGCTCGCGCATGCCGGCGAGGCCGTGCCCGGGGGAGGACGCGGGCTTGCCGCCGCCCCGGCGCGGGCCGTGCGAGGGTGCCGGGTCCGGCTGGCGGTCGCCGCCGCCGTCGTCGGTGACCACGAGCGTCACCGTCTCCGGGGCGCACACCACCCGGACATCGGAGTGCGCCCCGGCGGGCGCGTGCTTGAGGGTGTTGGTCAGCGCCTCCTGCGCCAGCCGGTAGACGGTGAGCTGGGCCGCGGCGGGCACCGCGGCCGGTTCGCCCGCCACCGACAGCCGGGTCGGCAGCCCGGCCGCCCGCACCTGGTCGGCCAGCGACTCGAGCTGCGCGATGCCCGGCATCGGATGCCGCAGCGCGTCCGGCTCGTCGGCCCGCAGCACCCCGAGGAACCGCCGCATGTCGGTGATCGCCTGCCGGCCGGTCGCCGACACCTGGCGCATCGCCGTCGTCGCCCGCTCGGGACTGCGCGGCTGGGCGAAGACCGCCCCGTCGGCCAGCGCCACCATCACCGACAGGTTGTGCGTGACGATGTCGTGCATCTCGCGGGCGATCCTGGCCCGCTCACCGGCCACCGCGAGCAGGGCCTGCTGGTCGCGCTCGCGCTCCAGCCGGACCGCCCGGTCCTCCAGGAAGGCCATCTGGTCCCGGCGGCTGCGCATGTTCACCCCGATGACCGTCGACGCCACCGCCATCGCCGACAGCGACACGAAGGTGGCCGGCGCGCGCTCGTGGATCGACCAGCTCAGCGTGGCGAGCAGCACGCCGCCCTCCACCACCAGGAACGCCAGCAGGGTGTGCCGCCGCGAGCGGTAGGCGGCCACCGAGTACAGCGCCACCAGCAGCGCGAGGTCGGCGGGCGTCCGGTAGTCGACCAGCCACTGCACGAAGGCCGTGCCCGCCACGCAGCCGAACACCACCAGCGGCGCGCGCCGCCGCCACACCAGCGGCAGCACCATCCCGGTCTGCACCAGCAGCAGCGGCACCGGGTCGGCCTGCAGCGCCCGCCGGAACAGCGCGGACAGCGCCACGAACAGCCCCAGCGCGAACAGCGCGTCCACCGCCAGCGGCGAGAGCTCCGCGCGTGTGCGCCGCCGGGCGCGCCCGAGCAGGGCGCGCCACGACCGCGCGGTGCGGCTGGTCCAGGACATGGACGGCAGCGCGTACGTCATCGCGTCACCGCTACGCGTCGCGCCGCTTGAGCAGCACCGCCGCGCCCGCGAGCGCGGCCAGCGCGTAGAGGCAGAACACCGCGAAGCCCGTCCATGGCGCCAGCGTATGCGCCTCGCGGTGCAGCGAGATCAGCGCCTGACCGGCATTGCTCGGCAGATAGGGGCCGATGTGGTTGCTCCAGGAGGACGGCAGCGCCTCGGCGAGCACCGGCAGCACCAGCAGCAGCCCGAAGACGGTGGCGATACCGCCCGCGGTGTTGCGGATGAGCGCGCCGATGGCGACACCCATCAGGCCCACCACGGTCAGATACAGGCCCACGCCCAGCACCACCCGCACCACACCCGGGTCGCTCAGCGAGGTCCCGATGTGCTTGGGCGCGAGCAGCGCCTGGCCGCAGAGGAAGGCGATCAGGGCGCCGGCGGTCATCAGTACCCAGGTCACCGCCGCGTACAGCGCGGCCTTCGCCCACAGCACCGGCAGGCGGCGCGGCACGGCGGACAGCGAGGCGCGGATCATTCCGGTCGCGTACTCACCGGTGATCATCAGCACGCCCAGCACACCGATCGCGAGCTGCGCAAGGAAGAAGCCGCGCAGGCTGGTGAGCGACGGGTCGAAGTTGGCGCGTTCGTGCGCCGGGAGGCTGTCCCAGCGGCTGGCGGTGACGGCGCAGAAGAGCAGCCCGAAGCCGATCAGGGCGACCATCGCGGCGAGCAGTGTGTAGAACGTCGAGCGCAGGGTGCGCAGTTTGATCCACTCGGAGTGCAGCACCCGTGCCTGGGTGACCTCCGAGCGGCGGGGCGCCCCGGCCGCGGCGGGGGTGGCGGTGGTGGCCGTCAGAGTGCTCATGCCGCCAGTCCTTCCGGCTCGCGCGCGGGGGTCTGGTACTCCACCGCGTCCCGGGTCAGTTCCATGAACGCCTCTTCCAGCGAGGCCTGCTGCGGGGTCAGTTCGGCCAGCGCGATGGCCGCGTCGGCCGCGATCCGGCCGATCCGGTCGCTGGTCAGCCCTGTCACCTCCAGCACACCGCGCTCCATCGAGGCCACCGCCACGTCGGGACCGGCGAGCAACTGCCGCAGCCGCTCCGCCTCGTCGGTACGCACCCGCACCGACGATCCCGCGGCGCCCCGTACGAAGTCCTCCACCGAGGTGTCGGCGATCAGCCGGCCGCGGCCGATGACGATCAGGTGCTCGGCGGTGAGCGCCATCTCGGACATCAGGTGCGAGGAGAGCAGGACGGTACGGCCCTCGGCCGCGAGGTCCTTCAGCAGGTTGCGGATCCACAGGATGCCCTCGGGGTCCAGGCCGTTGACCGGCTCGTCGAGGACGAGGGTGGCCGGGTCGCCGAGCAGCGCGCTGGCGATACCGAGCCGCTGGCCCATACCGAGGGAGAAGCCGCCGACGCGCTTGCGTGCCACCTCGCGCAGCCCCACGATGTCGATCACCTCGTCCACCCGGCGGCGCGGGATACCGGTGGTCGCGGCCAGCGCCAGCAGGTGGTGGTACGCGCTCCTGCCGGTGTGTATGGCCCGCGCCTCCAGCATCGCGCCGACCTCGTGCAGCGGGGCGCGGTGCTCGGCGTAGTGCTTGCCGTTGACGGTCACGTTGCCGGTCGTGGGCGCGTCGAGGCCCAGGATCATCCGCATGGTGGTGGACTTGCCCGCCCCGTTGGGGCCGAGGAAGCCGGTCACCGTGCCGGGCCGGACGGTGAAGCTGAGGTCGGAGACGGCAGTGCGCTCGCCGTAGCGTTTGGTGAGGGCGTGGGCTTCGATCATCGCTGGTCCTCGACGGCAGGGGATGGGGGATGACTCCATCTTGTTTCCCGCGCCCTTCCAGCACGACGGTCCACGGGCGGATTCCGCACCCGCCCGGCTGCATCTCCGGGGGGACGCCGCGTACCCCCGGTGATGTACGCGGCCCTGGCGCCGGGCACGCACAAGGCCGCCACCAGCGGTGATCGCTGATGACGGCCCTGATGTCGGCGCCGATGCCGGCGCCGGGGGCGAGCCCTGGTGCCGGGCCGCGGGGCTACTGCGGCGGGGGCGGCGGCGGATACCCCTGCGGGTCGTACGGAGGCTGCGGCTGGCCCGGCTGCGGCGACCATGCCTGCGGGTCCTGCGGCGGCTGGCCGGGCTGCCCCGGCTGACCCGCCTGCTGCGGCCACCCCTGCTGCGCCTGCGGGGCGTGCGGCTGCGGCGACTGCGGCTGGAACGGCGCCGGAGCGGCCTGCTGCGGCGGCGGGTAGCCCTGCGGCGCCTGCGGCGGACCGCCGTACTGGCCGGGAGGAAGCTGACCGGGCGGCAGCTGGCCGTGCTGCGGCGGGGCGGGCTGCGGCACGTGCTGGCCGGGCGGGACCGGCTGCCCCTGAGGGGCTGGCTGACCGGGCTGGCCGGGTGCCGGGTAGCCGCTCTGCGGCGGGGGCGCCGGGTACTGCTGCCCCTGCGCCGCCCCGTACTGGCCGGGGCCGCCCGGCATCGGCGGCGCCTGGTGCGGCGGCGGGTTGAGCCCGTCCGCCGTCCACAGCCCCTGTGCCTGCTGGGCGCGGGTGAAGTCCTCCGCGACCATGGCCGAGAGGTTGAAGTACGCCTCACGCGTCTTGGGCCGCATCATGTCGAGGTCGACCTCGGCGCCCGCCGCCAGGTGCTCGTCGAAGGGCACCACCTGCACGCCGCGGCAGCGCTGCGCGAAGTGCGCCACGATGTCGTCGACCTTGATCATCTTGCCTGTCTCGCGGACACCGGAGATCACCGTGATGCTGCGCGCGACCAGTTCCGCGTAGCCGTGCGCGGAGAGCCAGTCGAGCGTGGTGCTCGCGCTGGATGCGCCGTCCACCGAGGGCGTGGACACGATGATCAGCTGGTCGGCCAGGTCGAGCACGCCGCGCATGGCGCTGTAGAGGAGGCCGGTGCCCGAGTCGGTGAGGATCACCGGGTACTGGCGGCCGAGCACGTCGATCGCCCGCCGGTAGTCCTCGTCGCTGAAGGCGGTGGACACCGCGGGGTCCACGTCGTTGGCGATGATCTCCAGCCCGGACGGGGCCTGCGAGGTGAACCGCCGGATGTCCATGTAGCTGTTCAGGTATGGGATCGCCTGCACCAGGTCGCGGATGGTGGCGCCGGTCTCGCGGCGCACCCGCCGCCCCAGCGTGCCCGCGTCCGGGTTGGCGTCGATCGCCAGGATCTTGTCCTGCCGCTCGCTGGCCAGCGTGGCGCCCAGCGCGGTGGTCGTCGTGGTCTTGCCCACGCCGCCCTTGAGGCTGATCACCGCGATCCGGTAGCACGACAGCACCGGAGTACGGATCAGCTCCAGCTTGCGCTGCCGCTCCGCCTCCTCCTTCTTGCCGCCCAGCTTGAACCGCGACGGCTGCGCGTTGGCACCCGGCTTCTTCGGCTTCGGCTGGTTGCGCAGCAGCCGGTCGGACGAGAGCTCCACGGCCGCCGTGTAACCCAGCGGCGCCCCGCCCTGCGTCGTCCGCTGCCGCTGGTCGGGCGTGACCGTCGGCCAGCCGCCCATCCGCGGGTCCACCGGCCCGGCCGGTGCGGCGGGTGCGGCGGGTGCCTGCGGCGGCTGGTTCTGCTGCGGCGGCTGGGGCTGCTCCGGCTGACCGGGCTGCGCGTGGCCGGGCTGCGGGAATCCGTAGCCCCCGTGCGGCGGCAGCGGCTGCAGCGCCGCGGCCTGCTCCGGCCCGGGCTGGGCGTGCTGCGGGAAGCCGTATCCGCTGGGCGCGGGCAGATTCTGCCCGGGCTGTCCCGGCTGTCCCGGTTGGGGGGAGCCGTACGCGCCCGGCGCGGCGGGCTCGGGGTGCTGCGGCACCGGGTGCGCCGCCGGTACGGGCAGGTTCTGGCCCTGGCCTGGCTGTCCCGGCTGCGGGGCGCCGTAACCGGCGGGCGGCACCGGTCCGGGCGCCGGGGTCTGCGGCAGCCCCGACGGCACCGGGCCACCGGGCGCGTACGGCTGCGCGGGCTGCGGCTGCGGCTGCTGCGCGTGCGGCGGTACGGCGTCCACGGGCGCGGGCAGGTTCTGCCCCGGCTCCGGCGGCTGCGGGAACCCGTACGCACCGGGCGCGGGCGGCTGCTGGCCCTGCTCGGCGGGTGCCGACGGCTGCGGGAACCCGTAACCGCCCGGCGCGGGCGGCTGCGGCGCCTCCGGCTGGTCGGGCCGCGCGGGCTGCTCCGGCTGCGGGAATCCGTACGCGCTGGCCGCTGCCTGCGAGGTCTCGGGCTCGGCGGGTCGCGGGGGCCCGTACGCGCTGGGCGCGGGGGCCGCGTGCGGTTCCGGCTCGGGCACGGGCGTCACCGGGGCCGGGGGCTGCGGGAATCCGTACGCGCTGGGCGCGGGCTGGGGTGCCTCGGGCTCGGTGGGCCGGGGGAAGCCGTAGCCGCCGGGTGCGTTGGACGCGGGCGGGGTCTGGCCGGGCTGGGATGCCTCGGGCTCGGTCGGTCGCGGGAAGCCGTACCCGCCTGGTGCGGGCGGGGTCTGGACCGGCTCGGGGGCGGGCGACACCGGGGCCGGCGGCTGCGGGTATCCGTACGCGCTGGGCGCTGCCTGCGGGGTCTCGGGCTCGGCGGGTCGCGGGGGCCCGTACGCGCTGGGCGCCGCGTGGGGTGCCTCGGGCTCGGTGGGTCGCGGGAAGCCGTAGCCGTCGGGTGCGGGCGGGGTCTGGGCCGGCTCGGGGGGCGCGGGGCGCGGGAAGCCGTAGCCGCTCGGCTCGGCGGGTTCCGGGGTGGCCGGGGGGTGCGGGAAGCCGTAGGCGCCCTGCGGGGGGATGTGGGCGGCGGGCGGCGGGAAGCCGTGGTCGGGCTGGGGGACGGGCGGGCCGCTGGGCGGCGGGAAGTCCTGGAGGTTGACGGGCTCGCCGCTCGGCGGCGGGAAGGCCGCCGGGGCACCGGTCGGGGGCGGGAAGGCCGGGGCGCTGTCCGCGGGGGGCCGCGGGGTGTCCGCGGGTTCGAACTGCGGGGGGAGCGGCGGTACGGGGCTCCGCGGCGGGGTCGGCGCCCACGGGTTGAGTGCCGCCTCGGGCGCCAGCGGCGTCCAGACCGGGGCGCGCTGCTCGGGTTCCGGCTCCGGCGCGTGGGCGGGCGCCGCGGGCTTGGCGTCCGACGGCTCCGCCGTCTCCCGCTGGGCCGCCTCGCGCTCCTCGACCTCACGGCGCAGCGACGCCGCCGAGAAGCGCACGGTGGCCTCACTGCGCACCGCGCCCTGCGGCTCACGGTCCTCGCTCTTCCCGAACGCGGGGAAGGCGGGCTCACCCGCGGCAGGCTCGGATTCGGCCGCGGCCGACGGCAGCGGTATCGACGGCACCGCACCGGCCGACCACGACGGCTCGGCGGCCGCGGCGGGCGGCGCGTCCTCGGGCTCCGGCTCCCGCTCGGGCTCGGCGTCGGCCACCGCGGCCGCCGCGTCCTCCGGCTCGGGCGCCGCGGACGACGGCAGCGGTATCGAGGGCACCGAGATCGCCGACCAGGACGGCTCGGCCGTCGGAACGGCGTCGCGCACCGGCTCGGGCGCCGCGTCCGCGACCTGCGGCGCCGCGTCCTCCGGCTCCCGCGCGGCCTCAGCGGAACCGGAACCGGCATCGGCACCGGCGTCGTCACCTTCGCCGTCCTCGTCGGACTCCGCGCTGGACGCGTCCCGCATGTACCAGGCAGGAGCCGCGTCGCGGAAGCTGAACTCACCCGTGTAGTCCGCCTCGGCCTGGTCCTCGACAGGGGCGGCCCCGCCCACGCGGCTGTCGTCCCGATCGCTGCTCACAATGCCTCCTGGTCTGCTGCTGTAACGCGTCCCGCGAGGTTGACGACCCGTGAGAGTCGGCCGCCCGCGCAGGACATCGTCGTGGAACCGCGCCCCGGACCGCGTACCCCCGCGCCCCCTGGCCGATCCCCTCCCCGTCAGGGCAAGACTAATCGCCGGTAGGCACCCGATGTCAGGGCCGCCTCCCTGGGCGGGCGCCCCTTACACCGCACGCCGCCCCGCGACAGGCGCCGCATCCGCCCAACTCCCGCCCCCGGGCGCCTCGCTAGGGCGTGTCCGCAAAGTCTCGTCTGGTCGGCGACGCCTGGCACGCACGCTCGCTGCGTTGTCGGGCGCATCCGAGTAGGCCCACTACGAGGACGACCCTCCGCCTTGCGAGCGCACGCACCAGACGCCGCCGACCCCGCCCTGCGGGCGGACGACGCCACTTTGCGGACACGCCCTAGGCTCCTTCCCATGCCGACGGCCCATGACTCCACCCCTGACCCCGGCGCCGCCGCACCCCGGCACGGCCGGGTCATCTTCCTGAACGGGACGTCCAGTTCGGGCAAATCGAGCATTGCGCGCGAACTGCTCGAACTCCTCGACGGAGACCCGTACTTCCACATGTCCGTCGACGCCTTCGGCGCGATGCGCGCCCACAAGGAGATCGCCGCCGACGCGCTGGACGACGTACTCAAGCGCACCCGGAGGGGATTCCACCGGGCCGTCGCCGGAATGGCCGCCGCGGGGAACGACGTCGTCGTCGACCATGTGCTGAGCGAGCCGTGGCGGCTCCAGGACTGCCTGACGGTGCTGGCCGACGCCGAGGTCTTCCTGGTCGGCGTGCACTGCTCCCTGGACGAGCTGGAGCGCAGGGAGCGGGCCCGCGGCGACCGCCCGCCGGGCCTGGCGGCGTACCAGCAGTCACGGGTGCACGCGCACGGCGTCTACGACATCGAGTGCGACAGCACCACGGCGACACCCCGGGAGTGCGCCGCCCTGATCCACGCCGGGATCACGTCGTACCTGGCGCGCGGCGCCGCGCCCACCGCCTTCAGCCGTCTGCGGGCCGCCCGCGACGCGCCCGGGCCCGTGGGCCGCGCGGAACCGGGTCCGGTGGAAATGATCATCGCGGGTAAGCAAGGTGCGGCGGGCTGGTACTCTGGGTGACGGTCACGTGTGTGTTCACACCCCGTGACCGCGCCTCGCGAGTTCACTCAGTATCCCCCGCGATGAAGACCGGGGGCGCTCGGAGGCCACTGACACCTGGAGGAGTCCGTATGTCGCTCGACGTCGAGACGAAGAAGCAGATCATCGCCGAGTTCGGCACCAAGGAGGGCGACACCGGCTCCCCCGAGGTCCAGGTCGCTCTGCTGTCCCGCCGTATCTCGGACCTGACCGAGCACCTGAAGACCCACAAGCACGACCACCACTCGCGTCGTGGTCTGCTGATCCTGGTCGGCCAGCGCCGCCGTCTGCTGCAGTACCTGGCCAAGAAGGACATCACGCGCTTCCGTGAGCTCCGCGAGCGCCTCGGCATCCGTGCCGGCGCGGCGGGCGTTCGCTAGGACGCCGTGCAGGGGAGCGGTTCCCGCGAGACGGGGCCGCTCCCTTTGCCATATACGCACCGAGCGACGAAGCACGCACAGGAAGTGCGTGATGTCTTCGTCATCTGGTGCAATGGTGATGACGTATGAGGAGGAGCGTCCTCCTGTTCGCCGCATAGCCGGTCCTCGGTAGTGGCCCCCGAGAGGCAGTACGCCTCCGGTGGCTTCGATCGAAGACCGGCACCGGCACCGGACGCCCCTCCACCGATGGCCCGCAGGGAAACGCCCTGGGGGCATGGACGAGGAGAATTCCCATAGTGGAGAACGAGACCCACTACGCCGAGGCCGTTATCGACAACGGCACGTTCGGCACCCGTACCATCCGATTCGAGACGGGCCGGCTGGCCCGTCAGGCCGCCGGTTCCGCCGTCGCCTACCTGGACGACGACACCATGGTGCTGTCGGCCACCAGCGCCTCGAAGCAGCCCAAGGAGCACTTCGACTTCTTCCCCCTCACGGTGGACGTCGAGGAGCGCATGTACGCGGCCGGCCGGATCCCCGGTTCCTTCTTCCGCCGCGAGGGCCGCCCCTCCGAGGACGCCATCCTCACCTGCCGTCTGATCGACCGCCCGCTGCGCCCGTCCTTCGTCAAGGGCCTGCGCAACGAGATCCAGGTCGTCTGCACGATCATGGCGCTCAACCCCGACCACCTGTACGACGTGGTCGCGATCAACGCCGCGTCCTGCTCCACGCAGCTCGCGGGCCTGCCCTTCTCCGGCCCGATCGGCGGCGTCCGCGTCGCGCTGATCAAGGGCCAGTGGGTGGCGTTCCCGACGCACACCGAGCTCGAAGAGGCCGTCTTCGACATGGTCGTCGCGGGCCGCGTCCTGGAGGACGGCGACGTCGCGATCATGATGGTCGAGGCCGAGGCCACCGCGAAGACCATCCAGCTCGTGGAGGGCGGCGCCGAGGCGCCGACCGAGGAGATCGTGGCCGCCGGCCTCGAAGCCTCCAAGCCCTTCATCAAGGCGCTGTGCAAGGCGCAGTCGGAGCTGGCCGCCAAGGCCGCCAAGCCGACCGGCGAGTTCCCGATCTTCCTGGACTACCAGGACGACGTGTTCGAGGCCCTCGAGGCCGCCGTCACCAGCGAGCTGGCCCAGGCGCTCACCATCGCCGGCAAGCAGGCCCGTGAGGCCGAGCTGGACCGCGTCAAGGCGCTGGCCGCCGAGAAGCTCCTGCCGCAGTTCGAGGGCCGCGAGAAGGAGATCTCCGCCGCGTACCGCTCCCTGACGAAGAAGCTGGTCCGCCAGCGCGTCATCAAGGACAAGGTCCGCATCGACGGCCGCGGCGTCACGGACATCCGTACGCTGGCCGCCGAGGTCGAGGCGATCCCGCGGGTGCACGGCTCCGCGCTGTTCGAGCGTGGCGAGACCCAGATCCTGGGCGTCACCACCCTCAACATGCTCCGGATGGAGCAGCAGCTCGACACCCTGGCGCCCGAGACCCGCAAGCGCTACATGCACAACTACAACTTCCCGCCCTACTCCGTGGGTGAGACCGGCCGCGTGGGCTCGCCCAAGCGCCGCGAGATCGGCCACGGCGCGCTCGCCGAGCGCGCCCTGATCCCGGTCCTGCCGACCCGCGAGGAGTTCCCCTACGCGATCCGCCAGGTCTCCGAGGCGCTCGGCTCCAACGGCTCCACGTCGATGGGCTCCGTCTGCGCCTCCACCATGTCGCTGCTGAACGCCGGTGTGCCGCTCAAGGCCCCCGTGGCCGGTATCGCCATGGGCCTGATCTCGCAGGAGATCGAGGGCGAGACGCACTACGTGGCGCTCACCGACATCCTCGGCGCCGAGGACGCGTTCGGCGACATGGACTTCAAGGTCGCCGGCACGAAGAACTTCGTGACCGCGCTCCAGCTCGACACCAAGCTCGACGGCATCCCCGCCTCCGTGCTGGCCGCCGCGCTGAAGCAGGCCCGTGACGCCCGCCTCCACATCCTCGACGTGATGAACGAGGCCATCGACGTCCCGGACGAGATGTCCCCCAACGCCCCGCGGATCATCAGCATCAAGATCCCCGTGGACAAGATCGGCGAGGTCATCGGCCCCAAGGGCAAGATGATCAACCAGATCCAGGAGGACACCGGCGCCGACATCTCCATCGAGGACGACGGCACGGTGCTGATCGGCGCCACCGAGGGCTCCCAGGCCGAGGCGGCGCGCGCGGTGATCAACCAGATCGCCAACCCGACCATGCCCGAGGTCGGCGAGCGTTACCTGGGTACGGTCGTGAAGACCACCACCTTCGGCGCCTTCGTGTCGCTGATGCCCGGCAAGGACGGTCTGCTGCACATCTCGCAGATCCGCAAGCTCGCCGGCGGCAAGCGCGTCGAGAACGTCGAGGACGTCCTCGCCGTCGGCGCCAAGGTGCAGGTCGAGATCGCCGAGATCGACCAGCGCGGCAAGCTCTCGCTGATCCCGGTCATCGAGGGTGAGAGCGACGACGACGCGAAGGACGAGTCGAACTCGTGACGACCCGCTCCACCGCAGTGACGGCCCGCCCCTCCACCAAGGGGCGGGCCGTCCGCACGCGGACCCTCCTCCCGGGCACCGACGGCATCGGGACCGTACGCCGCAGCGTGCTGCCCGGCGGCCTGCGCGTGGTCACCGAGACCCTGCCGACGGTGCGCTCCGCGACCTTCGGCATCTGGGCCGGTGTCGGCTCCCGGGACGAGACCCCGGTGCTCAACGGCGCCACCCACTACCTGGAGCACCTGCTCTTCAAGGGCACGCAGCGGCGCAGCGCGCTGGACATCTCCGCCGCGATCGACGCGGTCGGCGGCGAGATGAACGCGTTCACCGCCAAGGAGTACACCTGCTACTACGCGCGGGTGCTCGACACCGACCTGCCGCTGGCCATCGACGTGGTCTGCGACATGCTCACCGGCTCGCTGATCCGCCAGGAGGACCTCGACGCCGAGCGCGGCGTGGTCCTGGAGGAGATCGCGATGACCGAGGACGACCCCGGTGACCAGGTCCACGACCTGTTCACCACGGCGATGCTCGGCGACACCCCGCTCGGCCGCCCCGTCCTCGGCACCGTCGACACCATCAACGCCCTCACCCGCGACCAGGTCGCCCGCTTCTACAAGCGGCACTACGACCCCACCCACCTCGTCGTGGCCGCCGCGGGCAACATCGACCACGCCACCGTCGTACGCCAGGTCCGCCGCGCCTTCGAGCGGGGCGGCGCGCTGCGCGACCCCGACGCCGTGCCCCAGCCGCCGCGCGACGGGGCCAGGACGATACGGGCCGCGGGCCGGGTCGAGCTGCTCGACCGGCGGACCGAGCAGGCCCATGTCGTCCTCGGCATGCCCGGCCTGTCCCGCACCGACGAGCGCCGCTGGGCGATGGGAGTGCTCAACACCGCCCTCGGCGGCGGCATGAGCTCCCGGCTCTTCCAGGAGGTCCGCGAGAAGCGCGGCCTGGCGTACTCGGTGTACTCCTACACCTCGTCCTTCGCGGACTGCGGCCTCTTCGGCGTCTACGCGGGCTGCCAGCCGCGCCGGGTGCCCGAGGTGCTGAAGATCTGCCGGGACGAGCTGAACCAGGTCGCCGAGCACGGGATCACCGACGAGGAGCTGCGCCGCGCGATCGGCCAGCTCTCCGGGTCCACGGTGCTGGGTCTCGAGGACACCGGCGCGCTGATGAACCGGATCGGCAAGAGCGAGCTGTGCTGGGGCGAGCAGCTCTCGGTCGACGGCATGCTGGCCAGGATCGCCGAGGTCACCCCGGACGACGTCCGCGCGGTGGCACGCGATGTACTGGGACACCGCCCGTCGCTGGCCGTCATCGGCCCGCTGAAGCAGAAGCAGGCGGACCGCCTGCACGAATCCGTCGCGTAGGCGGAACCGAACCCGGAGGACCGCAAGACGATGAGCAAGCTCCGTGTGGCCGTCATCGGTGCCCAGGGCCGGATCGGCTCGGAGGCGGCACGTACGGTCGAGGCCGCCGAGGACCTCGACCTGGTCGCGGCGATCGACCGCGACGACCGGCTGGAGGCGCTGACCGAGGCCGGCGCGCAGGTCGCCGTCGACCTCACGCACCCGGACGCCGTCATGGGCAATCTGGAGTTCTGCGTCGGCCACGGCATCCACGCCGTGGTCGGCACCACCGGCTGGACACCGGAGCGGTTCGCCACCCTGCGCGGCTGGCTGGCCGCGTCACCCGCCACCGGTGTGCTGGTCGCGCCGAACTTCTCCATCGGCGCGGTCCTGACCATGCGCTTCGCCCAGCAGGCCGCCCGCTGGTACGAGTCCGTCGAGGTCATCGAGCTGCACCACAACCGGAAGGCGGACGCTCCCAGCGGCACCGCCACCCGTACGGCGCAGCTCATCGCCGCCGCGCGCACCGAAGCCGGGCTCGCTCCCCAGCAGGACCCGACCACCCACGCCCTGGACGGCGCCCGCGGCGCGGACGTCGAGGGGGTGCCGGTGCACTCGGTACGGCTGCGCGGCCTGCTCGCGCACCAGGAGGTGCTCTTCGGCGACACCGGCGAGACCCTCACCATCCGGCACGACTCGCTGCACCACAGCTCCTTCATGCCGGGCATCCTGCTGGCGGCCAGGACCGTGCCCTCGGTGCCGGGCCTCACCGTCGGCCTGGAACACTTCCTGACCGAACCCGGCAACTGACCGCGAAGGAGGCCGCTCCGCGATGCGCGCCAAACTGAGCTACGCCGTCTCCGCGGTCGTACTGGTCTTCTACTTCGTACTGGTCGGCGAGCGGGGCGTACTGCTGATCGCCGACGGCCGCCCGGTCACCGTCGCCTTCGGGCTCGCGGTGCTGGTGCTGCCGCTGATCGGCGCCTGGTTCCTGTGGCAGACCACCCAGTTCGCCCGGCACGCGGGCCGGCTGGGCCGCGAGCTGGAGGCGGAGGGCGGCCTGCCCGTCGACGAGCTGGTACGCACCCCCAGCGGCCGTATCGACCGCGACTCGGCGGACGCGGTGTTCGCCAAGCGGCAGGCGGAGACCGAGGCGGCCCCCGACGACTGGCGCAACTGGTTCCGGCTGGCCGTCGCGTACTTCGACGCCCGCGACACCCCGCGGGCCCGCAAGGCCATGCAGCGGGCCATCGCGCTGCACGACGGCAAGTAACCCCGGCAGGCGGGCCCCGGGCGTCTTCGCGGGCGCCCGGGGCCGTCGCGCTCAGCGCAGCTCTGCGGCCCAGCCCTCGATGGCGTCGGCGGCCATGTCGAACGCCTCGACCCGGCCGAGGAAGTCGGCGTTGTGGTCGGTCAGCAGCGGCTTTCCGGCGTCGCCCCGCCGCCTGGTCACCAGCAGCGCCTGCCCCTGGACGCTCCGCGGCAGCCCCAGCACCCGCACCGGCTGCTGGGCGGTGCGCACCGAGGTGATGTCGCTCCAGGCGACGGTGGAGGTGAAGAAGTACCCCACCTGGCGCAGTCCCTTGCCGCTGACCCACACGCCCATCCGCAGCAGCCGCAAAGTGCCCACGATCACCGCGACCGCCGCCGCCAGGCACACCCCGGCGCCCTGCACACCGCCCGCGGCGACCATGATCAGCGCGGCGAACAGCAGGTACGAGGCGAAGATCAACGACAGCGCGGCCGCGGCCACCCGCCACGGCCCGGGCCGGTACGGGCGCATCCAGCGGTCCTGCGCGCCGTGCGGAAGGGGGCGGGCGCCGGTGTGCCCGTCGTTCCCCGAAGCCGGGGCGGGGCGGAACACCGGGGAGGCGGCGGGTGCGGTGGGCGAGGCGGAGCGGTAGGGCTGGGACACGCGGAGGATCCTCTTCGGCTGCCGGCAGCGGTGGGGTCTGACCGGTGGGTCTGACGGGTGAGGCTAGCCGTCAACCGCACTCCCGGCTAGCTCGGGTCGTCCGGACGGCCGCACACACCTGACGGCATAGGGTGGTCCGCGCACAGCCGCCCACAGGAAGGACCTCCGGTGTCGACCGATTCGCCCGAAGCGACCACCGCCCCCATCCAGTTCCGCGACGACGTGACCGTCGATCTCATCAAGCACAGCGCGTCGGACTCCGACGTCCTGTGGGCGGCGCGTGTCTCGACCGCGGGCGAGGGCTCCCTGGACGAGCTGAGCAAGGACCCGGTCCGCTCCAAGGGCCTGATCAACTTCCTGATGCGGGACCGCCACGGCAGCCCGTTCGAGCACAACTCGATGACCTTCTTCATCAACGCGCCGATCTTCGTCTTCCGCGAGTTCATGCGGCACCGCGTCGGCTGGTCCTACAACGAGGAGTCCGGCCGCTACCGCGAGCTGCAGCCGGTCTTCTACGTCCCCGGCCAGGACCGCAAGCTGGTGCAGCAGGGGCGTCCGGGCAAGTACGAGTTCGTGCACGGCACCCCCGAGCAGCACAAGGCGACCGTGGCGGCGATGGAGGAGTCGTACGCCCAGTCGTACGCCGCCTACCAGGCGATGCTGGCGGACGGCGTGGCCCGGGAGGTGGCGCGCGCCACTCTTCCGGTGGGTCTGTTCTCGTCGATGTACGCCACCTGCAACGCGCGGTCGCTGATGCACTTCCTGGGGCTGCGCACCCAGCACGAGCTGGCCCGCACGCCGTCCTTCCCGCAGCGGGAGATCGAGATGGTCGGCGAGCGGATGGAGGCCGCGTGGGCCGAGCTGATGCCGCTCACCTACGCCGCGTTCAACGCGAACGGCCGCGTCGCGCCGTAGCGATCGGCCGGCCGCCCCGGCCGCGTCCCCGCCGGTGCCCGCCCGCCTTCCACCGGGCTTCCACGGCTGTGCTGCGCTCGTCACAGACAAATGTCCGAAGTGTTCAGATTGCAGGCATTCGTGAAGTTCATCTAGGCTGCAGAAACGGACTCCGGCGTTGCTTGAACCCCCGAGCAGGCACCGCCGGAGTCCTTTGCGCAGGTCCCGCGGCTGCGTGCCCGTACACACACCGAGTAGCGTGGGACCCATGGCTCCGACCTCCACCCCCAAGGCCCCCTTCGGGCGGGTCCTGACCGCAATGGTCACGCCGTTCACCGCGGACGGCGCCCTCGATCTCGACGGCGCGCAGCGACTCGCCGCCCACCTCGTGGACGCGGGCAACGACGGTCTCGTCGTCAACGGCACCACCGGGGAGTCGCCCACCACGAGCGACACGGAGAAAGCCCAGCTCGTACGGGCCGTACTGGAGGCCGTGGGCGACCGGGCGCACGTCGTCGCGGGAGTCGGCACCAACGACACCCGGCACAGCGTCGAACTCGCCCGCCAGGCGGCGAGCAGCGGCGCCCACGGCCTGCTCACCGTGACGCCGTACTACAGCAAGCCCCCGCAGGAGGGCCTGTACCGGCACTTCACCACCATCGCCGACGCCACCGACCTGCCCGTGATGCTCTACGACATCCCCGGCCGCAGCGGCGTCCCGATCGAGACCGAGACCCTCGTCCGGCTGGCCGAACACCCCCGCATCGTCGCCAACAAGGACGCCAAGGGCGACCTCGGCGCCGCGAGCTGGGCCATGTCCCGCAGCGGCCTCGCCTGGTACTCGGGCGACGACATGCTCAACCTGCCGCTGCTCGCGGTGGGCGCCACCGGCTTCGTCTCCGTCGTCGGCCACCTCGTCTCCGCCGAGCTGCGCGCGCTCCTCGACGCGTACACCGGCGGCGACGTCATCAAGGCCGCCGAAATCCACCAGCGGCTGCTGCCCGTCTACACCGGCATGTTCCGCGCCCAGGGCGTCGTCACCACCAAGACCGCCCTCGCGCTGCGCGGACTGCCCGCCGGACCGCTGCGCCTGCCCCTGGTCGGGCTCGACGAGATCGCGACCGAGCAGCTCAGGAGGGATCTCGCCGCAGGCGGGGTACACCTCTGACCACAGACGACAGACTTCACAACTGAATACGTAACACCCGTAACACCCCCAACGCATACGCGAGAACGACGATGTCACGCGCGCCACGAGCCGGACCGGCCCGACGGAACGCGCGGTAAGGAGAGACTTTTGAGCCATCCGCACCCTGAACTCGGCCCCCCGCGGACCCTTCCCGACGGAGGCCTGCGCATCACCCCGCTCGGCGGCCTCGGTGAGATCGGCCGCAACATGACGGTCTTCGAATACGGCGGCAAGCTGCTGATCGTCGACTGCGGAGTGCTCTTCCCCGAGGAAGAGCAGCCCGGCGTCGACCTGATCCTCCCGGACTTCAGCTCCATCCGGGACCGCCTCGACGACGTCGTCGGCATCATCCTGACCCACGGCCACGAAGACCACATCGGCGCCGTCCCCTTCCTCCTGCGCGAGAAGGACGACCTGCCGCTGATCGGCTCCAAGCTGACCCTCGCGCTGATCGAGGCCAAGCTCCAGGAACACCGCATCCACCCGTACGTCCTGGAGGTCAAGGAGGGCGACCGGGAGCGCATCGGGCCCTTCGACTGCGAGTTCGTCGCCGTCAACCACTCCATCCCGGACGCGCTGGCCGTCGCCATCCGCACTCCCGCCGGAATGGTCGTCGTCACCGGCGACTTCAAGATGGACCAGCTTCCGCTCGACGGCCGCCTCACCGACCTGCCCGCCTTCGCGCGGCTCGGCGAGGAAGGCATCGACCTGCTGCTGTCGGACTCCACCAACGCGGAGGTCCCCGGCTTCGTACCGCCGGAGCGCGACATCTCGCAGGTGCTCCGGCAGACCTTCGCCAAGGCGGACAAGCGGATCATCGTCGCGAGCTTCGCCAGCCACGTCCACCGCATCCAGCAGGTGCTGGACGCCGCCCACGAACGCGGCCGCAAGGTCGCCTTCGTCGGCCGCTCCATGGTCAGGAACATGGGCATCGCCCGTGACCTCGGCTACCTGAAGGTGCCCGGCGGGCTGATCGTGGACGTCAAGGTGCTCGACGACCTGCCCGACGAGAAGGTCGTGCTGGTCTGCACCGGCTCCCAGGGCGAGCCGATGGCCGCGCTGTCCCGGATGGCCAACCGCGACCACCAGATCCGGATCGTGGAGGGCGACACCGTCATCCTCGCCTCCTCCCTGATTCCGGGCAACGAGAACGCGGTCTACCGCGTGATCAACGGCCTCACCAGGTGGGGTGCCAATGTCGTGCACAAGGGCAATGCCAAGGTGCACGTCTCCGGCCACGCCTCGGCCGGCGAGCTGCTGTACTTCTACAACATCTGCAAGCCCAAGAACCTGATGCCTATCCACGGCGAATGGCGCCACTTGCGGGCCAACGCCGAACTCGGCCAGCTCACGGGTATCCCGAAGAACCGCTGTGTCATCGCCGAGGACGGTGTGGCCGTCGACCTCATCGACGGTGTCGCCAAAATCGCGGGCAAGGTCCAGGCCGGTTATGTGTACGTGGACGGCCTGTCCGTCGGCGACATCACCGAGTCGTCCCTCAAGGACCGGCGCATTCTGGGTGAGGAGGGCATCGTCTCGGTCTTCGTGGTGGTCGATTCGACCACCGGCAAGATCGTCGGCGGCCCGAACATCCATGCCCGCGGCTCCGGTATCGAGGACGATGCGTTCGCCGCCGTCATCCCCAAGATCGAGGAGGGGCTGTCCCGTTCGGCCTCCGACGGGGTGATGGAAACACGGCAGATCCAGCAGCTCATCCGCAGGTCGGTCGGCAAGTGGGTGTCGGACACCTACCGCCGCCGTCCGATGATCCTGCCGGTGGTCGTCGAGGTCTGACCACCCTCTTCCCACCCCTGACGCCCCGTCGTTTGACGGACCGTCAACCGACGTGCCACGAGCGGGCCCCCGGATTTGCATCCGGGGGCCCGCTCCAGTACGTTGGCACAA
>NZ_JBFAXL010000047.1:0-74231 GCF_040680795.1 Streptomyces sp. NPDC051976
CCACCGCCCCGTGACCGTCCTGGAGATCCGGCTGGGCTGCGCGGTCGGTTCCCGGCGCGCGGCCCCCGCCCCGGGCGGGGGCCGCGCCTTTTGGTGGCCGCGCCCTTTGGTGTGCGCGCCCGTGTACCGGTCCCGGGAAACGCGACCGGCACCACACGACCCGGCGACCGCGGGGGCGGTGGCCGGGTCCGTGTGGTGCCGCGAAGGCCGTTCCTTCGGGGGGTCAGGCGCCGCAGGACCTCAGGAACCTGCGGGTGCGTACCGCGATGGGCAGCGGCTTGTCCGGGTCGCACGGGTACATGTCCTGCTCGACGATCGCGAACAGGTCCACACCGAGCCGCTGGGCCGCGGCCAGTACCGGCTCCAACTCCGGGACGCCGGAGGGCGGTTCGCACATGACACCGCGCTGGACGGCCGGGCCGAACGGCACCTCGTCGCGGACGACCTCCGCGAGGATCGCCGGGTCGACCTGCTTGAGGTGCAGATAGCCGATGCGTTCGCCGTAGGTCTCGATCAGCTTGACGCTGTCGCCGCCGCAGTAGGCGTAGTGCCCGGTGTCCAGGCAGAGGTTGACCAGGGTGGAGTCGGTCGAGTCGAGGAAGCGCTCGACGTGCTCCTCGGTGTCGAGGTGGGTGTCGGCGTGCGGATGCACCACGATGTCGAGGCCGTAGCGCTCCTTGACCTCGTGCCCGAGGCGTTCCATGCCCATGGTCAGATCGATCCACTGACCACCCGTCAGCTCCGGTGGCTCCAGGATCTCGGCGGTCTTGTCGTCGCGCCAGAAGGAGGGGATGACGACGAGGTGCTTCGCGCCCATCGCCTGGGTGAGCGCGGCGACCTGGCTGACGTGCTCCCAGGTGGCGTCCCAGACGGCGGGGCCGCGGTGCAGGCCGGTGAAGACCGTGCCCGCCGAGACCTTCAGGCTCCGTTTGGCGATCTCGTCGGTGAGCCGGGCCGGGTCGGTCGGCAGATAGCCGTACGGGCCCAGTTCGATCCACGGGTAGCCGGCCTCGGCGACCTCGTCGAGGAAGCGTTCCCACGGCACCTGCCGGGGGTCGTCGGGAAACCACACGCCCCAGGAGTCGGGGGCCGAGCCGACGCGGATGCGGTCCAGCGCAGGGGTCATGTCAGGAGTTGCCTTCCTTGGCGGCCGCCACGGGCGCGGCGAGGTCTCCCTCTTCCGGGAGCTCCTCGACGTCGACCCCGCGAACCTGCGCCAACTCGTGCCGGAGCGCGGCGAGTTCGGTGCCGCCGGCCATGTGGTTGGTGAGCTCTTCGAGGGTGATCCCCCGGCGTTCCGCGGACAGTTCGAGGGTGCCCAGGCGCAGCACGCTGAAGTGGTCGCCGACCATGAACGCGTGGTGGGGGTTGTGGGTGATGAAGATGACGCCGAGGCCGCGCTCACGGGCGGCGGCGATGTACTTCAGCACCACACCGGACTGCTTGACGCCGAGCGCGGCGGTCGGCTCGTCCAGGATCAGCACCCGGGCACCGAAGTGGACGGCGCGGGCGATGGCCACACACTGGCGCTGGCCGCCGGACAGGGTGCCGATGGGCTGGTCCAGGTCGTCGAGGACGATGCCCATGTGGCGCAGTTCCTCGTCGGCGGTCCGCTTCATCCGCGCGATGTCGAGGCGCCGCAGCGGCCGACGGCCGCGGGTCAGCTCGGATCCGAGGAAGAAGTTGCGCCACACCGGCATGAGCGGGACGGTCGCGAGGTCCTGGTAGACGGTGGCGATGCCCTTGTCGAGCGCCTCGCGCGGGGTGGAGAAGCGCACCGGGTCGCCGTCGACGAGGAACTCGCCCTCGCTGTGCTGGTGCAGCCCGGAGATGATCTTGATCAGGGTCGACTTGCCCGCGCCGTTGTCGCCCAGCACACAGGTGACCTGGCCGGCGCGGACGGCGAGGTCCACACCGCGCAGGGCCCGGATGTTGCCGTACGACTTGCCGGCGCCGCGCAGTTCCACGAGCGGGCGGTCCTCGGCCCCGGGGGCGGCGTCCTGGCGGACATCGCCGTCGGTACGGGTTTCCTTGGTTGTCATGGGGGTCACCTCCGGGTCGCCGTGCGCTGGACCCACAGATTGATCAGGACGGCGCCGAGCAGCATCACACCGAGGAACGCCTTGAACCAGTCGGGGTTCCAGCCGGCGTACACGATGCCCTGCTGCACCATGCCGAACATGAACGCGCCGAAGACCGGCCCGATCGCCGAACCGTAACCGCCGGTCAGCAGACAGCCGCCGATCACCGCCGCGGAGATGTAGATCAGCTCCTGGCCGACGCCCTCGCCCGACTGCACGGTGTTGAACGAGAACAGCTGGTGCATGCCGACGAACCAGGCGCCGAAGCCGACCAGCATGAACAGCGAGATCTTGGTGAGGTTCACCGGCACGCCCACCGCCCGCGCCGACTCCTTGTTGCCGCCGACGGCGAAGATCCAGTTGCCATAGCGGGTGCGCAGCAGCACCCAGGTGGCCAGGGCCGCGAAGACCAGCCAGTACACGATGGTGATCTTCACCTGGACGCCGCCGACGTCGAAGGACGAGGCGAAGACCTTCTTCGCCTGGCCGAAGCCGTCCATGTTGCTGACGTCGTCGGTGGCCACGTTGCCGGTGACCAGCTTGGTCACCGCGAGGTTCACGCCCTGCAGGATGAGGAACGTGCCCAGGGTGACCAGGAAGCTCGGCAGCCCGGTCCGCACCACCATCCAGCCGTTGAACGCGCCGATCGCCAGTGACACCAGCAGCGCGGCGATCACACCGACCCACACGTTCATGGTGAGTTGGTAGCTGATCATGCTCGCGGTCAGCGCCGAGGAGATGACCGCGACGCCGGATGACAGGTCGAACTCGCCGCCGATCATCAGCAGGGCCACAGGCAGTGCCATGATCCCGATGGTCGACGACTGGTACAGGATGTTGGCCATGGACCCCGCGTCGCGCACCGGCGGCGCGGAGACCAGGAAGAACACGTACACCGCGACGGCGCCCAGGAACACACCCACGTCGGGCCGGGCCAGCACCCTGAGCACCAGGGGGCGCTGGGCGGTTCGGCCGTCGCTCTCCTTGGGGCCGGGGGCCGGCGGTGAGCTCACCGCCGGCTCGGCGTGCTGCGTCATACCGATCACCGGGTGCCCTTCGCGGCGAACTGCGCGACGACGTCGACATTGCTCCTGTCGACGAAGGCCGGGCCGGTCAGCACGGGCTGCTCGCCGCCGCCGCTGTAGTTGCCGTTGTTCTTGTAGAGCCACAGCGAGTCGATCGCCAAGTAGCCCTGGAGGTACGGCTGCTGGTCGACGGCGAACTCGATGCTGCCCTTGCTGATGGCACCCGTCAGGTCCTTGTTGAGGTCGAAGGTGGCGATCTTCGCCTTGCTGCCGGCGTCGGACACCGAGTCCACGGCGATCAGCGCGATCGGGGCGCCGAGGGTGACGACATGGTCGATGGCGCCGTCCTGCTTGAGCTTGGCGGTGATCGTCGACTTGACCGACGGGGCGTCGGCGCCGTTGACGTACAAGGTCTCCGTGGTGCCGCTGAACGTCTTCTTCACGCCGTCGCAGCGCTGGGTGAGGCCGATGTTGCCCTGCTCCTGGATGACGCAGACGACCTTCTTGGCGCCTTCGGTGTTCAGCCGGTTGCCGAGGGCCTCGCCGGCCACGGTCTCGTCCTGCCCGAAGAACTCCATGAGGCCGAGGCGCTTCCAGTCGCTCAGACCTGAGTTGAGGCCGACGACGGGTATGCCGACGCCCTTCGCCGCGCTCACCACGGACTTGAGGGCGTCCGGCTTGGCCAGGGTGACGGCGATGCCGTCGACCTTCTGGTCGATCGCGTTCTGCACCAGGTTGGCCTGGTTGCCCGCGTTCGGGTCGGCGGAGTAGACCAGCTTGACGTTGTCCTTCGCCGCGGCGGCCTCGGCGCCCTTGCGGACGATGTCCCAGAAGGTGTCGCCGGGCGCCTGGTGGGTCACCAGCGCCACGGTCATACGGGCGGTGGTGGCCTTGCCCGCGGAGGCGTTGTTCGTGCTCTCCTCCGACTTCTTCCCGCCGGAGCTGCTGGAGCAGCCGGCGAGGGTCAGGGCTGCCGCCGCGGCCACGGCCACGAGCGGGGTGATTCTGCGGGAGCGGGGGTGAGCGGAGCGGTCCATCTTTCCTGCACCTCACTGTGTGCTACAGGGGAAAGGGGGCAAGATCGCGAGGATCCCGGGGTCCGGGACGGGTGGAACTCCCGGATCTTGCGCGGCGAAACACGGCGTTTACGCTGGGACGGAATCCAATCCCGGGGTGCAGCCTCTGTCAATACTTTGTCATGACATATTTTCACCAGCAGGTCCGAATGTCATGACATACTCTTGACAGCGTCTCCCCCCACGGCCTAGACATGGGAGGAGGGAGGCCCTCTGGGACCCGCACACCCCCCGTAGCTCGAGGAGCGTCGCGCATGGCCGAGTCAGACCCGTCCTTCGACCTGATCACGATGGGCCGTATCGGGGTCGATCTCTATCCGCTGCAGTCGGGAGTGTCCCTGGCGCAGGTGGAGACCTTCAGGAAGTTCCTCGGCGGCTCCGCCACCAACGTGGCGGTCGCGGCCGCCCGGCTGGGCCGCACCACGGCGGTGATCACCCGCACCGGGGACGACCCCTTCGGCGCCTATCTGCACCAGGCGCTCAAGGAGTTCGGCGTGGACGACCGCTGGGTCACGCCCGTCGCGGGCCTTCCGACCCCCGTCACGTTCTGCGAGATCTTCCCGCCGGACGACTTCCCGCTGTACTTCTACCGGCAGCCCAAGGCCCCCGACCTGGAGATCCGGGCCGAGGAACTGGACCTCGCCGCGATCCGCGCGGCCCGCGTCTTCTGGGTCACCGGCACCGGCCTGAGCGAGGAGCCCAGCCGCTCCGCCACCCTCGCCGCCCTGCGGGCACGCGACAAGGCGGGCGCCACGGTCTTCGACCTCGACTGGCGCCCCATGTTCTGGAATGACCCGCGGGAGGCCCGCACTTACTACGCCGAGGCGCTGCGGCACACCACCATCGCGGTCGGCAACCTCGACGAGTGCGAGGTCGCCACCGGCGTCCGCGAGCCGCGCGCCTGCGCGCAGGCCCTGCTGGACGCGGGGGTGGAACTGGCAGTCGTCAAACAGGGCCCCAAGGGCGTACTCGCCGTGCACCGCGACGGCACCACCGCCGAAGTGCCGCCGGTACCCGTCGAGGTGCTCAACGGCCTCGGCGCGGGCGACGCGTTCGGCGGCTCGCTGTGCCACGGACTGCTGTCCGGCTGGGAGTTGACGAAGACCATGCTTCACGCCAACGCGGCCGGCGCCCTGGTCGCCTCCCGCCTCGCCTGCTCCTCCGCCATGCCGACCGGGACCGAGGTCGAGGACCTCCTCGCACGCGGCTCCGTACGCGGCTGACCGCGCCCCACCCGAACGGAGGTTCTCTTGAACACCAGCATCCCCGACCTGGTCACGGTCAGAGCCCGGAATCCGGAGGCCGTCGCCGAGGCGGCCGCCCGCCGGGCGCGCCGCCCGCTGCTGGGCGACAGCGGCCGGCTGATGATCGTGGCCGCCGACCACCCGGCACGCGGCGCTCTCGGCGTCGGCGACCGCCGGCTGGCCATGGCCAACCGGGCCGACCTGTTGGAACGACTGTGCATCGCGCTGTCCCGGCCCGGCGTCGACGGGGTGCTCGGCACCGCCGACATCCTGGAGGACCTGCTGCTGCTCGGAGTGCTGGACGACAAGGTCGTGATGGGCTCGATGAACCGCGGCGGCCTGGCCGGCGCCGCCTTCGAGATGGACGACCGGTTCACCGGCCACCGCGCGCAGGACATGGCCAGGCTCCGCTTCGACGCGGGCAAGCTGCTGCTGCGCATCGACTACGGCGACCCCGGCTCGCTGACCACCCTGGAGTCCACGGCCCGGGCCATCGACGACATGGCGGCGCACCAACTCCCCGTGTTCGTCGAGCCGTTCATCTCCCGCCGGATCGACGGCACGGTCCGCAACGACCTGTCCGCCGAGGCCGTCATCCGCTCGATCGCCGTCGCCTCGGGCCTGGGCGGCACCTCCGCCTACACCTGGCTGAAACTCCCCGTCACCGAGGACCCCAACGACATGGCCGAGGTGCTGGAGACCTCCACGCTGCCGGCCGTCCTCCTCGGCGGCGAGGTCGGCGACGACCAGGAGGGTACGTACGAACGCTGGCGCAAAGCACTGCGCCTGCCCACCGTCCACGGCATGGTCGTCGGCCGCTCCCTGCTCTACCCCACCGAGGGCAGTGTGGAGACGGCCGTGGACACGGCCGTGGGTCTGCTGTGAGCCGGGAGCCCGCGATGACCAGTGCGTACCACCTTCCCGCGGGCCATGCCTCCGGCGGTCCCTACCTCGTGGACGTCACCCCCGGGTCCGCGGGCTGGGACTACTCCAGCCTGCGGGTGCTGGAGCTGCCGCCCGGCGGCAGGCACAGCTTCGACACCGGTGACAGCGAGTGGATCGTGCTGCCGCTACGCGGCGCCTGCACCGTCACCTCCGCCGACCGCCACGGCCATGTCACCTTCCCGCTGCTGGGCCGCGACGACGTGTTCCGCGCCGTGAGCGACTTCGCCTATGTGCCGCGGGACGCCCGTACGACGGTGGTGTCGGCCGGCGGCGGACGCTTCGCCCTCGCCGGTGCGCGCTGCGACCGGCGGCTGCCCGCACGCTACGGCCCGGCCTCGTCGGTGCCGGTGGAACTGCGGGGCACCGGCGGCAGCTCCCGCCAGGTCAACAACTTCGGTGCGGCCGGGGTCTTCGCCTGCGACCGGCTGATCGCCGTCGAAGTGATCACGCCCGGCGGCAACTGGTCGTCCTTCCCGCCGCACAAGCACGACGAGCACCGCCCGGGCGAGGAGTCCGTGCTGGAGGAGATCTACTACTTCGAATTCGCCGACCACGAGGGCACGCCAGGGTTGGGCTACCAGCGGGTGTCACCCTCGGGACATGGCCGAAACACCGATGTCCTGGCCGAGGTACGCGGCGGTGACGTGGTACTCATTCCGGACGGGTGGCACGGCCCGTCGATGGCGGTGCCCGGCCACCACATGTACTACCTCAACGTCATGGCGGGACCCGAGGCCGAACGCGCCTGGCTGATCCGCGACCACCCCGACCACGCCTGGGTCCGCGGCACCTGGCCCGAGCAGCCCGTCGACCCCCGTCTCCCCCTCTACACGGCACCGGAGAAGTCCTCATGAGCACCCTCACCCGCCGTCTGACCGTCGCCCAGGCCCTGGTGCGCTTCCTGTCGGTCCAATACACCGAGCGCGACGGCGTACGGCACCGGCTGATCGCGGGCACCTGGGGCATCTTCGGCCACGGCAACGTGGCGGGCGTCGGCCAGGCGCTGCTGGAGGCCGGGCCCGAGGCGATGCCGTACCACCAGGGCCGCAACGAGCAGGCCATGGTGCACGCGGCGGTCGGCTACGCCCGCCAGCTCGACCGGCTCTCCACGATGGCCGTGACGACGTCCATCGGCCCCGGCGCCACCAACCTCGTCACCGGCGCCGCCCTCGCCACCGTCAACCGCCTGCCCGTACTGCTGCTGCCCGGCGACTACTTCGCCACCCGCGTCGCCGACCCGCTGCTCCAGCAGCTGGAGCACCCGGTCGAGGCCGATGTCTCCGTCAACGACACGCTGCGCCCGGTGTCCCGGTACTTCGACCGCGTCTCGCGCCCCGAGGCCCTGGTCCCCTCCGCGCTGCACGCCATGCGCGTCCTCGCCGACCCCGCCGAGACCGGCGCGGTGACACTCGCCCTCCCTCAGGACGTACAGGCCGAGGCGTACGACTGGCCGGAGGCGTTCTTCGCCGAGCGCGTGTGGCACGTACGCCGTCCCGCGCCCGACCCGGAGGAGCTGGCGGAGGCCGCGCGCGCGGTACGGGCCGCGCGGCGCCCGCTGATCGTCGCGGGCGGCGGAGTGCACCACAGCCGCGCCGAGGAGGCGCTGAAGGCACTGGTGGACGCCACCGGCATCCCGGTCGCCTCCACCCAGGCGGGCAAGGGATCGCTCCGCCACGACCACCCCGCCGACCTGGGCGGCATCGGCCACACCGGCACGGCGGTCGCCGACGACATCGCCCGCGCCGCCGACCTCGTCATCGGCGTCGGCACCCGGTACACCGACTTCACCACGGCCTCCGGCACCCTCTTCCAGAACCCGGACGTCCGGTTCGTCAACCTCAACATCGCCGCGTTCGACGCCCACAAGCTGGCCGCGCGCACCCTGGTCTGCGACGCCCGTACGGGTCTGGAGGCGCTCGCCGCGGCGCTGGAGGGCCACCGCGTGGACTCCGCCCACACCGCCGACTACCGCTCCGGCAAGGAGCGCTGGGAGCAGGTGGTGGAGGACGCCTACCGCGCCGACGACGAGAACGCCGTACCGACCCAGACCCAGCTGCTCGGCGCCCTCGACGCGGTCGTCGGCGACGACGACGTGGTGATCAACGCGGCCGGTTCGCTCCCCGGCGACCTGCACAAACTGTGGCGGGCCCGCTCACCGCGCCAGTACCACCTGGAGTACGGCTACTCCTGTATGGGCTACGAGATCCCGGCCGCCATCGGGGTGCAGCAGGCCGCCCCCGGCACACCCGTGTGGTCACTGGTCGGCGACGGCACCTACCTGATGATGCCGACCGAGATCGTCACCGCCGTACAGGAGGGCCTGCCCGTCAACCTGGTCCTGATCCAGAACCACGGCTACGCCTCCATCGGCGGCCTGTCGGAGGCGGTCGGCGGCGAGCGCTTCGGCACCGCCTACCGCTACCGCGCCGCCGACAGCACCTTCACCGGTGACCCGCTCCCGGTGGACCTCGCCGCCAACGCCGCCAGCCTCGGCATGGACGTCCTGCGGCCCAAGACCGTCGGCGAACTGCGCGAGGCGCTGCGCACCGCCCGCGCCTCCGACCGGCCGACGTGCGTCTACGTCGAGACCGACACCGCCACCGGTTCCGCTCCCCCGGCCGAGGCCTGGTGGGACGTACCCGTGGCGCAGACCGCCGCGCGCGAGTCCGCCGTACGGGCCCGCGAGGAGTACGACCGCCAGGTCACCGACCGCCGCCGCCACCTGTGAACTCCCCTCCCCCGAAAGGCTTCCGCACCATGAAGACCATCACCCACTGGATAGGCGGCAGGCCCGTCGAGGGCACGTCCGGCCGCTTCGGCCCCGTGTACGACCCGGCGACCGGCAGGCAGGAGAAGCAGGTCGCCTTCGCGACCGCGGACGAGGTGGACACCGCCGTGGCCGCCGCCAAGGACGCGTTCACGCACTGGGGCGACACCTCGCTCGCCCGGCGCGGCGCGATCCTCTTCAAGTACCGCGAACTGCTGGACGCCCACCGCGACGAGATCGCGGAGCTGATCACCGCCGAGCACGGCAAGGTGCACTCCGACGCGCTCGGTGAGGTCGCGCGGGGCATGGAGATCGTCGAGCTGGCCTGCGGGATCAGCGCGCAGCTCAAGGGCGAGCTGTCCACGCAGGTGTCGACCCGGGTCGACGTCGCCTCGATCCGGCAGCCGCTGGGCGTCGTCGCCGGCATCACGCCCTTCAACTTCCCCGCCATGGTGCCGATGTGGATGTTCCCGCTGGCCATCGCGTGCGGCAACACCTTCGTGCTCAAGCCCAGCGAGAAGGACCCCTCGGCGTCCCTGCTGCTGGCCCGGCTGGCGTCCGAGGCGGGCCTGCCCGACGGCGTGCTGAACGTCGTACAGGGCGACAAGGTGGCCGTGGACCGCCTGCTGGAGCACCCGGACGTCGAGGCGGTCTCCTTCGTCGGGTCCACCCCGATCGCCCGGCACATCCAGCTCAAGGCGGTCGAGCACGGCAAGCGCGTCCAGGCCCTCGGCGGTGCCAAGAACCACATGCTGGTACTGCCCGACGCCGACCTCGACTTCGCCGCCGACCAGGCGGTCAACGCGGCGTACGGCTCGGCGGGCGAGCGCTGCATGGCGGTGTCCGTGGTCGTCGCGGTCGGCGACACCGGCGACGCGCTGGTCGGCAGGATCGCCGAACGCGCCAAGGGCGTACGCATCGGCCCCGGGACCGACCCCGGCTCCGAGATGGGTCCGCTGATCACCCGCGAGCACCGCGACAAGGTCGCCTCGTACGTGGCGGGCGCCGCCACGCAGGGCGCCGAGGTCGTGGTCGACGGCACCGGCTACACGGTCGAGGGCCACGAGGACGGCTTCTTCCTCGGCGTGTCGCTCCTCGACAAGGTGCCGCTGACCTCGGACGCCTACCGCGACGAGATCTTCGGCCCCGTCCTGGCGGTGGTGCGCACACGGACGTACGACGAGGCCCTCACGCTCATCAACGCCTCCCGCTGGGGCAACGGCACCGCGATCTTCACCCGGGACGGCGGCGCCGCCCGCCGCTTCCAGCTGGAGGTCAAGGCGGGCATGGTGGGCGTGAACGTGCCGATCCCGGTGCCCGTCGGCTACCACTCCTTCGGTGGCTGGAAGGACTCCCTCTTCGGCGACCTGCACCTCTACGGCAACGACGGTGTCGCCTTCTAGACGCAGGGGAAGGTGATCACCACCCGCTGGCCGGACCCGGCCGACGCCGGCATCAACCTCGGGTTCCCCAGCCACTCCTGAGCCGCTCCCGAGCTATTCGCGAGCGCTCCTGACACCAGCGACGATCCGGAAGGGGGTGCCCCCGTGGCGCCGACCGGTGACTACTCTCGTCCTGTGACCGTCTCCGCACTCAAGTCCCTCGACTTCGCCCTGGACCGCAACAGTCCGGTGCCGCTGTACTACCAGCTCGCACAGCAGCTGGAGGCGGCGATCGAGCAGGGAAAGCTCGCCCCGGGGAACCTCCTGGGCAACGAGATCGATCTGTCGGTGCGTCTCGGGCTGTCCCGGCCCACGGTCCGCCAGGCCATCCAGTCGCTCGTCGACAAGGGGCTCCTCGTCCGGCGCCGCGGGGTCGGCACCCAGGTGGTGCACAGCCAGGTCAAGCGCCCGCTGGAGCTCAGCAGCCTCTACGACGACCTGGAGGAGGCGGGACAGGGCCCGACCACGGAGGTCCTGCGCAACGAGCGCGTGCCCGCGACGCCCGACGTCGCGGCCGCGCTCGGCCTCGCGGAGGGCAGCGAGGTCACGGTCCTGGAACGGCTCCGCTCCACGCACGGCCAGCCCATGGCGGCGCTGTGCAACTACCTGCCCGCGGACCTGCTCGAACTCGACACCGACCGGCTCCGGTCGACCGGCCTGTACCGGATGATGCGCACCGCGGGCATCACGCTGCACAGCGCCCGCCAGACCGTCGGCGCCCGTATCGCCACCGCCAAGGAGGCCGCCCTCCTCGACGAGAAGAAGGGCGCGGCGCTGCTCACCATGCAGCGCACCGCCTACGACGACACCGGACGCCCCGTCGAATACGGGACGCACATCTACCGCGCGTCCCGGTACGCGTTCGACTTCCAGCTCCTGGTGAGGCCGTGACCCGCAACTTCCGCGCGCCCGCGACCGCCGTGGCCGGGTGTGGGGGGGCCGTCGGGTCACGACCGGCGGTCCGGGGCGGTCTGCCGCTCGCCGGTGACCTTCGAGGACGGAAGGCGGCCCGCCTTCGAGGACCCCTTGAAGGTGTCTGCGTCGACCGTCACGTCGAAGGCCAGGTTCAGCCGCATCGGCTTGGTGACGGACTGCTTCCAGGTGAGCCGGTCACCGTCGAGGGTGACGTCGCTCAGCGGTACCTCCTCGCCGGCCCCGCGGGCGGTCCCGGTCAGGACGCCGTCACGCCGGCGGAGTACGACCACGGCCTTCATCTTGCCGATCGGGGTGGACATGGTGAGGTTCCAGGTGCCTTCAACGGACATGCTGATGTGCTTCCTGACTGTGCGAGTGGTGGGTGTGTGCGAGCGGCGGCCGTGTGCGGGCCGGGTGTTCAGAGGGTGGCGGGCGCCGGGCCCGCCGCGCGCCAGACGGTGCCGCGCCGCTCGTGGGCGAACAACTCCTCGACCGCGTGGGCGATCCGGGGGCCCACCTCGCGCTCCAGCAGGTAGAGCCCGAGGTCGAGCCCCGAGGTGACACCGGCGCCGGTGACGAGGTCGCCGTCGTCCACCACCCGGGCGCGCACGGCGTGGGCGCCGGTGGCGTCGAGCATGTCGACGCCCAGGTGGTGGGTGGTGGCGTGGCGGCCTTCCAGCAGACCGGCCATGGCCAGCACGAGGGAGCCGCCGCAGACGGTGGCGACCGTGATGTCCGGGGCGTCCATCGCCTGCTTCAGCAGCGCGGGCAGCTCGGTGTTCAGCGTGCGGCCGAGGAGCACCGGGATGAACTCGTCCTGCTTCCACTCACCGGCGCCCACCTCCTCGTCCGGCACCTCGCCGGGCTCGCCGACACGACCGGAGGCACCGGGCACCAGGACCATGTCCGCCCGCTCCAGGTCGAGGTCGGCGGTGGCGCGCAGCACCAGTCCCCCGGTGCCGCTGACCACCTCGCGGGGTCCCTCGGCGGAGACCAGCTCCACGCTCACCGCGCCCTCCGACGCCATACCGCCGGCGTACAGCACCTCGTACGGGGCGATGACGTCGAGCGGGTCGAAGCCGTCGAACAGGACGATCTGCACGTTCATGGGCGGTCCCTCCGGGTCGATCTCGTCAGATGCTGCCGAGTCAACCCGCCGTTCCGGTGACCGCCCAGTGGCGCCAGTGACAGGTCCCCACGGGAAAGTGCCACCCCCGCAAGGCCCGCCTCATGCCCTCAACGAAGTGCCGCCGCTCCGTCCGGGGAGGTCTCCGGCGCCGCGGGCGGCGCCGCGGGCGCGATGTCCACGTGGAAGTTGTCCGGGCTGACCGGGGTCGGTGACTGCGCCGCGGCGGCCGGAGCCAGGTATCCGGCCACCGCGAGTACCGCGGTCGCGGCCAGTCCCGTAAGGGCGTGTCGCGTCGTCGTCATGGGTTCCCCTCCCTGATGTCAGTTGCCGGGGACATGGCCCCGGCCCGGCATCGCCATCCTCACCGGGGATCTTCACCGGACGCCCGCGCCACGACACAGTGGCCGATAACGCGGAGAGGAATGGCCGGTACCGGACAGCCGGGCGTACGGCTCATCCCGCGCTCCTCGGCCGCGCGGGCACGCAGGACCAGGCGAGGGCCGCGGCCGTCAGATAGGCGGCGGCGCCGATGGCCATGCTGGTGCGCAGCCCTGTGCCGTAGTCGGTGGCGGAGGCGAGGAGGCTGCCGCCGAGGGCGACGCCGGCGGCGCTGCCGATCTGGCGGGTGGTGTTGAACAGCGCGGAGGCGGCGCCCGAGTACGCCGGGGGCGCGGCGCCCATCACCGTGGCCGTGGAGCCGGTGAGGGCGAAGGAGGTGCCGAATCCGGCGGCCATCATCGGGACCACCAGCAGCGCGTACGCGGGGTCGGTTCCGACCGCGGCCCAGGTGGCGAGGCCCAGCGCTGCCAGCAGCATGCCGGACACCACCAGCGGACGGTCGCCGGTGCGGCGGGACAGCCGCCCCGACAGGACGGAGGCGAACATCGTCATCGCCACGGCGGGGAACAGGGCGATGCCGGTGCGCAGCGCGCTGAAGCCGCGCTGGTGCTGGAAGTCCAGGCTGGCGGTGAACACCATGCCGTAGAAGCCGAAGTTGAACAGCAGGCCGATGACCGCTCCGCCGCCCATCGCGCGGGAGCGCAGCATTGTCGGCGGCAGGACGGGAGAGCGGGCCAGCCGCTCGCGTACGGCGAACGCCGCGGCGGCCAGCACCGCGAGAGCCAGCCCGGCGAGTACGGCGGGATCGGACCAGCCGCGCCGTCCGGCCTCGTTGAGCGCCGCGGTCAGCAGGGCGACCGCCGCCACGACCGCGCACTGCGCGGGCACGTCCAGGGCGCGGTCGGCGCGGCGGGGCGAGCGCGCCACGTGACGCAGTGTCAGCAGCAGACAGGCCGCGCCGACGGGCAGGTTGATCAGGAACACCCAGCGCCAGCCGAGCGTGGAGACCAGCAGTCCGCCCAGCAGCGGACCCGCGGAGGCCGCGATGCCCGCCATCGATCCCCACAGGCCGAAGGCCCGCGCCCGGGCGGCGGGCGCCGGGTACGCCTGCTGGAGCAGGGCGAGGGAGCCGGGCACGATCAGCGCCGCGCCCAGCCCTTCCACCAGCCGGGCGGCGACCAGGAAGGGCGCGTCGGGGGCGAGCGCGCATCCGGCGGAGGACACCGTGAACACCGCCACGCCCCAGCAGAACACCCGGCGGTTGCCCAGCCGGTCCCCCAGCGCGCCACCGGTCAGCAGGAAACCGGCGAATACCAGCGTGTACCCGTCGGTGATCCACTGGATGCCGGTCAGGGAGGCCGACAGCTCCCGGCCGATCACCGGCACGGCCACATTGATGATGGTCACGTCCAGGATGACCATGAAGTACCCGGCGCAGACCGCCAGCAGGGGTGCCCGGGACTCCGCGACCGCCACGGCCCCCACTCCCTCCCTCGGCGACTCCCTCGGCGACGACACGACACCGATCGCCACCATAAGGGGCATATCGCCCACCGGGGGTCATCACCGCGCCTGACCCGGCGGGAGGTCCTAGGGCTCGTCCTCGGCGAACACACGGTCCAGGAAGCGGCCGGGATCGTTGACGAACGCGCGGGTCAGCGCGACGGGCTCGGCCTGGTCGTACTCCACCCGCTCGACGGCGCCGCCGCCGTCGATCTGCAGGATCCGGGCGCCGGGCAGGGCCAGCAGGATCGGTGAGTGGGTGGCCACCACGAACTGGCATCCCTGGGCGAGGAGTTCACGCATCCTGACCATCAGCGCCAGGCAGCCCTGCACCGACAGGGCCGCCTCCGGCTCGTCCAGTACGTACAGGCCGTTCGGGCCGAAGCGGTGGTAGGCCAGGTCAAGGAACGACTGGCCGTGGGAGCGCTCGTGCGGGGACCGGCCGCCGTAGGCGTGCAGCAGCTCCCCCGAGCCCTCGTCCAGGCGCTCGATCTCGGTGGCCACGTTGTAGAAGCTCTCGGCGCGCAGGAAGAAGCCCGTACGCGGCCTGCGGTTCCAGCACACCGTCAGATGGTCGCCCAGACAGGACTCGGTGGACCGGCTGGCGAACCGGAAGGAGCGTGATCCGCCCTCGGCGTTGAACCCGGCGGCTGTGGCCAGCGCCTCGATCAGGGTGGACTTGCCCGAGCCGTTGTCACCGACCAGGAACGTCACCGCGGGGTCCAGGGCGAGCCTGCCCCGGCCCGCGAGATGGGCGACGACCGGCAGGTCGAAGGGGTACCGGTCGGTGTCCGGGGGCGCGTCGAGCTCGACGTGGCGGACGAAGGTCATGCCCCGACCGTAGGTCCCACCACTGACAGCCGGTACCCGGGGGTCCCCCGTCCGGCGCCGGCACGCGGGGCGTGGCGGCACCGGACGGGCGGGGGTCCCGCTACTCCCGGTCGGCGAGGCGGGCGGCGGTGCCCCGGTCGGGGACGGGGCGGCGGCCGGTCACCGTCATCAGGATGTCCTTGACGGGAAGCTCCACGACATCGCCCGTCCCGAGGCGGAACTCCGCGTCGGTGGCCCGCAGTTCGAGGCCCGTGAGGTCGACGCCGAAGTAGGCGAGGGCGCGGGGCCGGGAGTGGGCGAGAACGGTGGCGATCCGCGACGCCGGGGCCGGGGGCAGGTCGAGCGCTTCGGTGATGTCGAGACCGTGGATCACGTCGTGGCTCAGCGCGGCGGCGGGGCCGCCGCCCGGCGGCTGCCAGGGGTGGCGGATGTTGTCGCGCAGCGCGTCCCGCAGCTCGGTCGTCGTCATACGGGCACCGTCGCGGCGGGCGACGCGGTCGGCGTACCGGTCGAAGGAGAAGCGGGCGGCGGCCAGTCCCGCCACGAAACGCGGCGCGCTGGTGCGGAACGGCATGGTGATGTGGGCGACCACCTCACGGACCCGCCAGCCGTCGCACAGCGACGGGCTGTCCCACTGCTGCTCGGTGAGGTCGCCCAGGAGTGCGGCGAGCCGCTCGCGCTCGGCGTGGGTCTGCGCGCGCAGGTCTGTTTCCGTCGGTGTCATGGTGCTCGGTCTTCCTGCTCGGAGGAGTGGACATGCCGGGAGCGGACATGCCCGTCACTCCTGATACGGCGCGGGGACCGCGAACTCATCGCTTCAGCGGGAGGGAGTTTCCCGGGCCGTTCCCGCCGCCCCGTCCCCCGCCGCCAGGTGCTGCGGGAGGCCGAACTCGGCGAAGCGCGCGCCCCAGCCGAGGAAGGTGACGATCTCCGCCACCCGGTTGCCCCGCAGCTCCAGCAGGAGCAGGGCGAAGGGCCGCGGCACGCCGTCCGCGTCCGGACGGTACTGGCCCAGGGTCAGGCAGCCGTTGGCCGTCGCCCCGGGCAGCAGCCGGTCCCCGGCGCAGGCGTCGGCGCCCGCGGCCATGGCCGCGCCGATACTGCGGGGGCCGTCCAGCCACCACAGGAACGGCGGCATGCCCGAGCGCACGTCGTCGGCGAGCAGCCCGACCAGCCGGTCCACGTCGTGCGCCTCGAAGGCGTCCACGTAGTCGCGCAGCAGCGCGCGCTGCGCGGTGTCCGCGGGGTCGGCCACGTCGGTCGGGGCGGGCCGGTGCTCCTCCAGGGTGGCGCGGGCCCGTTGCAGGGCGCTGTTGGCGGCCGCGACCGAGGTGTCGAGGATCCGGGCGGACTCCGCCGCGGAGAAGCCGAGCACATCGCGCAGCACGAGCACGGCGCGCTGCCGCGGCGGAAGCCACTGCAGCGCGGCGACGAAGGCCAGCCGGACCGACTCCCGGCGCACGGCCAGCTCGGCCGGGTCCGTGATGTGCGGCAGCCGCGAGTCCGCCAACGGCTCCACCCAGTAGCCGGGTGCCAGCGGTGTGCCGAGGACCCCGTCGGTGGAGGCGGGCCCGAGGTCCCAGGGCAGCGCGCGGCGGCGGGCGCCGCGCAGCAGGTCGAGGCAGACATGGGTGGCGATGGCGTGCACCCATGTCGACAGCGAGGCGCGCTCCGGGTCGTACCGGCCGAGGTTCCGGTGGGCGCGCAGCATCGTCTCCTGCACGGCATCGTCGACCTCGCCCGGGGCGCCCAGCATGCGGTAGCAGTAGCCGGTCAGCGGGCCCCGGAAGGGTTCGAGGGCCGACTCGGCGGCGGCCGGTCCCTGGTGTGGTGCGGACACCTGTCCATGATGACGGATGACGCGCGGCCCGGCCGGTCAGCGCGGGGGCCGCTCCACCGGTACGTCCGCCCGGTAGGGCATGCCCAGGGCCCTGGCCAGGAAGTCCATCTCCAGCGGCAGCACGGACGCGATCGCGGGCGTGTCGGTGATCATGTGGTTCATGCCGGGGAGCGGCAGTACGGTGTGCGGCCGGCCGGCCGCGGTCAGTGCCGCGGACAGCCGCATGCTGTGCGCGGGGAACACGTTGTCGTCGGCGGTGCCGTGGATGAGCATCAGCGGCACGGCCAGTCCTTCGGCGAGGAGGCTGAGGTCGCTGTCGCGGTAGGCGTCGGGGTTCTCGTCCGGGTGGCCCAGATAGCGCTCGGTGTAGTGGGTGTCGTAGAGCCGCCAGTCGGTGACGGGGGCGCCCGCCACGGCGGCGTGGAAGACGTCCCCTCGGGTGAGGGCGGCGAGCGCGGCGAGGTAGCCGCCGAAGGACCAGCCGCGTACGGCGACCCGGGACAGGTCCAGCGGATGGGTCCTGGCCAGGGCGTGGAGCGCGTCGATCTGGTCGGCCAGCGGGATCTCCCGGAAGCCGCCGCTGATCTCCCGCTCCCACGCCGTACCGCGGCCGGGTGTGCCCCGGCCGTCCGCGACGACCACCGCGAAGCCGTGGTCCGCGAACCACTGCGAGGTCAGGTGCGCGTCGTGGTCGTGCCGCACGCGCTGGACCGTGGGGCCGCCGTACGGGTCGAGCAGGACCGGCAGCGGTCCGGTGGACCCGTCGAAGGAGCGCGGAAGGAAGACGGCGCAGGGGATGCGCCGCTCCCCCGCCGCCACGAACGCCGGACGGGGCCGGACGCCGGGGCGGGCGGCCAGCGAGCGGATCTCGGCGACGCTGCGTCCGCCCGGGGTTTCGGTGACGACGGCCGTGCTGCCCGGCCGGGTGGACGTACGCGACACGAGCAGCAGGGCGCCCGCGGCCGCCACGCCGGTGTGCGATCCGTCCTCCTTCGACACCGGCCGCACCTTGTCCTCCCGGTCCAGGAGGTGGAGGTGGACGGTTCCGGGGCGGCTGCGGGGGCGCGCGGTGAAGAGGACGCCGTCGGTGCTGACGCCGACGACTTCCGCCACGTCCAGACCGGGGCCGGTGGCTCGCCGGCCGTCGAGGGTCAGGCAGCGGCTCCCGTCCGACTCGGCCACCGCGATCAGCCGTCCCCGGGTGTCCCAGGCGGGGGTACCGGCGACGATGTCGCACCAGGAGCCGGAGCTCTGCTTCAGCAGGCAGGTGGTCGCGCCGGTCTCCTCGTCGAGCGCCAGGATGTGCTGTCGTCGCTGGTCACGCGACTGCACGAGGGCCAGTGGCGGGCCCCAGCGGTCCCAGTGCACCGCTGCCAGGTACGGGAACGCCTCCCGGTCCCAGTCCACCGCGACCTTGCGCCGGTCCAGGCCGATGAACCGCAGGCGCACCTCTGCGTTGGCGGCCCCGGCCCGCGGGAACGGAAGCGGGCGCGGTGGCGAGGCGGGGTCCGCCGGGTCGGCGATCCAGAGCGGCGGTACGGCCCGGGTGTCCACGCGTGCGGTGAGGATCCGGTCGCCGCGCGGACTCCACCAGTACCCCCGCGGGCGCCGCATCTCCTCGCGCGCCACCCACTCCGGCAGTCCGTAGCTGACGCTCTCGGACTCCGGCACGGCCAGTACGTAGGCGCGCGCGTCGGTGAGCGAGGTGACCCGGAGGGCACCGTCGTGCACGTACGCGACATGAGTTCCGTCCGGCGAGACGCGTGCGGCGCGGGCCGGGAGGCGTACGGGGACCGGCCGCGGGGCACCGGCCGTGCCGCTGAGGTCGACGTTCCACAGCCCGTCCGCCGACACGGCCACCGCGGTCCGCAGTTCGCGGTCGGCCGAGTAGCGGTCCACGCTCGCGGCGCCGCCGGTCCGCGCCTGCTCCGCGTCCCCGGGCCCGGCGGCGAGCCGCTCCCGGCCGGTGGCCGTGTCGAGTACCCACAGTCCCGTGGCCGGGTCCGACGCCGAGACGGAGCGGAGGAACGCCACCCGCCGCCCGTCGGGGGCGAGGGTGAAGGAGCGGGGCGCCCCGAGGGTGAAGCCCTGGGTGAGCGCCCGCTGGCGCGGATAGCCGACGTCGCCTCTCATGGTCTCTTCCCGGTCCTCACGTGGTCTCAGGCATGCGGCAGCGGGAAGTAGTTGAGCTCCGACGCGGTGGCGGGGGTGGTGCGCCAGCCCTGGCCGACCGCCGCCTCGGCGAGCTTGCCCCGGCCGAGGAAGGGCAGCCCGGCCGCGAAGTTCGGCACCAGCCCGGGGACGAGGACCCGGACCACCGTCAGTCCGGCCGCGGCGACGTCCTGCGTGGTGATGTCGGTCGCGAAGATCTCGTAGCCCCGTGACTCCAGCACGTGCCGGTAGGTGGCCAGTGACCGGTCGGGGAGGGAGGGGAGTTCATCGAGCCGGCGGTCGCGCGGGGTGTCCACCCAGGGCCGGACGATGTCGGGGACCCGGGGGTCGAGGGAGACCTGGAGCTGGCACATGAGGTCGGCGACATCGCGGAAGTCGGCCCGGTAGTCGTCGAGGTAGCGGCGGTCCCGGCGCCATGGCTTCATGCGCCGTCCGCTGCGCTCGCCGCGGTCCACCGCCTGCCGGAACCCACCGTGCTGCCGGTCGAGATCGATGGCCCCGTACTGCAGGGTCAGCGCCTCGGCGAGAGCCTTGAGCGCGGCGGCGTCGGCCGTGGGGCGGGCGGCGAACCCGATGGTGATGATCTTCTCGCGGACGTCCTCGACGACTCCGGCGATCACCGGTACGCCGAACGCGTTGTCGATCGGCACGAGCCAGTGGCGCTGGCGGCCGGTGTCGCGGTCGGGGGCCCTGCCGAGGGCGGCCGCCAGATGCGGCGGCACCTGCGCGGACGGCAGCGGCTGGGCGTGCGACCACCAGGCCATGGTGGCGTGGCGCTCGATCACCTCCTCCAGCCCCGAGGCCATCGCGAAGTCGGGGTTCGGCCCGGCGGCGACACCGGGGTAGAAGGTGTTGTTGGTGACCGCGTCCCCGCTGTAGTGCGTCGACTTCCAGTTCGGGTACACCAGTTGCGCCGGGAGCCAGGCGGGCCGGTCCTCGGTCAGCGAGGTGCCCCGTACCCAGTAGGTGCGGAAGTCCCTGGTGAAGGGGGCGAAGGGGAAGCCGGGAGCGGCGTACTGCTCGTCCGAGAAGAGCACCAGGGAGTCGGGGTCGACGGCGTACTCCCCCGCGGCGCGCATTTCGTCCCAGGTGGCCTCACGGATCATGTGGGGCTGCACCACGTTCGCGGCGTAGCGCTCGACGGCCTCGCCGATCGCCGCCTGCCGGGCCTCGTGCTCCGAGACGAAGGACGTGCCGGCCGCGACCGGGTCGGTCTGCCACTCGCGCACCCGGGGGATCTTGGCCACGTGGGCGTGGATGGTGATCAGGCCGGACGGGATGCAGGACGGGTACGCGACGCGGGTGACCTCGGTGATGACCCCTGTGGTGGCGTCGACGAGGTCCTCGGGGGTGTGGGTGCCGGGCGCCACCGACGGCCGTTCCGCGCCGTCCGCGTCCGGGAAGGGGAGCACCAGGTGGTGCCTGGTCGTCACGGTGGCGGGGTCGAGTTCCACCTGGTGGTTCTCGACGGCGACGGGGAAGCCCTCGCGCAGCCGTCCGAGCATGCCGCACGCGCAGGCCATCACCCAGGTGAGGTCGGCGGCCGAGGGCCGCGCCCAGCGGCCGAGCGCCACGGCTCCGGTCCGGGTCCGGCCCGGCGGAAGGTTCGTCAGCAGCCGGTCCCGGAAGTCGGAGTACGCGAGGTGGGAGCCCGCGCCGAGCAGCGGTCCCAGCCAGAAGCGCCCGCGGTCCACCAGCAGCGGGAGCCAGCCGCGTCCGGCGTTCTCGGCGTCCCGGACCGCGGCGGTGAAGGCCGGGTCGTCCAGCCCGTTTCCGGTGATCAGCAGGGGGACGGAGGGGACGTCGTCCGGTCGCGCGCCGTCCGCGGCTGCCGTGCCGGTGCTGTCCTCGGCCGACTCCGGTATGTGGCGCAGCAGTTGCTCCGCCAGCTCCGCGTTGCCCGTGAGGGTGAACAGCGGCAGGCGGGTCTCGTGGCGAGCGGGGCGGTCCGCGAGCAGGCTCTTGCCCTCGGCGAGCATGCGGCCGACGCTCCGCGCGAGGTCGGCCGCGGGACCGGCCAGGGCGTGTTCGGTGGCCTCCGTACCGGAAGCTCCGGTGCTCTCCAGCCCCTCGATGAGGGTGATCGTGTCCGCCAGGGGCAGCGGCACGGTGAAGCTGCGGTCGGTCGAGGTGACCACCGAGCAACTTCCGTCCCCCAGCGGGTTCACCTCCAGATAGGTGAGTCGCATCTCTACTCTCCCCGCCAGTGACGTCGGTCCGGAACGGGAACGTGGTTCTCACCGGAGTGGAAGAGCGTTCCGTGTGCCTGCGTGATCTCCAGCTCGAACAGCTTGTCGCCGGTCGGCATGGCCAGTGCCGGGTACTGCTCCGCCAGCTCCTTCTGGTCGGTCTCGCCGACCGCCCGGGCCGTGCCCTCGACCCAGAACTCCGCGTCCCCGGGGCCGGGAAGCGCGTGCAGGACGAAGTCCCCGCGGGCGCTGAGGTCATGGCACTTGGGAGACCTCCGGATGATGCCCGTGTACAGCCCCGTGGGCGTGAGGAACGGGCAGATCGGGTGTATTCGGGGCCGGCCGTCATTGCGGCTCGTGGCCAGGAAGGCCCGACCGCTGGCGTTGATCAGGCGTCGGCCCAATGCGGCCAGAGTGGGGTCGCCGCGCTCGAGATCACCCCAACGGTGCATGTCATCCACCTCGGATATCGGAAGGACGGGATGGGCTGGTGGAGCGGGCACGGCCGGTGGAGCCGGAAGTCCGTGCCAGAAGGGCGGAATTCGCCCGACGCCCCGGTGGAAGCGGCCCAGCGGCCGCTTCCACCAGGTTGTCACTGAGGCACTTACGCGATCTCGTCCCAGCTCATCGTGAAGTCGTCGTCCGAGTGGTTGTTCGGCACGGCCGACTCGACCGGGGCGTCCCAGGCGAGCAGGACGTCGTCGGCGGAACCCGAGTGGTGGCCGGGCACCACGGTCTCGGTCGGGACGTCCCAGGTCAGCATCGCGGTTGCAGACATATCGAACTCCTTGTGTCGTAGCCGACTGCGACCATTTGGCCGCCCGTCGAGAAGAAATCTAATGGAGCGTTCTGGCAATGCGCTTTCAACCGTCTTTCGACTTCTCGCGGAGTTGCGGTGAGAACGCGGAAAGACCCTTGAAAGGAACTCCTTGTAACGTCGGGCCTGTTTCCGCACACACGTGAAGGCACGTGAGCGCACTTATCGGAGAGGTCCACATGCCGAGTTCGCGAGGGACCGCCGAAAAGGCCCGCGGGCGACGCCTGTTCCTGAACGACATGCGCTTCCCCGGCCAGTTGTGGGCGGCGGTGGTACGCAGCCCGTACCCGCGCGCCCGCGTCACCGCCTTCGACAGCGCGTCGCTGCTCCGCCGTCCGGGAGTGCGGGCGGTGTTCCGCGCCGGCGACGTGCCGCGGACACCCTTCAACTCGGCGGCGATGCCCGAGGATCCGCGGCTTCCGAGCGCCCGTGACATGCGTCTTCTGACGGACGAGCCGAACTTCGCCGGCGACGCGGTCGCCGTCGTCGTCGCGGACAGCCGGGCCGCGGCCAGGGACGCGGCGCTCACCGCGCCCGTCACGTGGGCGGAGGAGGCCGCGGTGCTCACCCTGCGGGACGCGCTGCGCACCGGGCGCCGGGCGGGCGTGGTCCGGCTCGGCGACCCCCGCACCCTGGAACTGCTCGCCCGCTGCCCGGTCCGGGTCGAGAACGCCTTCTCCTTCGCGGGGGCTTCGCACGGCAACCTCGACCCGCACGCCTGCGCGGCGCGGACCGCCGCCGACGGCCGGGTGACGCTGTGGACCAACACCCAGAACCCGATCGAGATCCAGCGCATCGTCTGCGAGATCCTCGGCATCCCGACCGGGCGGCTGCGGGTGCGCAAGGTCGACGAGGGCGGCGGCTTCGGCGGCAAGCAGGAGATGTACGAGGAGGCGCTGGCCTGCTGGCTCAGCCTGCGCCTGTCGCGCACCGTCCGGCTGTCCTACACCCGCCAGGAGGAGCTGGGCGTCGCCCGGATCCGCGGCGAGGGCCGTATCCGGGCGAGGCTGGGGTTCACCGAGGAGGGGATCCTCGTCGCCAGCCACACCTCGGCCGTGCTCAACTCGGGCGCCTACGCCTCCCACACGCCGCATGTCCTCAGCGGCGTCGGCGGCCACCTGCCCGCCGTCTACGCGCGGGCGCACCACTTCTACGAGGGCATGGCGGTGACCACCAACACCGTGCCCGCGGGCGCCTATCGGGGCTACGGGGTGGCGGAGGCGAACCACGCGATCGAGCAGTTGATGGACCAGGCCGCCGAGAAGCTCGGCATCGACCCCCTCGACCTGCGCCGCCGCAACGTGGCGCCGCCGATGGCCGCCTGCCTCGACGCCGTCGCCGCGACCCCGGCCCACCGCCCGCCGTCGTCCCGCGGCGAACTCGTCGGCACCGGCTGGAGCGTGGCCGTCAAGCACAGCGTGACCTCCCTCGACCCGCCGGACCGCAGCCGCTGCACGCTGGCGATGCGCCCCGGCGGCCGGCTCACCCTCACCACCGGGACCTGCGACAGCGGGACGGGCTCCAGCCACGCCCTCGCGGTCCTCGCGGGCGCGGAGATCGGCGCGGATCCCGAGTCCATCGACGTGCTGGCGGGAGACACCGACCGGGGCGCCGACATCGGGAGTACGGCGCAGCGTTCCGTCTTCGTCGGTGGCCTGGCGGCCCGGGACGCGGCCGCGGCCTTCGCCGGGCGGGTCCGCGCGGACGCCGCACCGCTGCTGTCGCTCCCGGCCGAGTCGCTGCGCCTGCGCTGGCCGCACGTGCTGCACGCGACGACCGGGAAGGTCCTACTGTCGGTCCCCGAGGCGTTCCCCGGCGGCCTGTCCGCCACCGCCTCGGCCGACGCCCCCGACCCCGGTGCGGCCTACGCCGCCCTGCGGGTCGTGGTGGGCGTCGACCCGGAGTCCGGGCAGGTGGCCGTGCACGACGCGGTCATGGCGGTGGACTGCGGCCAGGTGGTCGACCGGCAGGGCGCCCGCGGTCAGGTGACCGGCGGCATCGCCCAGGGCATCGGCCTGGCCTGCGTCGACCGCTGGACCTGCGGCCCCGACGGGCGCGGTCCCACGGGCCTGCTGCAGCACGGCGTGCCCCGGGCCGGGGACGTGCCCGCGATCCGCGTCGTCTTCCAGGAGTCCGCCCGCACCGCCCCTTCCGGGATCGGCGAGCTGCCGATCATCCCGGTGACCGCGGCCGTCGGCAACGCCGTCCGCAACGCCGTCGGCGCCCGCAGCGGGGCCACTCCCCTGCGCCCGGCGACCGTATGGCCCCTGCTGCCGGGCGGCGCCGACGCCGCGGACGCGTGAGGCCCGCCATGACGGTCCCGGAGGTGGTCGCCCCCACCAGCGTCGCCGAGTTGGCCCGCGTCCTGCGCGACCGGCCCGATGCCGTACCGGTCGGCGGTGGAACCCTTGAGGTACCGCGCTGGGCCGACCCCAGGACCCGCCCCGCGACCGCCGTGCTGCTGGCCGGTGTCGAGGGGCTGGCCTCAGCGGACCGCCTGGGCTGCGGCGCGGCGGCGACCCTCCACACACTGGCAACCGATCCCCGCGTTCCGCAGCCGCTGCGCGCCGCCGCACGGTCGGTGGCCGGGCCCGCCGTCCGCTCCCTCGCGACCGTCGGCGGCAACGTGGCCCAGGCAGCGCCCGGTTGCCTGGCGGCGGCCCTGCTCGCGCTCGGCGCCGAGGTGGAGCTGCTGGCTCCCGGCCGCCCCCGCGGGTGGACCCCGCTGGCCGACGCGCTCGCCGCCGGTGAGCCGCGCGGCGCGGTGGTGCTCGGCTTCCGCTGGCACGAGACGCCGCTGGGCGCGGTGTTCCGCAAGACCACCCGCAGCCAGGGCGCGGGTCCGCCGCTGGCCACGGTCGCGGCCTGCCGGTTCGCCGGGGGCCGTGTCCGCCTGGCCGTCGCGGGCCCCGACATCCCCCCGCACCTTCTCGCCGTCGAGGCGCCCGCCCCCCTGATCGGGCCGGGCGCCGCCGACGCCGCATACCTCCGCTGGCTCGTCCGGCGGCAGGGGCGACTCGCCCTCGAGGCGCTCCTTGACACCACCGCCGGCCGCTCGGCCGGCCCGTCCCCCGTTGACACCGAGAAAGGGAACTGACTCATGCGAATCCGACTCGTGAAGCAGCAGACCGGCGGCCACCTCGTCACCGCGATCCTCGACGACGGCGTCGAGATGCACGTCGCCGAGACCGACCACGACCACGTGGTGCCGCACGAGATCTCCCACCTGGCGCTGGAGGGGACCCTCGGTTTCGCCTACGGGTTCTGGGGGTGCGTCTCCCGGGGCGCGTTGTTCAACGGCATGCGGGTGCTGTCAGGACGCGGCGAGCAGGAAGCGCTCGCCGTCTCGCAGACGGTACGCAAGGAGGCCGGCGCCCGCTTCATCAACGCCGAGATCATGGTGGCCGCCATCGAGGAGAACTACCCGGGTGCCCGCGTCGGTGACGTCGAGGAGTGCCGTGAGCTCGCCATGAAGAACTACACCGCCCTCAGCGACCTGCTCGCCGCCGCTGACCTGCCCGAGGCCACCCGGCGGTGGGCCGAGCTCGTCGGCGCGTGGGCGGACGTGCCGCGCGGCGGGGCGATGGAACGCGACTGGGTCTCCGCCGCCGAGCCCATCGACAAGGACGCGCCCGTCAGCAACCAGTAGCACCACTGGGGCACATGGCCACGGCCCGGTCCGGCAGATTCTGCCGGACCGGGCCGTGGCCATGAGCGCGGGGACCTAACGGGCTGGAGTACGCGCGTAAGCGTGGGCCTGGATCCCGTACAGCTCGGCGTACTTGCCGTCCGCCGCCAGCAGTTCGTGGTGGGTGCCGTGCTCGACCAGACGGCCGTGGTCCAGGACGAGGACGAGGTCGGCGCCCGCGACGGTGGAGAAGCGGTGCGAGACGATCACGGTGATCGCACCGGTGGTGGCCGCCAGGAGGCGGGCCCGCTCCATGTACCGCTCGAAGATGGCGTGTTCGCTGGGGGCGTCCAGGGACGCCGTCGGCTCGTCCATGACGAACAGCAGGGGCGTCCTGCGCATCGACGCCCGGGCCAGCGCGGTCTTCTGCCACTGCCCCTCGGACAGGTCGATACCGCCGAAGGCCACCCCCAGGGTGGTGGCGTAGCCGTCCGGCAGCCGCTCGACGATACGGTCGGCGTCGGCGTCCGCGACGGCCTGGGCGACCGCCGCGGGGTCGTCGGCGAGCCGGAGGTCCCCCATACCGACCGCCTCGGCGAACGTCACATGGGGGTAGCGGCCGAAGTCCTGGTAGGCGGCGCTGCTACGGGCCCGCCACTGCGCGGTGTCCAGCTCGGCCAGGTCCACCCCGTCGACGGTGACGCACCCTTGCGTGGGCCGGTAGAACTTCTGCAGCAGCTTGACCAGGGTGGTCTTGCCCGAGCCGTACTCGCCGACCACAGCGACGACCGAGCCGGCCGGCAGGCTGACGGTGAGGTCCACGAGCGCCGGCTGTCCCGTACCGGGATAGGTGTGGCCGAGGCCGCGCAGTTCGATGCCGCGGCGCAGCGCCTCGGGCGGGGACGCCACACCGGTGACACGCCGCCGGTCCTCCTCCGCGTACTCGCGCAGCCACAGATACGGCTCCACCACCAGCCCTGAGCTCATCGTCTTCACGAGCTGGCCCACCGCCGACTGCACGGTCTGCTGCATGGAGGCGGCGAGCGTGACGGCCATGACCACGTCGCCCAGGGTCGCGGAGTCCCGGGCGGGGTGCCGTACGACGACCGCCAGCGCCCCGAGGAAGCCCGCGGTGAAGATGCCCCAGCCGAGCGTCCGCCACCAGCAGGCGCGCAGCCGGGCGCGCATCCGCCCGCTCACCGCGGCCTGCCACGCCCGGTTCTGATGCTCCACCAGCGCAGGGACGGCGCCGCTGGTACGGATCTCCTTGCCCGCGGCGACATCGGTGGCGAGCTCGAACAGGCCGCGCTGCAGCCGGAACTGCTCGGCGGTGGCGGACTGCGCCCGGTTCAGTGCCCTGCGGGCGCGCCCGTCGCACCACAGCGGGAAGCCGGCCAGCGCGAACAGCGCCAGCAGCCAGGGCGAGACGCTGCCCAGCAGCAGCATGACGGCCGCGAGCTGGATCATCGCGAAGACCGTGCGCACGGCCGTCCACAGGCCGGCGACCAGGTCCCAGGAGGAGTTGCGCAGCAGCCCGATGCGGTCGAGGAACTCGTTGCGTTCCAGGTGCTCGATGCCCTCGAGTCCGGCGATCTCGGCGTTGATCCGGCTCTCCAGCCAGCCGGGGCCGAGCTTCTCCACGATCAGGAAACTGCCGACGAGGTCGCGCAGCCGGGTCACCACCAGCGTCGCGGTCCCGGCCAGGGCGGCGCCCACCGCGCCGGTCACCGCCTCGCCGGTGGCGTGCTGGGCGGCGCCCTCGGCGGCGGCGCGCAAGGCCAGCGCCATGCCGATGCCGGCCCCCAGCGCGCAGGTCTCCAGGACGAAGTTGAGCACCGTCAGGACGGGGGCCTGCCGCCAGGTGGCCCGCAGGATCTCCCACCAGAAGCCGATGTAGCGGGTCGCTCGGGTCATGACGCACTTCCCTCGAACCGGTCGTCGTAGCCGTGGGCGAACCGTTCGGCCTGGATGGTGAACAGCTCCGCGTACGTGCCGTCCTTGGCCATGAGTGCGTCGTGCGTGCCGTCCTCGGTGATACGGCCGCCGTCGAGGAGCACGATGCGGTCGGCGCTGCGTACGGTGGAGAGCCGGTGGGAGATCAGCACGACTCCCGCCGTGCCGCGCCGTTCCTGGATGCGCTGGAACATGTCGAGTTCGGTCCTGACGTCGAGATGGGCGGTGGGTTCGTCGAGCACCAGCAGTCCCGCGCCGCTCCCGGCGGCGTACAGCGCGCGGGCCAGGACGACCTGTTGCCACTGCCCTCCGGACAGGTCGACGCCGCCGCGCCGGGAGCGGGCCAGCGGGGTGTCGAGCCCGTCGGGCAGACCGGCGAGGACACGGTCGAATCCGGCGTCGCTCACCGCGCGCCGGATGAGGTCCGGGTCGGGCGCGATGTCGCCCGCGCCGAGCGAGACGTTGTCGGCGAGGGACAGCGGATAGCGGACGAAGTCCTGGAAGACGACGGTCAGTCGGCGCCGCCACTCCTCGGGGGCGATCCGCGCCAGGTCGACCCCGTCGACGGTGATCCGGCCGGATGTCGGCCGGTAGAGGCCGGAGAGCAACTTGATGAGGGTGGACTTGCCCGCGCCGTTGAGGCCGACGAGGGCGAGCAGTTCACCGGGGTGGAGGGTGAGGGTCACGCCTTCGAGCACGGCCCGGCTGGTGCCCGGGTAGCGGAAGGTGACGTCCTCGAAGCGGATGACCGGCGGGCCGGTCGGCGGGGCGGTCGCGCCGCCGGTGCTCACCTCGGCTGCGGGCCGCGCCGCCGGCCGCAGTTCGTCCCGCAGTTCCAGTCCGGCCTTCACCCCGGGGACGGCGCCGTCGATCTCCAGGGCGTCGGAGAAGCTGAGGGTGTTCAGCACGGACCAGATGGTGGAAAGGACGACCGTCTGTGCGGCGACCGTGTGCGAGCCGTCCAGCGTGCCGTGGACGACCAGCAGATAGGCCGCGAGCAGCGGCGGGCCGACGATGAGGGCGATGATCCACTGGCCCCGGGCACTGCGCTCGCCGGACGCCCATGCCGGTTCGCACTGCGCCAGGACATGGCCGTGCGCCTTGCCGACGGCCCAGTCGGCCAGACCGAAGGTGCGGACCTCCTTTCCACCGGTCCACTCGGTCGCCAGATTCGTCCAGTGGCGGGCCCTGATCTCCTCCTTCACCCCGACCCGGTCCATGGACAGGCTGCTGGTGAACTCCCGGCGCCACTTCGCCCGGCACAGCATGGCGGGGCCGACGATCACGGGCACGAGCCACCACGCGTAGCCGAGCAGTACGGCGCAGGAGGCGACGAGCCCGAAGTACCGTGTGGTCAAGTCGAGTTGGGCCACCGCGCCCTGCCCCGGGGTGCGTTCGCCCCAGAACTCGCGCTCGCCGCGCGAGAGCCGCAGCAGTTCCCGTACCCGTCCGCGTTCCAGCGGGTCGATGGTGGGGCTGCCGGCGACCAGCCTGACCAGCTCGGCGCGGTGCGCGCCGTCGATGCGCTGGGTGACGAGATACGTGAGCGGCACGGTCAGTTCCTGCGTGAGGCGGCTGACGAGGAACGCCCCGCCGAGAGCCAGCAGCGGCAGCGCCACGGCCGTGGAGCCGTGCGCCACCCTGCTCACCAGGAATCCCATGGCGAGCGCGGTGAGCGCGGGCATCAGGGCGCCGGCGGCCTGCACCGCCACGAGCGCCGTCACCGGCGCCCACCCGGACGCGGGCAGGAGTTTCAGCAGCAGCATTCTGTCGCGGAATGTCGAGTTCATCGCGCTTCCCTTTCCGGCAGGAGCCGCCAGGACCTGATCTGGTGCGGGCGGAAGTCGAACCCGGGGACACCGGCGGAGTCCTCCAGCAGGTCCAGCTCTTCGTGGATCCGCCAGCCCTCGGGCGGCTCGATGCGCGCGGTCCCGGGATGACCGGCCGGTTCGTAGACGCGCAGGACCAGCCCGTCGCCGTCCTCGGCCGGTTTGAATGCGCCGAGGCCCAGCGGCAGGCCCGAGGAGCCCAGCGTCTGCCAGGTCCCCGGCTCGTCCAGCGGCCAACGCTCGGCCACCAGCGGGGCGTTGAGGTCCTCGGCCTCGGCCAGGACGCCGCCTTCCAGCCAGCCGCCGCGGTAGGGCAGCAGCGCGTAGTCGACGCTCTGCCGCCCCTCGTCGCACGACGGATCGGGGAACACCGGGCTGCGCAGGAGGGTGAGGCTGAGTTCTCCGTGCCTGATCCGGTGCCCGTAGCGGCCGTTGTTGAGCAGCGCGATCCCGCCGTCGGCCGACGCGACCGCGGCGAACCGCTGGCCGGGGACCTCGAACTGGGCGTCGCTGTCCGCCGATTCGGACGACGTGGGCCGGTGCACCACGCCGTAGGGGCACTCGAAGAGCGCGTCGGCGTACTCGGCCGGGACGGGGAACGCGACGCGCAGCGCGACCCGGCGCTCGTGCCAGTCGATCTCGGTGTGCACGTCGACCCTGGCGGAACCCGCCCACAGCCGGATCTCCCGCACCACGGTGCTGTCCCGGAAGCGGTGCCGGATCCGTACGGCCGCGCGGTGCGGCCCGGACTCGACGGTCTCCACGGACTCGCAGACCAGGTCTTCCAGCGGGCAGCCGCGGTACTCCGCCGACAGCTCCCAGGCGTCCCAGAAGTGCGGCCGGTCCAGCCACGCCGTCAGAACGTTGCCCGGCCCCGACAGCACCTGACGCCCGGTCCGCTTGTCCTGCAGCTGGTCGATCCCGCCGGACGCGCCGACCAGCAGGCGCACCTCGGAGTTCTCCAGCACCACCCCGGCGTCCGTGGAGGTCGCGGTGGCCGGGGCGGGTACCTCCGCGGCCGGTGCGCGCCAGCTGACGCTGAGCGGGGGCAGCGGGTCCGGCGCGGTGAGCACGCGGGTGTCGGGACCGACGCGCTGGCCGATGTTCCAGTCGGCCGGGAGGCGCAGCCGCAGCGGGCGCGCCGAGAGCGTCGGGTTGGCGACGGCGATACCGGGCGTCTCGCCCCGCGGGGCGACGGCCTCGGCCAGCAGCCGGGTGGTCGCACGCTGCCGTTCATGGGCCCGTGCGGCGATGTCGCGCAGCCGGGTCTCGGCGTCCGTGTGCACCTCGGCGATGCTCACCCCGGTGATGACGTCGTGCGCCTGGCAGTCCAGCAACGTCCGCCAGTCGTCGGTCTCGGTCTCGGCTACGGGGCTGCCGCCGACCAGCGCGTGCAGGGACTGCAGCACCTCCGCCGTGATCAGCGACCACTCGGCGTCGCGCCCCGCGGACTTCGTCCTGCCCTGGGCGGTGTACGTGCCCCGGTGCGCCTCCAGGTACAGCTCCCCGCGATGCACCGGCATCTCGCCGGCGTCGATCTTCTCGCGCACACCGGTGAAGAAGTCCGACGCGGCACCGAAGGCCGTGTCGGGGGTGCCGGGCAGGCGGGCGAGCAGTTCGGCGGTCTCGATGTCCTCGTCGGTCGGCCCCACCGCGCCGTCGTGGCCGAGGAGTTGCAGGGCCAGCGGGTACAGGTCGCGCTGGCCCTGGTGGTTCCAGGCGTCGAAGACGACCGCGGGCTGCGGCGCCCCCTGGTAGCCGTGGCTGCCCGCGGACGAGTACGCCGTGACGGCCGTGCCGTCGGCGCCCTCCCAGCGGAACAGGGTGAGCGGGAAGTCGTGCACCTCCTGGAGGCGCAGTTTGGTGGTGTAGAAGGAGTGGATGCCCGCACCCGCCAGGATCTGCGGCAAGGTGGCGGGGAAGCCGAAGCTGTCGGGGAACCAGCCGACCGTCGCGCGCCGCCCGAAGCGGCTCTGGAAGTACCGCTGCCCGTGCAGGAGTTGCCGGACCAGCGATTCACCCGACGGCAGATTCACGTCCGGCTCGGTCCACATCCCGCCCAGCAACTCCCACCGGCCGGTGGCCACATGGGCGCGTACGCGGTCGAACAGCGCGGGCGCACGGCGTTCCACGGCCTCGTAGACGCCCGCGCTGGACTGGCCGAAGTGGAACTCCGGGTGCGCGGTGAGCTGGTGCACCGCCGCCCCGAACTGGCCGTCCACCGCCTCGCGGGTCACCGCCTCGGGCCACAGCCAGGCCAGGTCGGTGTGCGCGTAGCCGAGCAGCATGACGCTGCCGGGCAGTTCCCGGCCGGCCTGCAACGAGGCCAGCTCGGCGAGCAGTTCCCCGGTCGCGGCGGTGACGGAGGCAGAGGTGGCGGGCGACAGCGGGGCGGCGACGGGGTCGAATCCCACGGCGTTCCAGAGCTTTCCGAGCTTCTCGCGTCCGGCGAGCCGACCGACCACCTCGGCCGAGGCGCTGGGCCAGCGCAGCCGGGCGAGCGCGGCCTCGGCGGCTTCGACCAGCCGTAGGGCGAGCGGGCCGTCGTGGCGGTCACGGTCACCGCCCCCGTCGCCGTCGCCGTCGAGGAACCGTGCGAGGTCGGCGACGAGCAGCAGCAGGCGGCACAGGCGCAGCACGTCGGTGTCGAGGTGGATCAGCCGGGCGGACCAGCGCGCCTCCGGGGTGAGGTGGCCCGAACTCGCCCGCAGCGGCGCCAGTTTGAGGTGTGCGGAGAGCCGCCGGTCCGGGAGGGCGAAGCGCAGGTGCCGTTGGCCGACGGGGCGGACGTACTCGACGCCGTTGCTGCCGAGCAGGGTGATCTTTCCGTGTCCCCCCGGGGCGAGTTCGAGTCGTGTGCCGGACAGTGACCAGTCCGCGGGGACGGTGATGTCGGGGCAGGTGATGTCGTGCAGGGCGGGGCCTCGGAACCAGCCGCCGCCGGTGCGCAGCGGGCCCGAGGGCGTTTCCCAGCCCTCCGCCCGCACCGCGTCGCGGATGGACCAGCAGTGCAGGTCGGCGGCCAGTTTGCTGAGGCGGGAGACGCGGCGCTTGAGGGTTCTCATGGCGGGTCGGTTCTCCTCCGAGCGGTCCGCGGTCCGGTGCGGACCCGGACAGATGGTCAAAAGGGCGGTGAAAGGGTCTGGTCGTAACGTCGTGGTGTGAGCCGGTCGAAGGGCCGGAGGACGATCCGGTCGCCGAGGAGGGGACGCCATGGACGCCGCGACGACGGTGGGGCCGAACGCGGGGCCGACGGTGAAGCTGACGGTGAACGGCCGCGAGGTCGAAGGGCCGTCCGACGGACGCCGGTTGCTCGACTGGCTCCGTGACGACCTCGGGGTGACGTCGGTCAAGGCGGGCTGCGAGATGGGGCACTGCGGGGCCTGCACGGTGCTGCTCGACAGGCGTCCGGTCCTCGCCTGCACCACGCTCACCGCCCTGCTGCCCGGCGGTTCCGCCGTGTCGACCGCGGAACACGTCGCCGACGCGCCGACCGGGCGGCGGCTGGTCGAGGAGTTCGTCCGCTGCGGCGCGGCGCAGTGCGGGTTCTGCACTCCTGGCATGCTGTGCGCCTCCTCGGCCTATCTCACCGACCCGGGACTGGCCGCGGACGTACGGGCGGCCCTCGCCGGGAATGTCTGCCGCTGCACGGGATACGCGCAGATCGTCGAAGCGGTCGAAGCCGTGCGAGCGGCCGAAGCCGGGCGAGCGCGGGATGCCGGGCGAGCGGCGGAAGCCGAGGAAGTCCCCGTAGCGTCTATGGGGGAACGGGGGAAGCGCTGCTGAGCAACGACTCGCCGTGCAGGATCCGGGTGTAGAGATGCCCGAGAGCCGGGCTCGGCGATATCCCCAATTCGTCGGCGAGACGCTTGTGCAGGCTCCGGTAGTGGGTCAGCGCTTCGCCACGCCGGCCGCTCTGTTCCAGGGCCACCATCGTCACTTGCGAAACCGATTCGCTCAGCGGGTATTTCACCGCGAGGCCGACTGCCTTTTCCCGTGCCTCGGCCGGGCGGCGCAGCTTGAGGTTGATGGATATCTCCTCCATCTCCGCGCTGAACCTGGCCTCTTCGAGATGGGCGCTGGCCCGCTCGACCGGCCCGGTCGGCGGGATGTCGGCGAGGGCGGAACCCGCCCAGTGCCGCAGCGCGCTCTCGATGAGCTGCAGCGCCTCGGCCAACTCACCTGCCCTGTGCCGGATCCGGGCCTTGGTCAACGCGTCCTCGAACGCGGACGCGTCGATCTGCGAGCGGTCCCAGCACAGGGTGTAGCCGTGGGTGCTGGTGGTGATGGCCGCGGACAGCTCCGGGTGCCCGCGGCGCACCAGCTCGTCGCGGAGCCTGCTCACACAGGTGTAGATCGAGCCGGAGACATTGACGGGACCTTCCTCCTCTCCCCACACCCATGCCGACAGGGCCTCCTGGGAGACCGTCGCGCCCTCGTTGAGCGCGAGGGCGGTGACCAGGCTCCGCAGGCGAGAGGACTTCAGCGGCGCGGGGGGTGACCCCTCGCCGAGACGGAGATGACCGAGGACGCTGATCAACACGAGGCTTCTCCGATCCGCGCGAAACCGACCGGCTGAAGGGACGGCCGGACGCTGACTGTTCTGCGAGGGAGTCTGTTCGCGGCTCGTCCCGTTCCATTCCCGATCCAGTACCGTTGGAGATCCACATCGGGGGTGGACGCGTTGGTACGTGGGTGGGGGCAAGAGTGGCGGCGAGCGCCGGATCCGGCAGGCAGTTGCGCTTCAACGTGCTGGGACCGCTGGAATGCTGGTCCCATGGCAAGCGGGTCGCGGTCGGCGGATTGCTGCAGAAACGGATCCTGACAACGTTGTTGTTGAATCCGGACCGAGTTCTGCCGATTCCCCGGCTGGTGGACGCCGCCTGGGTGGAGGAACCGCCCGCGACCGCCGCCCACCAGGTACGCAAAGCCGTGGCCGATCTGCGCCGCCGTATCCCCGGTGGTGACGCGGTCCTCGTCACCGACGGCCCCGGGTACCGCGCCGAACTGCTGGCGGGCGAGTCGGACCTCGGCGACTTCGGCGCGTTACGGACGGCGGCGAGAGCGGCGGCGGGGGCCGACCGGCTACGGGAGGCGGCCGTGCTCCAGCGCCGGGCCCTCGACCTGTGGCGCGGCCCGATGCTTCCGGAACTGGCCGAGTCCCAGGTGATCGCCGCCGCGGTCACCGCGCTGGAGGAACAGCGGCTGGCCTGCGCGGAACAGCTCTACGAGACCTGCCTCGGCCTCGGCGAGGCGGCCGAAATCGTGGCCGACCTGCGGGCGTTGGTCGACGCCAACCCGCTGCGCGAGTCGCTGCGCACCCAGCTCATGCTCGCGCTGTACCGCTCGGGCCGTCAGGCCGAGGCGCTGGACGAGTTCGGCCGCGCCCGCGACATCCTCGTCGAGGAGCTGGGGATCGAGCCGGGCCCGCAACTGGCCCGTATCCACGAGGACATCTTGCGTACGAGCCCCGGTCTCGACCTGCCCCCGCCCCCTGAGGCACCGCGGGCCACTCCCCCGGCGCCGTCGCGGGACGCCTCGGCCAGCCAGCCACCGGCCCCGGCGCCGTGCACCCTCCCCTCCGACCTGGCCGACTTCACCGGCCGCGACCACGAGTTGGCGGTCCTGCTGAAGGCGGCGGGCAACTTCGGCCACGTCAGGACGCCGCAGGGCAGCCACTCGCGGATCCTCGCGGTGGACGGCATGGGCGGCAGCGGCAAGACCTCGCTGGCCGTGCACGCGGCCCATCTGCTCGCCGACGCGTACCCGGACGGGCAGCTCTACATCGATCTGCGCGGGCACAGTTCGGCCCAGGCGCTCTCCGTACCGGAGGCCCTGGACTCGCTGCTGCGCACCCTCGGCGTGCCGGGCGACCGTATCCCCGAACACCTCGCGGCCCGCGCCGCCCTGTGGCAGGCCGTGACGGCGGGGCGGACCATGCTGCTCCTGCTCGACAACGCCGCGGACACCGCGGTGGTCCGCGCGCTGCTCCCCAACCACCCGGGGTGCCTGGTGCTCGCCACCAGCCGGGCGCGCCTGGTGGACCTGGACTCGGCGCAGTGGCTGTCGCTGCGGGAGATGCCCGCGGGCGAGTGCGCCGACCTGCTGCGCGAGCTGCTCGGCGACGCACGGATCGACGCGGAGCCGGAGGCCGCGAGGGAGCTGTCCGAGTTGTGCGGGCGGCTGCCGCTGGCGCTGCGGATCGCCAGCGCCCGCCTGCGCAACCGGCCCCGCTGGACGCTGGAGTACCTGGTCGGCAGGCTCTCCGACGAGACCAACCGGCTGGACGAGCTGAGTTCGGGAGAGCGCAGCGTGGCGGCCACGCTGCGGCTGTCGTACCAGGCGCTGAGCGGACCCGGCCGGGAGGCGCTGCGGCTGCTGGCCGTGCATCCGGGCGGGCACATCGACGCGTGGGCGGCCGGAGCGCTGCTCGACGTCTCCCCGCGGGAGTCGGAAGGCGTCCTGGAGTCGCTGCTGGACGCGCATCTGCTCCAGCAGCCCGACATCGGACTCTACGGATTCCACGACCTGGTGCGCAGCTTCGCGCAGAGCCTGTCGTCACCGGCGGCGGAGCACACCGCGGCGGGTCGCCGTCTGGTCGACCACTACCTGCACGCCACCGACGCCGCCTGCCAGGTGATGTTCCCCGGCCGCCGGACCCTCCCGTCGGGTCTCGCGGCCCCCGCCACCCCGCTGCTGCGGTTCACCGACAGCGCCGCGGCGGCCGACTGGTTCGCCCGCCAGCAGGAGACGCTACGGGCCGGGGTCGCGCTCTCCGACCAGCTCCTGCTCGACCGGCACACCGTCCTGCTGGTGCGCAACCTCGCCTTCCAACTCAGCGCCCGGGGACACCTGGAGGAGTTCCGGCGGCTCGGCATGACGGCCGTGGCCGCGGCGCGGCGGCTGGGCGATCCCGCGCTGCTCGCGGTGAGCCTGTCCAACCTCGGGGTGGCGTGCTGGAAGCTGGGGCACCTCGCGGAGGGGATCACCATCGCGGAGGAGAGCCGCGAGATCGCCGAACGCCTCGGCGACCGGCTGACGATGGCGCACAGCGACAGCACCCTGGGACAGCTCAAGAGCCTCCTGGGCCGCTTCGCCGAGGCGCTGGTGCACCTGGAGCGCTCGATCGCCTGCGAGCGCGACCTGGGCGACCGCCGCGCCGAGGCCGAGAGCCTCACCCTGCTGAGCACCCTCTACGAGCAGTGGGGGCGGTACGCGGAAGCCGCGGACGCGGCCCGCCTCGCCATCGAGCGGTGCGCGGAACTCGGCCGCCACGAGAACGAGTTGATGGCCCGTACCGATCTGGCGCTGGCGCTGCTCGGGCTGCGGGACCTCGACGCCGCCGAGGACCATCTCGTCCACGCCCGCGCGCTGTGCGAGGACCTGCGCGACCACGGGCACATGGCGCTGGTGTTCGCCGCCTCGGCCGCGGTCGCGCACCTGCGCGCGGACACCGGGCGGGCCCGCGAGTTCGCGGAGCGGGCGATGGAGCTGGTGCGGGACAACGGCTCGCAGCTGCGGCGGAGCAAGGTGCAGAACATGGTCGGCCGCTACTGGCTGCTGGCCGGCGAGCCCGAACGGGCGCTGGGCCTGCACACCTGCGCCGAAGAGGCGGCCCGCTCACTGGAGTTCCGGGTCGAGCAGGCGTACGCGCTGGCGGGGATGGCCGACGCGCTACGGGGCCTGGGGCGCGGGGCGGACGCGGAGCGGCGGGAGGCCGCGGCGGAAGACATCTTCACGGAGCTGGATCTTCCGCCGGGCCGCCGCCGCTTCTGAGCCGTCAGCCCTTCGCGGGGGGAGCGTCAGCCCTTCGCGGGACCGGTGCCGGTGGGGCCCTGGTCATCCTCGGTGTCCCCTAACACCCCGTCGGCGACGACGGGCGCCGAGGTGTGCGTGGCCGTCCGGCCGATCGCGGTGGCACCGAGCTGGTGCCCGCCGAGGACGCCGAGGGCGCCCAGTATGAGGGCGGTGCCGGTCAGGGCACCGCGCAGGACCCGGGATGAGTGACGCATGGGACGTTCCTTTCACGTAACCAGGTTGAGCGGTAGATCTTGTGTGACGAGCACGATGCCGTCTGCCGTTCCCGATCCGGTTCCGTCACGTTCCCGTCCGGCGTCCTGCCTGGTGTCAGGGGGTGCCGGGCCCTTGGAGCGTGCACTTGACGACCTCCGCCGCCCCGTCGGACAGCGCCACCGTCAGCCGCGCCCGGCCCTCCTTGAAGCCCGCCAGGTCGAGATAGGCGCACACCACCGCGCGTACGACACTGGCGGTGTCGGCCGGCAGGACGTCGGCTGCACTGGCGGCGCCGGAGGCGCCCGGAGCACCCGACGGGCCGGAGAATCCGGACAGTCCGGACAGCGTGACGGTCTCGACGCGGTGCATGTCGTCGCTCGTCACCACCTCGACCGTGGCCAGCGGGCGGCCGTCGCCGGGGCCGCCCGGAGCGGTCCGCGAGGCGCTGTCGGCGGTGGTGCTGCCACCCGCGCCACTGGCCCGGGCGATGTCGGCGAGCTCCCTGACCAGCCCGAGGTCCGGTTCACCGTCATTGTGGTTCGCCGCGGAGTCCACGGAGTTCACCTTTCCTCGAATCGGATCCAGCGCCAGGCCAGGAGGGCGACCAGCCAGACGGCCACGAAGAGGCCGACGATCACGAACCCCAGTGTGTTGAGGTCGAGCCCTGACACCCAGTCCCAGAAGGCGCCGTGCAGGTCCAGCCGGTCGGCGAAGAGCGCCAGCAGTTCGGCGGTGCCGATCAGCAGCGCCACCGCCACGGACAGGCCGGTGATGGTGATGTTGTAGTAGATCTTGCGCACCGGCCGGGCGAAGGCCCAGTCGTAGGCGAAGTTCATGAAGGCGCCGTCGATGGTGTCCAGCAGCGACATCCCCGCGGCGAACAGCACCGGGAGCACCAGGATCGCGTACCACGGCAGCCCGGACGCGGCGCCGGTACCGGCCAGCACCATCAGCCCGACCTCGGTGGCGGTGTCGAAGCCGAGTCCGAACAGCAGCCCGATCGGATACATCTTCCAGGGGCTGTCGATCCGCCGCATCACCCGGCCCAGCAGCCGGTTGATCAGCCCGCGGCTGTTGAGGTGCTCCTCCAGGGTGGCCTCGTCGTAGCCGCCGGTCCGCATTCCGCGGAAGATCTTCACCAGCTTGACCAGGACCACCAGGTTGACGACGGCGATGAGGTAGAGGAATCCGCCGGAGATCGAGGTGCCGACCAGGCCGGTCACGGTGTGCAGCCCGGAGTCCTGGTTCTCCACGGGCAGGGCGAGCGCCTTGACGCCCAACGCGAGAAGGAAGGCCAGGCCGAAGACCACCGAGGAGTGGCCGAGGGAGAACCAGAAGCCCACCGACAGCGGCCGTTTGCCCTCGCCCATCAGCTTGCGGGTCGTGTTGTCGATGGCGGCGATGTGGTCGGCGTCGAAGGCGTGCCGCATGCCCAGGGTGTAGGCGGTCACGCCGACGCCGACGCCGAACCCCTTGCCCCCGGTGGACAGATGCTGCGGCGCCACCAGCCCCACCAGGACGAACCACCCGACCACGTGCAGCAGCAGCACGAACGCGGCCATGCCGCCGAGGCGGCGCCACTCGTCCGGGGTGAGCGCGGCGCGGATGCGGGCGAAGCGTCCGGGAGGCGCCGCGGCCGCCGGGGCGGGCGGCGAGGCCGCGGTCGAGGTGACAGTCATCGCTGGTGTTCCTCCCTTTCAACAGGGCTGTTGCACGAGGACTGTTATTGCACCACCTTCGCAATTTGCGGCGCCACGAACGGCAGGCCGGTGACAGAAGCACGAAAGACACGTGCAAGGCGGTCCGGCGGTGGACCCCGCGAACCGGAGCGCGCCGGTACGACAGGGCAGGTGGGCGACGGGGTCGGCGGGTGAGCGGTGCCTGCCCACCCGCCGACAGCGGCCTCAGCCTCAGCCGAGGGTGATGTCCGCCGAGGCCGTCAGACCGCCCGCGGACACCGTGACGGTCACGGCACCCGAGCGCAGCGCCGTCAAAGTGCCGGACGCCATGTCGAGTACGGCCAGGGTGTGCTGGGACCTGCGGGCATCCCGTACTGCCGCCGGGGAGGTGGCGACCACCAGCCCGGAACTTCCGCCCCAGGTGACGCTGGCGGGGAAGCGCAGCGGGAACCTGAGACCGAACTCGCTGGTGATGCCGGTGGCGGCCGGCTCCGCCGAGGCGCCCACGGCGAGGTGCGACGGGGCGGACAGCTCGATGCCGTCGATCAGCGGCCGGCTCTCCGCGCGCAGCCACTCGCGGGTCTCCGGGCTCGGCCGGCCGGCGCGGATACGGGCGGGCCGCGGGTCGACGGCGACGTGCATCCAGCCGAAGAACCCGCCCTGGTCGGGCGAGCTGTAGGGCGTCTTGCCGACGGCTGGGGTGGTGACGTCGAGCACTCCGTCGGTGCGCGTCACCGACGCGGTGTGCGCGTGGCCGGTGAACAGGGCCACCGGCTTGCCCGAGGTCTCCCGGAAGTCCGCCAGCCAGCGCTGCAGCAGCCCGGCCTCCAACTGGTCGGACAGCTGCGACGCACCGGCCCCCGACGGGTCCCGCAGCGGGTGGTGGAAGGAGACCAGCACACCGGTGACCGAGCGGTCGGTGGCCGCCTTCGCCAACTCGGCCCGCAGCAGCGGCACCTGGTCCCAGTCGGAGGTCCGCATGTCACCGGTGTGGGAGTCCAGCAGCAGGAAGCGCACGCCCTTGTGGTCGAAGACCTGGCGGTTGGGCCGCCCGGTGATCGACAGGAACGCGTCGAGCCCGCCGGTCGCCGCCAGACCCGCCTCGTGGTTGCCGGGCGTCCAGTACACGGGCAGATCGCCCGGCACGTGGTCGTGCAGCAGCCCCATGGCGAGCGCGAAGTCCGCCGGGTTGTTGTTGTCCACGAAGTCGCCGTTGATCAGCAGGAAGTCGGGCTCGGCCGCCACCGCCTGGCCGAGGGCGATCGCGGCCTGCCGCCCCGAGAAGGAGTCCAGCCCCGCCGCCGCGCTGACGTGCAGGTCGGACAGGACCGCGAAGGTCCACCTGCGGTCCGGCAGCCCGCCCTGCTCGACCACGTACGGGTCGGGGCGCGGCGGCTGCGTCGTGTCCGGCTGCTGCCCGACCTGGGCGGCGAGCCCGTCGAAGTCCAGCTGCCCGGCGTTCTTGTTGGTCTGCGACGTCTCGGCGATGTAGACGCGCAGCAGCGTGACGGGTTCGGAGTAGCCGGCGGGGATGTCGCCGACGACCCGGCGCCAGCCGGTCCAGTCCACCACGGTGGCGAAGGTGAACGGCAGGTTGGTGGTGCCCTGCGAGTACATCATGGCGCGCAGCCAGTGGTTGCGCCCGTCGCCGTTGACCCACAGTGCCAGCCGCTTGGTGCCGCTGGGGAGGGTGATCGGGCCGCCGCCCGCCACCGCGTACGCCGCCGAGGTGCTGGGCTGACCGGTGAAGTCGTAGGTGAGGCGCAGCGCGTGGTTGTCCGCGGCGGCTCCCGGCCGGTCCGCTGCCGGGACGTACGACACCGACGCGGTGCCGCGCGCGGCGAGCGCCGTCCAGCTCTCCGTCGGCTCGAACTCGGCCAGCGGCACGTCGATCAGACCCACCGTCACCGGCAGTTTCGCGGTGACGCCCTGTACGGTCGCGGTGAGCGTGGCGGACTTGCCGCCCGCGTCCGCGGCTCCGGTGAGGGTGAGGCTGCCGTCGGCGGCGGCCGTCACGGTGATGACGGCCTTGTCGTAGTCCAGTGCGGCGTCGCGCGGTGCCACGGGGGCGTCGAAGCCGTCCGCGTCGAAGCCGGTGAGCCGCACGCTGGTCGCCGCGCCGGGCTCGATGGTGACGGCCCGTTCGGTGAAGGCCAGCCGGTCCAGGTCGCCGACGACGCGCAGCGGGTGCTCGCCCTCGGCGGCGCCGGAGCGGGCGTGCACCGCGCCCGCGCCGGGGCGCCGGGCGTGGAAGACACCGTTGTCGGTCCGGCCGAGGGAGCCGGGCTCCGCCGTCCACCGCACCGGGGTGTGCGCGTCGACGGCGACCGGCGACCAGGTCTCGTCGTAGCCCGCGACCGCGAGGTCCAGGGTCAGTCCTGGCACCACGCGGTCGGCCGCCGGCCGCACGTCGAGCCCGCGCAGCCGCCCCGAGCCCTGGCGGGCGAAGAGGCCGACGCCGTCGGGCACGGGGCGCTCGCCGCCGTCCGAAGGGGTGTTGATTACACCGGCGGCGGAGTCGCCCGGGCGCCGGGCGACCAGCTCGGTGGAACCGCCGCCGTCCAGCATGAACGCCTCCACGGCGCCCAGCCGCACCAGCAGCTTGGCGGTGTCGTCGAAGCTCAGTCCCGCGGAGAAGTTGGCGGAGCCGTCGATCGCGACCAACAGCAGGCGGTGGCCGCCGTCCAGCCAGGCGATGGCGGTACGGGGCTTGGGCGCGTCGTTGCCGGTGCTGGGCGGGAAGTCGATCGCCGTGCCGTCCTTGACCAGCACCGACCCGCTGCCGAGCGCCATCCGCAGCGGACCCGGCGCGTCGGACTGAGGCGCGAACGCCACGCCGACCGCGTCACCGGCCTTCGCCGAGGCGAGCGCGGCCGCCGCGGCGCCGCGGCCGAGCACGATCAGCCCGCCGTCGGGGACCGGCGTGTCGGTGAGCGCCCCACCCACCGAGGTCACCGTGCCGCCGCTCACGACGAGTTCGGTGTACGGGCCCGGGTCCTGGATCAGGGTGCGGTGCCCCCCGCCCCACAGCGGCGTGAACACCGCGATGCCGTCGGCGGGTACGGACGCGGAGTTGAGGGCGGCCAGCGGGCGCTGCGTACCGGCGACGGTCACCGTGCCGGTGAGCACCAGGTCCGCCAGCCGGGCGACGCGGTCCGCCCCGACCGCGGCCACCGTCGCGTGCTGGTTGGTGCCCTTGCGCAGCTGCCCGGCCTGGATCTCCGGGCCCTCGGCCGCGTACGTCTCGGTGATGTCGAAGTAGTCGCCGTTGACGGCTGCCACCGCGTGCTGCGTGGCGGCCGCCCCCGCCAGCGGCCGCGCCTCGCTGACCTTGTCCGCGACCAGGTCGACGCCGACCGAGGCGTCCCCCAGGTCGGCGTTGAGTACGTGGACCCGCGTCCACCCGGTGCGGCCGAACGTGTCGAACGAGGTGAGGACGATGCCCGGCGCCACCGGGATGTCCACCCTCCCCGTCTCGACCGACTCCCCAGGGACGGCCACCTCGTACGCCGGAACGGGATACCGCGGAAACCGCACTCCTCCGGAGGCCGTTCCGGGACCGCCGCCCCCCGCCTCCCCGGGTGCGGCGGCCGCCGCCCTGCCTGTGCCGCCATTCGCGGCGAGTCCTGCGGCGACGGCGCCCACGAGGAGTCCGCGCCGCGTGAGGCCCATGGATCTGCTGTGGTGGGTGTTCATGCCCCGCACGCTATTGCCCCCACGGCGCCCCGCAACGCCCTTTGGACGACGCCCCCATGAAATCCGCCGGTCGCGGACTCCCCCGGCCCACCCCGCCCGGGGCGGCCCCCCCACGGAGGACCGTGCCCCGAAGGGGCGCGGGGAACTGCGCGACCAGCCATCGACTGGCTGCACGTCACCACCGGCCCCAAAGGGGCAAATCGGTTGTCTCCCGACCACCGGCCGGTGGGGGCTGAGCGCGCAGTTCCCCGCGCCCCTTCGGGGCACGTCCGGTGCCTGGCCTTACGTCAGCGCAGCGCGCTTCCCCGCGCCCCTTCGGGGCACGTCCGGTGCCTGGCCCACCGCAAGCGCAGCGCGCGGTGCCGCATCGTGGGCCCCGGAGGGGGGTAGCAATGGCTGACGTGGACAACGTGAGTGGTGGAGACGGGCCGGAGGACGTGGCGGCGGACGCGCAGGTGGTTGTGGTGGGCGCGGGACCGGCGGGGTCGAGCGCGGCGTACCATCTGGCGCGCGCCGGTGTGGACGTGCTGCTGCTGGAGAAGGACGACTTCCCGCGCGAGAAAGTGTGCGGGGATGGGCTCACCCCGCGCGGAGTGCACCAGTTGCTGCGGATGGGCGTCGACGTGAGCGGCGAGGGCTGGCACCGCTCACGCGGCATGCGCTGGGTCGTGGGCGACCGCGAGGTACTCATCGACTGGCCGGGACTCGCCCGCTTCCCGGACTTCGGGCTCACCCGTACCCGCCACGACTTCGACGAGATCCTGGTCCGGCACGCCCAGACGGCCGGTGCGCGGCTGCACACGCGGGTGAAGGCCACCGGCCCGCTCACCGACCGTACGGGCAGGGTCGTCGGCGTCCGCGCGGTCGCGGGACCGGGCGGTACGCCGGTCACCTACCGGGCGCCGCTGGTGATCGCCGCCGACGGCACCTCGGCCCGGCTGGCCGTCGCCCTCGGCGCCCACCGGGACAAGGCCCGGCCGATGGCGACCGCTCTGCGCCGCTACTACCGCAGCCCGATCCGGTCCCACGAGGAGTATCTGGAGCTGTGGGCCGACCTGCGCCACCCGTCCACCGGGGACCGGCTGCCCGGTTACGGCTGGGTCTTCCCGCTGGGCGACGGCCGCGTCAACGTGGGCCTCGGCATGCTCACCCGCCCGCACAAGAAGTCGCCCGATCTGCGGGCGACGCTGAACGCGTGGCTGGCCAGGACACCGCCCGAGTGGGGGCTCGACGACAAGGGCGCCGACGGACCGCTGCGCAGCGCCGCGCTGCCGATGGGCCTCAACCGCCGCCCCCAGTACGGCCGGGGCCTGCTGCTCGTCGGCGACAGCGCGGGCACCATCAGCCCCTGGAACGGCGAGGGCATCTGCCAGGCGATGGAGTCCGGCGAGGTCGCGGCCGAGGCCGCCGCACTCGCCCTCACCCGCCCGGCGGGCCCCGCCCGCGAACGCGCCCTGCAGGGCTATCCCGCCGAGCTGAACCGCCGTTGGGGCCGCTATTACCGGCTCGGCAACTTCGCCGCCACGTACATCCTGAGCCGCTCCGGCTTCCAGCCGCTGCTCAACCGCTACATCACCGAGCGCCCCGCCCTCGTCGGCGGGCTGGCCCGCCTGCTGACCCACCTCACCGACGACCCGTCGCACGACGCCATCGACCACGTACTCAACACCCTGATCCGCCTCACCCCCGCACCGACCGCCCGCCGCTGACGACACGTCAGCACAGCCGCGCTCGCGGACGAGACGGCTCCACGACCACCTGGTGACACAACCGTCGCACGCGCCCTCACAACCGCGTGCCGGGACGGGCTGTCCAACTATGCGGGACGGCGGCCGGATCCGCTCGCCGTGCCGGGCGCGGCGACCGGCCGCGCCGTGTACGCACCATGGGGGGAACGTTGAACACCCGTACGCACACGCTGCTTTCGTCCGCCACCGCCACCGGGGCCGGTCTGCTGCTGGCCGCGGCCGCCGTCGTCCTGGCACCGGCTGCCATGGCCGCACCGGCGGACGCGGGGCCGCCGGACCTGACCGTCTCCACCGCGGCGCCCGCCGAGATCGGGCTGGGCGGCCTGCCGGTCGCCTTCACCAGCACGGCGAAGAACATCGGCCCGTACGACACCTCGCACGCCCGGCTGATCTACCACATCGACGGTGGCGGCGGACTGCCGCCGAACGCCCTCAGCCTGCAGTACCGGCTTGGCGGAACGGCGTGGAAGACGGTGCCGCTGACGAGGACCGGCACGCAGTTCTCCGGCGAACTGCCCGAGCAGTTCCCACTGGCCGTCGGCCACCAGCGGACGGTGCAACTGCGCCTCGGCCTGCCCATGGGCTCTGCGCACAACGGCGACAGCAACGGCGGCACCCAGCGCCTGAAGCTGACCACGATGGTCTCCTACGGTGCCTCGGGCGCGGCCACCGGCACCGACGAGGACACCGTCAGGGTCGACGGGCTCACCACCGCCCTGACCGGCGTGCCCTCCACCGCCACCGCGGGCGGCCCCGGTGCGACCTTCCGGGCCACCGTCACCAACCCCACGGCCTCGGCGTACGAGAACGTGACGGATGTGCTCTTCACCAACCGCCACACCACCGTGCAGGTGCTGCGCTCGGGTTCCTGGCGGACGCTCAGGCCGATCACGTCCACCGCGGAACCGGACGTGTACGGCTTCGACGTCATCGGCAAGGACGCCTCCCTGGCGCCGCACAGCAGCACGACGGTCAAGGTCCGCCTGACCTACCGCAAGGACGCGCCGCTCGGGACGACGACCGTGAACCCGTGCGCGATCGTCAACGAGGGAGACCTGCCGTTCCGCGGCAGCACCTTCTGCGGCGCGTTCGAGAAGCTCACCGTGAAGGCGGGCGGTTCGGCCACCCCCACCCCGACCGCCACCGCTTCGCAGTCCGCTCCGACGGCAGCCTCGACCCCGGCCACGACTGCCACGGCCACGGCCTCGCAACTGGCCAGGACCGGAAGCACCGGCCTCTCGGAGACCGCCGCAGCGGCGGCGGCCCTCTTCGCGGCCGGAGCGGGCGCGCTGGGCCTCAGCGCGCTGCGCCACCGTCGCACCCGCGGCTGACCCCGGGTGCGACGCCGTCACCGGCGGATCAGGCCGAGGCCGGTGGCGGCGGCGACGGCCGCGGTGCGGGAGTCGACGTCGAGTTTGGTGAAGACGCGGACCAGGTGGGACTTGACCGTGCCCTCCGTGAGGTGGAGACGGTCGGCGATGGCGCGGTTGGACAGGCCCTCGGCGACCAGGGCGAGGACCTCGGTCTCACGCCGGGTCAGGGTGGTGCCGGGGACTCGCAGCCGGTTCATCAGCCGGTCGGCGACCACGGGGGCGAGGGTGGTGTGCCCGGCGGCGGCCGTACGCACGGCGGCGGCCAGGTCCTCGGGCGGGGCGTCCTTGAGGAGGTAGCCGGTGGCGCCCGCCTCGATGGCGGGCAGGGTGTCGGCGTCCGTGTCGTAGGTGGTGACCACGAGGACCCGGGGTGCGCCGGGCCGGGCGGTGATCGCCGCGGTGGCCTCGGCGCCGCCCATGCCCTTGCCGAACTGCAGGTCCATCAGCACGACGTCGATCCCGCCCGCGGCGGCCCGTGCGACGGCCTCTTCCGCGGTGGCGGCCTCGGCCACCACCTCCAGGCCGGGTTCGGTCTCCAGTACCGCGCGCAGCCCGGCCCGCACCACGGGGTGGTCGTCGGCCAGGAGGAGCCGGATGGGCGCGCCGGGCGCGGTCGGGGAATCGGTGCCGGTCAACGGGACGCCTTCAGGCTGGTCGGGGTGGACGGTGCCGGTGCGAGCGGAAGGCGCGCGCCCACGACCGTGCCGTGGCCCGCGGCGGATTCGACGTCCAGGACGCCGCCGAGGGCACGCAGGCGGGCGCGCATGGCGGCCAGGCCGTAACCGCCGCTCTCCGGGTCGGGGACGGCGGGCAGTTGGTCGGCGCCGAAGCCCGTACCGTCGTCGACGACGTCCATGGTGATGCGGTCGCCGGTGTAGCCGAGGGTGACGTCGACCGTGGTCGCGTGGGCGTGGCGGACGGTGTTCGCGAGGGCGGACTGGGCGACGCGCAGCAGCGCGACCTCGTACGCGGTCGGCAGCGGTACGGACGTGCCAGTCAGGTGGAACCGCGCGGTGAGCCCGTGCCGGGTGGAGGTGGTGGTGCACAGCCGTTCCAGGGCGTCCGGCAGGGTGGTGCCTTCCAGGCCCGGCGGGGTGAGGGCGGCGACGAAGCGGCGGGCCTCGGCGAGGTTGTCCACGGCGGACTGCCGTGCCTGGTCGACATAGCGGGCCGCGGTCTCGGGTGTCGTGGGCAGGGCCCGTTCCGCGGCGCGCAGCAGCAGTTGGATGCTGGACAGCCCCTGGGCGAGGGTGTCGTGGATCTCGCGGGCCAGCCGCTCGCGCTCGGCAAGGACGCCCGCGGTGTGCTGCGCCTCGGCCAGGTCGGCCCGGGTCGCGGTGAGGTCCTCGATCAGCGCGCGGCGCTGTTCGCTCTCCCGGTACAGCGCCTCGTACCCGCGCACCACCGCGACCGCCACTGCCGCGCCGAGGGCCGGGCCGATGGCCATGGCCGCGCTGAAGCTGCCCTGGTGGGCGGCGAACGCGGTGATCGCGGCCAGCGTGGTCGCCCCGACGGCGGCGAGGCCGATGCGGCGCGGCAGCAGGTGGAGCTGGAGGAAGTACAGCGGGAAGGCGACCCACACCCCGTCGGGGGACAGCGCGAGGAGCACCAGCCATACGGCGCCGACGGCCGCCAGCCACCAGGCGGCGCCCTCACGGGAGCGGCGGACACGCGGCAGCAGCGGGCCCGCCGCGTACACCAGTCCGCACGCCGCCGCGACGGCCACGACCACCCCGGCGTGCGGCCGGTCGCCGACCACGGCCCGGCCCGCGGCCAGCGCGAGGAGGGCGACCGTCAGCAGGTGCAGGCACCAGGTCAGGGCCCTGGCCGTCGGCGTCAGGGCGGCCGGAGCCAGGGCGGGGGCGGTCGTGGGGACGGTCTCGGTGCTCACAGTCCTTCCAGCCTAAGGACGCGGGACCCCGTCCGGCCTCTGTCGAAAGTGAGATCCCGCACGGCGCCTTTCGGTCCGTGAAGTGCCGACCCCGGCCAGATGCCCGCGCGAGGCACCGGCGGTGACTCTGGGGGCACATCGCTTCTCACGGGAAAGGGCGGGTCGAGCCGTGTTCGTCGGCTGGAGGGACGTGAAGTTCGCCAAGGGGCGCTTCGCCCTGATGGGAACCGTCATCGTATTGATCACCCTGCTGGTGGGCCTGCTGTCCGGGCTGACCGCGGGCCTGCGCCGGGAGAGCGTCTCCGCGATCACCGGCCTGCCCGCCGACAGGATCGTCTTCTCCGCGCCCGGAGCGGGGCAGGGCCTTTCCTACGCCGACTCGACGGTCACCGAGCGGCAGTGGCGGCTGTGGGCGGGAACCCCCGGCGTGACCAGCGCCGAACCTTTGGGCATCACCACCACCCGGGCGACCGCCGGGGCCGTCAGCGCCGGGGTCTCCGCCTTCGGCGTCAGGCCCGGCTCAGGGCTGGCTCCTGACGGCGTCGCGATCACGGACAGCGCCGCGGTGCTCTCCAGGGCCGCGGCCGACGACCTCCGGCTGCGGACCGGCGACACCTTCGCGCTGGCGGGCCAGGAGCTGACGGTGGCCGCCGTACGGGGCGACGCCTCCTTCAGCCACACCCCGGTCGTCTGGACCAGCCTCGCCGTCTGGCGGAAGGCAGCGGCTCCCCCGGGGCCCGGCGACCGCCCGATCGCGACGGTGATCGCGGTACGGGCCGCCTCCGGCGCGGATGTGCGGGCCGCCGACAAGGCGGCGGGCACCAGGGCCGTCGCGAAGGACGACTCGCTGGCCGCGATCGGGTCGTACACCGCGGAGAACGGCTCGCTGCAGCTGATCCGCGGCTTCCTCTTCGCCATCTCCGCCCTGGTCACCGGCGCCTTCTTCACCGTCTGGACCATTCAGCGCGGTGGCGACATCGCCGTCCTGAAGGCGCTCGGCGCCTCCACCGCCAGCCTGCTGAAGGACGCGCTCGGCCAGGCCGTCATCCTGCTGGCGGGCGGCACGGTGATCGGCACCGGCATCGCCGCCGCGCTGGGCGCTGCCTTCGCGGGGTCGGCCGTGCCCTTCGTCCTCACCGGTACGACCGTCCTGCTGCCCGCCGCCGTGATGGTCCTGCTCGGCGGGCTCGGCGCCGCGCTGGCCGTCCGGCGCGTCACCTCCGTCGATCCGTTGACCGCCCTGGGGAGCGCCCGATGAGCCTGCGCCTGACCGGCATCACCCTCACCTATCCCGACGGCGACGACCGGCTGACCGCCCTGGACGACGTCACCCTGGACGTGCCCAAGGGCAGCCTGACCGCCGTGGTGGGCCCGTCCGGCTCCGGGAAGTCCAGCCTGCTGGCGGTCGCCGCCACCCTCGTCACCGCCGACTCCGGCACCGTCACGATCGACGGCGCCGCCACCACCGGGATGCGCCGCGGCGAACTGGCCGCGCTGCGCCGACGGGCGATCGGCATCGTCTTCCAGCAGCCGAACCTGCTGCCGTCCCTGACGGCCGTCGAACAGCTCCAGGTCATGGCCCGGATCGACGGCCGCTCGCCCGCGAAGGCCCGCGGCCCGGCGATGGAGTTGCTGAGCGCCGTCGGCCTCGCCCAGCAGGCGGGCCGCCGTCCCCACCAGCTCTCCGGCGGCCAGCGGCAGCGCCTCAACATCGCCCGCGCGCTGATGAACGGCCCCACGGTCCTGCTGGTGGACGAGCCCACCAGCGCCCTGGACCATGAGCGCGGCGCCGCCGTCATCGGCCTCCTCGCCCGCCTCACCCACGAGCAGGCGACCGCCACGGTCCTGGTCACCCACGACCACAGCCACCTCGCCGCGGCCGACCGGATCGCCGACGTCCACGACGGACGCCTGCGGCCGCGGACGGCCGCGGGACGGGACACGCCCTAGGGCGGTACGCCCCGCGGCGGTCAGGACGCGGCCGCGAGCCGCGAGGTCTCCCAGGCGAAACCGTCCGGGTCGGTGAAGGGCGCGTCGGCGCCGCCGATCACGAGCCGGTGCGAGCCGCTGCCGTCGGCGTCGACCCCGACGTCCTTGGCGAGGGCCTTGCGCTTGTACAGGGCCAGCTTCACCGGCCCGTTCCCGGCGGCGAACTCCACGTACTTGGAGCCGAAGCTCTTCGCGACGGTGAGGCCCTGGCCGACGTAGAACCGCTTGCTCGCGCCCATGTCCTCGACGCCGATCAGCAGCACCAGGTCGTCGATGTGCCGGGTGGCGGGGCCGGTGTTCTTCTTCGCGGAGGTGGCGACCTTCCAGATGGTCCCGTCGGGGGCCTGGACGACGCCGCCGTAACCCCACAGCGACTTGGCGACCGGCTTGAGCACCGTGGCTCCGGCGGCGAGCGCGGACTCGACGAGGCTGTCGACGTCGGCGGGCTGGGACACCGTCAGCGCCAGCGTGAAGCCGCGGAACCCGGTGCTGGCCGTGTCCGTGGCCCGTACGCGTACCTGTGTGTCCAGGCCGAAGGCGGCGGAGTGGAAGGGCTGGGCGGCGGAGTCGTCCGCCACCTCGATGGTGACTGCTTCGATGAATTCCATGTCCACCACGCTACGGACGACCCCCCGTCCGAGGCTTCTCCGATCCTGACCGATGACCCGCACCGCGCGTTCCGCTGTGAGCCGACTGCGTCGCGCCCCGTGCGGTACGGGCGGCAGGATCGGCGTATGCAGCCGATCACCGTACTCGTGCACAGCCCGTCCGTCGGTCCCTCCACCTGGCACCCGGTGGCCCGGCAGCTGTCCGAGGCGGGACACCAGGTGCGGGTGCCGTCCCTGCTGCACGTGGGCGACGGCGGTCCGCCCTTCTGGCCGCGGGTCGTGGAAGCCGTGCGGGACGATCTCCGCGATGTCCCGGCGGGCAGCCCCGTGACGCTGGTGGTGCACAGCAACGCGGGCCTGTTCCTGCCGGTGATCCGCGCGGGCCTCGATCACCCGGTGACGGCTTCGGTCCTCGTCGACGCCGCGCTGCCGGCCAGGACCGGCCCCACCCCTGTCGCCACGGCCGAGTTCCTGGATTTCCTCCGCCCGCTGGCGGTGGACGGCAGGCTGCCGCGCTGGACCGACTGGTGGGACGAGGCGGACGTCGCCCCCATGTTCAGCGATCCGGCGGTACGGCGGACGGTCGTCGAGGAGCAGCCGAGACTGCCGCTGTCCTACTACGAGCAGCACATCCCGGTCCCCGGCGGCTGGGACGACCACCCCTGCTCCTACCTGCTGTTCGGCCCTCCGTACGAGGAGGCCGCCGCGCAGGCGCGGGCACGGGGCTGGCGGGTGGCGCACCTGCCCGGCGAGCACCTCCATCAGATCGTCGATCCCGAGGGGACGGCCCGGCGCATCGTCGACCTCGCCGCCACGCGCTGATCCGCCGCCACCGAGCGGCCGCGTCGCTCACTCCGGCCAGGGGGAGGTCCTGATGACCTCGACGAAGTCGCCGCGGACGAAGCCGGGCACGTAGTGGGCCAGGACGTCCGCCTTGACGTTGCCGAAGGTGGTGGCGGGGCGGTCCTCGATGCCCTCGGTGAAGGCGGCCAGGATCCGGTTCTTGAAGTCCGGCCGGGGGTGGGCGGCCACGACGGCGGCGCGCTGCTCGTCGGGGACGGCCGCGTAGCCGATGCCGAGGACGTCCAGCTCCACGCCCCGGGTGACCAGGGCGACTTCGGGCGCCATGTGCAGCGGGATCTCGGGGGTGGTGTGCAGGGCGATGCCCGTCCAGACCCGTTCGGCGGGCTCACCCGTGATGCCGTGGGAGTTCAGGAAGCGGCGCGCCTCGTCGGCGCCGTCGATCTCGAAGCGCTGGTCGGTGCGGCGGAAGCGGCGGGTGAGCCCGAGGTCGTGGAACATCGCCGCCACGTACAGCAGTTCGGGGTCGAAGCTCAGCCCCTGCTCCCGCCCGCGCAGCGCGCCCCAGAGGAAGACCCGCCGGGAGTGATGGAACAGCAGGGGTGACGCGGCCTCCCTGACCAGCTCGGTCGCCTCCCGCGCCAGGGCGCTGTCCGGGATCCGCACACCCGCGATGGTCACATCGACCGTCACGTCGATCGGCTCGGTCATTGGCTCGCTCATGGTGGGTTCCTCCGTCGTGTGCACGCGCCGGTGCGGTGGTGTGCCTTCACGCTCCCGCGTCGGCGTACGCTGGTGCCATGTCCTTGCGGCCAGGCAACCCACAGATCCGGACATGACGCGGACACCGCACCGGGTCGGCTTCGTGGTCTTCGACGGTGTGACCATGCTCGACGTCAGCGGCCCTTCGGAGGTGCTGCACCAGGCGGGGCGGCTCGCCACGCCGTATGAGTTGCTGCTGGTCTCGCCGCGCGGCGGCGCGGTGGCCACCTCCACCGGCCCGGTCCTCGGCGGCACCTCGACGGCGGCCGACGCAGGGCTGCTCGACACGGTGATGGTGGCCGGGGGCGACCGGCTGGCCGAGGGGCCCGTGGAGCCGGAGCTGCTCGACACCGTCAGTGCCCTTGCCGGGCGGGCGGGCCGGGTCGCGTCCGTATGCACCGGCGCCTTCGTCCTCGCCGAACTCGGTCTGCTCGACGGCCGCCGGGCCGCCACCCACTGGCGGCACGCCGAGACCCTCGCCCGCCGCTACCCCCGCGTGCGCGTGGAACCCGACGCCATCCATGTGCGCGACGGGCGCTATGTCACCTCGGCGGGCATCAGCGCCGGGATCGACCTGGCCCTCGCCCTGGTCGAGGAGGATCACGGACCGGAGGTGGCCAGGGCCGTCGCCCGCGAGCTGGTGGTCTTCCTGCAACGGCCGGGCGGGCAGTCGCAGTTCTCCGCCGCCCTCGCCACCCGGCCGGCGCGCAGCGATCCGCTCCGGGCGCTGATGGCCGCGGTGCTCGCCGACCCCGCTGCCGACCACGGCCTCCCCGCCATGGCCGCCCGCGCCGCCGTCAGCCCACGCCATCTGAGCCGCCTCTTCCGTACCGAACTCGGCACCACGCCCGCCCGCTGGCTCGAACGCGTCCGGCTCGACCGCGCCCAGCAGCTCCTCCTCGACGGGCACAGCGTGACCACCGCCGCGCACGGCAGCGGGCTGGGCAGCGACGAGACCCTGCGCCGCGCCTTCGCCCGCCACCTCGGCACCACCCCCACCGAGTTCCGCGCGCGCTTCGCCTCCACGGCCGCGAGGCCGACCCCGTGACGGGGTGTCACAGCCAGGTCGTCGCCAGCCATACGGCGACGGCCGCGGTGAGCAGCAGCCCGATGTTGAGGGCGATGTCGCGGTCGCCCATCCTGAGGTGCACCCGGGTCGCGCCGATCTGCAGGGCCACGAACCCGCCCGCGGCGGCGAGCGCCGACCAGGCGGCGATGCCGGTGAGCGGCGGGAGCACCAGGCCGATCGCGCCGAGGAGTTCGACCCACCCGACGGTCCTGACGGCCGCCATCGGCATGCTGTCCACCCAGGCCATCATCGGCCGGAGTTGCTCGCGGCTCCTGACCACCTTCAACCCGCCCCCGTAGAGGTAGAAGAGGGCGAGCGGACCGGCCACGATCCAGTACGCGACCTTCACGACTCTCCCCGGCCCCGGGCGACGTCGGTGGCGGGCTCGGTGGCGTACCGGCTCATCACGTCGAGGGTCGTCCGCGGGTTCAGCGCCTGGCCGGCGGCGATCATGTCCCGCAGGTCGCGGAAGTACTGCACGTACAGGTCCGGGGTGAACGTGCTGAGCATGACGGCCGGTGCGTCGGTGGTGTTGGCGAACGTGTGCGGGGCGCCGGGCGGGACCATCACCAGCGTGCCCGCCGTCGCGTCGTACTCCTTCTCCCCGACGGTGAAGCGCACGGTGCCGGAGATGACGTAGAAGCCCTCGTCGTGCTGGGCGTGGCGGTGCTGCGGCGGTCCGGGGGTGTGGGGCGCGAGGACGGACTCGGCGAGCCCGAGGCGGTGCCCGGTGTTGCTGCCGTCCTCCAGCACACGCAGTCGTGTGGTGCCCAGGACGATCGTCTCGCCGTCGCTCGGGCCGACCACCGATACGGCGGGGTCGGCGGTCGGTTCGCTGGTCTGCGGTACGTCGGTCATGGCTCCGATTCCACCGCCGGGGCGGTGGGTGCGTCCAAGACCCGTTCCGAGGCCTCGATACCGGGCAGGTATCGTCGCACCATGGAGCTACGCACGCTGCGCTACTTCGTAGCGGTAGCCGAAGAACTCCACTTCGGCCGGGCCGCCGTCCGGCTGCACATGAGCCAGCCGCCGCTGAGCCGGGCGATCAAGAACCTGGAGGCCGAGGCCGGGGCCCTGCTGTTCCACCGCTCCTCCGCCGGGGTCACGCTCACCCCCGCCGGTGCGGTGCTGCTCGACGAGGCACGCGCGCTGCTGGACCGGGCCGAACGGGCGCGGCTGCGGGTCGCCGCGGCGGTGGGCGCCACCATCCTCTCCGTCGGCATCCTGGGCGACAGCGCCGACCCGGCCGCCGCCCGGCTGGCCGGGGCGTACCACCGGCGGCACCCGGGCGTCGAGGTCCGGATCCGTGAGACCGATCTGACCGACCCCACCTGCGGGCTGCACACCGGGGCCGTCGATGTCGCCCTGACCCGCGGCCCGTTCGACGACACCGGTCTGACGGTCCACCATCTGCGGGCCGATCCCGTGGGCGCCCTGCTGCGCGCGGACGACCCGCTGGCGCACCGCGACAGCCTGCGGCCGGCCGACCTCGCCGACCGCCGCTGGTTCCTCTTCCCCCAGCACACCGACCCGCTGTGGCAGTCGTACTGGAACGCCGGTGAGCCGCGCGAGGGCCCGGTCGTCCGTACCGTCCAGGAGTGCCAGCAGGCGGTGCTGTGGAACGGCACCATCGGTATGACCCTCCTGGGCCACGACCCGGCCGACGGGCTCACCGTGGTGCCGCTGACCGACATGCCCCCGAGCCGTGTGGTGGTGGCCTGGCGCCGCGGTGACACCAACCCCCTGATCCGCTCCTTCGTCCAGACCGCGACGACGGCGTACCAGAGCTGAGCCGGGACCTTAGTTGCACATTGACGTGCAAGTAACTTAGCCTGCGGATTCCGGGCCTCCGAAAGGACCTCTGATGCCGCGCTGGACGACACTCCCCGGCTCCCGCCGGATACGCCTGCCTCTCGCACTGACCGCCGCCGCGCTCACCTTGACGGCGGCGGCGGTGGGAGGCGACAGACTCGTCGCCGTCTGGGCCGAGCACGCGACCGCCGCCGCCTTCCAGGAGGCCACGGGTGCCACCGACACCCCGAGCGTCCACATCGGCGGGTTCCCCGTCACCCGCCAGCTGCTCGCCGGGCATCTGGACCGGGTCACCGTGCACGCGGGTGAGATCCCGGCCGCCGGGGACCGGCCGGTCCCACTCACCCGCCTCGACCTGCGGATGACCGACGTCCGCGCCGAGTCCGACCCGAAGACGGCACGGGCGGCCACGGTGGACGGGACGGCACTGCTCTCCTACGCCGACCTGTCGCGGGCACTCGGCGTCCGGGTCGGCGCCGACCGCGCGCCCGGCCGGGTCGACGTGCGTACGGATCTGCCCCTGCTGGGCAAGGTGAGCGCCTCGGCCACGCTGGCGGTCGCCGGGCCGACGAGCATCGCCTTCCACGAGGTCCACCTGGACGCGCACCTGCCCGCCGCCGCGGACGCCGCGCTCGTCCAGGCCCTGGAGCAGCCGATCACGCTGCGGGACCTGCCGGCCGGGATGAAAGTGACCCGCGTACGGGTGGACTCCGCGGGGGTGCGGGGTGCCCTGACGGGCCGGGACGTCACCTTCACCCCGCGGGAGCAGGCGGGTCAGGCCGTCTGAGCCCGTTCGACCGCGGCGCGCGCGGCGGGCTCCGGCACCCCGGCCGCGATGAGTGTGGCCAGCGCGGTCCGGGTGCCGTCGTCCCGCAGCGCTCTCGCGTTGACCTCTTCGAGCAGTGCCACCGTCATCGCCTCCAGGCCGGCGCTCAGCGCGGCGGCCGGGAGGTGGCGGTGGAAGACGCCGTCGCGCTGGCCGCGCTCCAGGATGGCCGTGACCCCGGCGCGGGCCGGTGCCAGCACCTCCGTCACCCGTGCGCTGCCCAGATCGCGGCGGGCGAGGGCCAGGAGGAGCCGGTAGCGGTCGCCCACGGCCCACATCGTGAGCACGAAGGAGGCGAGCGCGCGCTCCGGCGGCTCGGCCGGGCCGAACCGCTCCGATCCGGCCGCCAACGTACTCCGCAGGGTGTCGGACGCCTCCTCGGCCAGCGCCTCCAGCAGTGCCGCGCGCCCGGGGAAGTGGCCGAAGAGGGTGCGCCGGACCACGCCGGACGCCTGGGCGATCTCCTCCAGGGTGGCGTCCGGGTTCCGGCCCAGCTCCTGGCGCGCGGTGGCCAGGATGCGCGCGCGGTTGGAGCGCGCGTTGCTCCGCTGGGGCGCGCGGGCCGCGGGCTTGGTCACGGGAGACCCCAAGGTGTCGGAACCGGGAGACGCGGGCGGGACTGCGCCGACTCTATCGCCCTCCTGATCTTCGGCAGGGTCGGCGCCCGCCCGGTCGGCACCACCAGAGCCGCCACTCTCAGAACTGATGACATCATCATTCGAGGCTTGACGATTCGACCGCCAAGACTGATGATTTAATCAAATACGAGCAGTCAATCATGTTCGTGATCCGGTACGAGTCACCACCGACGGAGCTCCCATGCCCGAGAACCACGCCCCTCCGGTCGGCCTGGCCACAGCCCATGCCGACCTGCACAGCGAGCACGGGGCCCTACGCGGTGAGCATTCCGGCCGCGGCCGCGATCCGGTGGTCAAGGTCGCGGATCTGGCGTGGCTGGAGTTCGAGAAGCGGGACCTGGACCGCGCCGAGGCGTTCGCCCGGGACTTCGGTTTCGCCGTCGCCGCGCGGACGCCCGACGCGCTGTATCTGCGCGGCACCCTGCCCGGGTCGGCGTGTGTGGTCATCCGGCGCGGTCGCACCGCGCGGTTCCTCGGCCCGGCGTTCCGCGCCGCCGAGCGCGACGACCTGCGGCGGCTGTCCCGGGTCACCGGGCACCGGATCCGCGACCTGGGAGAGTTCGGCGGCGGCAGAGCGGTGGACCTGACCGATCCCTCCGGGATGCCGGTGCGTGTCGTGCACGGCACCGAGACGCTCACCGCCCTGCCCGAACAGCAGCCCCTGCACCTCAACTTCGGCACCGGCAGGCCGCGCACGAACACCACCCAGCGTCCGCCGCGCGAGCCCGCGCGGGTGCAGCGGCTCGGTCATGTGGTGCTGGAGACACCGAAGTTGCGGCGGACGCTGGACTGGTACCTGGACACGCTCGGCCTGATCGCGAGCGACTTCCTCTTCCTGGACGGGCAGCGCGACCGGGGCCCCACCATGGCGTTCCTCCGCTGCGACCAGGGGAGCGTGCCTGTGGACCACCACACCCTGGCGATGCACCTGGGGCCGCGTACCGGCTATGTGCACTCCGCGTACCAGGTGACCGACCTGGACGCGATCGCGGCGGGCGGCGAGTACCTGGCCGAGCGCGGCTACCGGCGCAGCTGGGGCATCGGGCGGCACATCCAGGGCAGCCAGATCTTCGACTACTGGCGCGACCCCGACCGGCTGCTGGTCGAGCACTTCGCCGACGGCGACCTGTTCTCCTGCGACGTCGAACCCGGCTGGGCGCCGATGTCCGCCAGCGGCCTCGCCCAGTGGGGGCCGCCCGCCACCCGGGACTTCCTCGGCGCCACCCCCTCCCTCGCCCTGGTCCGCGCGGTCGTCAAGGCCCTGCGCGCGGACAACGAGATCGACCCCAGCCGTTTGCTGGGCCTGATGAAAGCGACCAGCCGATGAGTGTCAACGTCCTGCGTACCGCCGACGGATGGTTCGCCGTACGCGGCAGGACCGCCCTGCGCGTCGAGACCTCCGCCGCCACGACCGCCGAGCTGCTGGCCGACGCGGCCGCCGTGAACGTGGCCGCGCGCGGCACCGGCGCCGGTGTGCCCGTCGCCGAACTGCTGCCGCTCTCCCCCGTCACCGCGCCGTGCCGGGTGGTCGCCCAGATGGCGAACTTCGTCTCGCACGCGAAGGACGCGGGCCTGGACCCGAAGGGGATCCCGCTGACGTTCTTCCGCAAGTCGTCGGGGTCGATCAGCGGCCCGGCCGACGACATCGTCAAGCCCGCTCATGTGCGGCTGCTGGACTACGAGGTGGAGATCGGGCTCGTCATCGGCGCCCCGCTGCGTGTCGGCACCGAGATCACGCGGGAGAACCTGGCCGAGTACGTGGCGGCGCTGGTGGTCACCAACGACGTGTCCGCGCGGGACGTGCAACTGCCCAAGACGCAGTTCTACGAGGGGAAGTCGTATCCCGGCTTCACCCCGGTCGGCCCGATGCTGGTGCTGCTCGACGAGGGCGACCTGGAGCGCTTCGCCCAACTGCGGCTGCGCCTGTGGGTCAACGGCGAGCTGCGGCAGAACATGCCGGCCTCCGACATGATCTACGACCCGCTGCGGGCGCTCCAGGCCCTCACCGGCTTCCAGCGGCTGGACCCGGGCGACCTGCTGCTCACCGGCACCCCCGTGGGCACCGCGCTGAGCGCGCCGCCGAAGCCGGTGGAGTTCATCGGCTCACTGCTGCCGACCGCGACCAAGTGGCGGCTGTTCTTCAAGAGCCAGGCCAGGAACCCCCGTTACCTGCGCGACGGGGACGTCGTCGAGGCCGCCGTGGCGACCGACGACGCCGCGATCGACCTCGGCCGCCAGCGCACGGTGGTGAGGTACGCATGAGCGACGAGAACCTGCTGTGGCCCGCGTACAGCGGACCGGAGGACCTGGCCGCGATCGAGGCCGTGCCACTGGAGGACCGCGGCCTGCCGGAGTCGACGTACGCCCTGCTGGTGCGCGCGGCCAGGCTGTGGCCGCACCGCACCGCCCTCACCGTGCTGCCCGACGCGGAGCGGTGGCGCGAGCCGGTGCACCTCACCTTCGCCGAACTGCTGGACCAGGTGCACCGCTACGCCAACCTGCTGCACCGCTTCGGGGTCCGGCGCGGCGACACGGTCGCGCTGATGGCGCCCAACTGCGTCGAGTTGATCGCTGCCACCCTCGCCGCGCAGCTCGCCGGGATCGCCGCGCCGCTCAACGGCGGCCTGGCGCCCGCGCACCTGGCGGACCTGCTGCGGCGTTCCGGCGCCCGGGTGCTCATCACCGCGGGGCCCGAACTGGCCCCTGACGTATGGGCGAAGGTCCCCGAGCTGACCGGGTCGCTGGACGCGGTCCTGGTGCTGCGTCCCACCGCTCCCTCGGCCCAACTGGCGCTGCTGCCACGGCTCGACGGGGTCCTCGTCGGCGAACTCGCCGAACTGGCGCACGGCGAGGACACTTCCGGCTTCGAGGGCGACCCGCCCGGCCCCGGCGACCTGGCGGCCTTCTTCCACACCGGCGGCACCACCGATACGCCCAAGCTCGCCGTGCACACCCACGCCAACGAGGTCGCCAACGCCTGGATGATGGCCGCCGACTCGGTACTCGACGACAAGGCGGTGGTCTTCGCCGCCCTGCCGCTGTTCCATGTCAACGCCCTGGTGGTGACGCTGCTCGCGCCGCTGTTCAAGGGCCGGCGGGTGGTGTGGGCGGGGCCGCTCGGCTACCGCGAGCCCGCACTGTACGGGGAGTTCTGGCGGATCGTCGACCACTACCGGATCGCCACCATGAGCGCGGTCCCCACCGTCTACGCCGTCCTCGCCCAGTGCGCCGCCGACGGTTCTGACATCAGCAGCCTGCGCTACGCCATGGTCGGCGCCTCGCCGCTGCCCGCCGCCGTCCGCACCGCGTTCGAGGCACACACCGGAACGACGCTGGTCGAGGGCTACGGGCTGACCGAGGCCACCTGCGCCAGCGCCCGCGGCTTCCCCGACGCGCCGCGCCCCGGCGCCGTCGGCCAGCGGATGCCGTACCAGCGGGTCAGGGTCGTCCACCCGGAGACCTGGGCGGAGCTTCCCGCCGGGCGCACCGGGCTGCTGATGATCAGCGGCCCCACCGTCTTCGCCGGATACGTCGCCGGCCGTGACCGGCACGGCCCGGTCATCGACGGGCTCGGCAAGCTGGTGGACGGGTGGCTGGACACCGGCGACCTCGCCCGGCTCGACGCCGACGGGTTCGTGCACCTCGCCGGGCGCGCGAAGGACCTGATCATCCGCGGCGGCCACAACATCGACCCGGCCGTCATCGAGGACGCCCTCCTCGCCCACCCGCGGGTCACCGCCGCGGGCGCGGTGGGCCGCCCCGACCCGCACGCGGGAGAGGTGCCCGTCGCCTATGTGACGCTCGCCGCCGACGCGGACCTCACCGAGGACCAACTCCTCATCTGGGCAGCGGAGCACGTGCCCGAGCGCGCCGCGGCGCCCAGGTCCGTGACCGTGCTGAGCGCGCTGCCGGTCACCGACGTCGGGAAGCCGTACAAGCTCGCGCTGCGCGCCGACGCCGCCCACCGGGCCGTCGTCGAGGCCCTGGCGGAGCGCGGCTCGGACGTCACCGTCCAGCCCCGGATCGAGGACGGAACGGTCGTCGTGGCCGTCACGGGTCCGGCGGACGACCACGCGGCGGTGAGCGCGCTGCTCGACAGGTACGCCCTGCGCTGGACGTGGTCGGAGGCCGCCGGCGAGGCGGTGCCGTCATGACGGCGGGCGTCATACCGGTGGTCGTGGTCGGCGCGGGGCCGACCGGGCTGACGGCGGCGACGCTGCTGGGCCAGTACGGCGTCGAGACGCTGGTGCTGGACCGCTGGGACTCCGTGTACCCGCTGCCCCGCGCGGTCCATCTCGACGACGAGATCTACCGGCTGCTCGCCCGGCTCGGCGTCGGCGAGGAGTTCGCCGCCATCTCCCGGCCCGCCCGGGGCCTGCGGCTGCTGGACCGCGAGCTGCGCGTGCTGGCCGAGTTCACGCGCGGCGCCGACCGGGGCCGCCACGGCCATCCCGAGGCCAACATGTTCGACCAGCCGCGTCTGGAGGAACTGCTCCGGTCCAACGTCAAGCGGCAGTCGGCCGTGACCCTGCGGGGGAACACCGAGGTCACCGCGGTCGAGCGGTCGGGCGACGGCCCGGTGCGCGTGCGCCTCACCCACACGGACACCGGTGAGACGGACACGGTCCTGGCCGGGTACGTCCTGGGCTGCGACGGTGCCAACAGCCTGACGCGCGCGGCGATCGGCGCCACCCTGCGCGATCTCGGCTTCGCCCAGCGCTGGCTCGTGGTCGACATCGCCACCGACGCCGACCTCGCCCAGTGGGAGGGGGTGCACCAGGTCTGCGACCCGGTGCGCGCGGGTAGCTGGGAGTTCCAGCTCCTGCCCGGCGAGAGCGCGGACGACTACCGCGACCTCACCCGCCTTCACCCGCTCATCCGGCCCTGGACCGGCGCCGTCCCGACGGCCGAGCTGGAGCTGCTGCGCACCGCCGAGTACACCTTCCGCGCCCAGATCGCCGACCGCTGGCGTGCCGGACGGGTCTTCCTGCTCGGTGACGCGGCGCATCTGACGCCGCCGTTCATCGGCCAGGGCATGGGCGCGGGCCTGCGCGACGCCGCCAACCTCGCGTGGAAGCTCACCGCCGTGCTGGAGGGCCTGCTCCCGGACGAGGTACTCGACAGCTACCAGGCCGAACGCGCCCCCCACGCCCACGCGATGATCACCCTGGCCAAGCTCATCGGCACCGCCATGACCGCGGGCGGCAGGCTCGGCGACGCCCTGCGCCGCCTGGTCGCGCCGAGGCTCCATCTGCTGCCGGGTTTCAGCGACCGGGTGCTCGACAGCGCGACGCCACCCCTGCGCCGTTCCGCACTCGTCGACCGCGACCGGCTGCGGCGCGGGCTGGCGGGTCGGCTCTGCCCCAACGCGGAGCTGGCCGAGGGCCGGCGGCTGGACGACCTGGCCGCGGGCCGGTTCGCGCTCGTCACGGCCGCACCGCCCACCGCACGGCTGCGCGCCGAGGTCCGGGACCGCGGCGGTGTCCTCGTCGCCGCCGCCCCCGGCACCGACCTGCACCGCTGGCTGCGCCGGGGACGTGCCGCGGCCGCGCTGGTCCGCCCGGACGGCACCGTCCAGCGCACCGCGCACGACCCGCTGGACCTGTGCGAACTCCTCCCCCGCCGCCCTTCACCCGGCGCCGGATAGCCCGCCCGAAGGCTCGGCCCGACCGCCGGACCCGGCCGGGCCGCCCCACCGCCCGGCCGCCCCCCCACCGACCAGAAGGACCGCACACACCGCCATGCAGTACACCCCTTACGACGAGTGGGCCCGCGTGATCGGCGACCGGTACGCGCTGCGCGAGGCGATCGGGCGCGGTGGCATGGCCGAGGTCTGGTCGGCGGAGGACCTGGTCCTCCATCGCACGGTCGCCGTGAAGCTGATGCACACGCAACTCGCCTTCGACGACGTCGCCCAGACCCGTTTCCAGCGCGAGGCCCGTGCGGCGGCGTCCCTGAACCACCCGTGCGTCGCCGCCGTGTACGACGCGGGCTGCGTGGCCACCACACCGCCGCGCCCGTACCTGGTCATGGAGTACGTGGCCGGGCAGACCGCCGCCGACCGGCTGCGGTCCGCCCCGCCCACACCGGAGGAGGCCGTCGCCTGGGTGGCGGGAACCCTCGACGCGCTCGCCTGCGCGCACGCGGCCGGGCTGGTGCACCGCGACATCAAGCCCGCCAATGTGATGATCACCCCGGACGGCCAGGTCAAGGTCATGGACTTCGGGATCGCCCACGTGGCCAGCGCCCACGACACCGGGCTGACCGCGGCGGGCAACGTCCTCGGCACCGTCGCCTACATGTCGCCGGAGCAGGTCCGCGGCCAGAGCGTCGACTCACGCTCCGACCTGTACTCGACCGGGTGCATGCTCTACGAACTCCTCACCGGCCGCCCGCCGTTCGTGGGCGAGACCCCGCTCACGGTCGCGTACCAGCACGTCTACGGGGACGCCCCCGCACCGGCCGATCTGGGCATCCGGCTGCCCGCGCCCGTCGAGGACGCGCTCGCGCGGGCGATGGCCAAGAACCCCGACGACCGCTTCCCGACGGCCGCCGCCATGCGCGACGCCCTGCTGGCGCCCCGCACGCTCCCCTTCGCGTCCGAAGCCCCCGGCACCGTGGCCACCGAAGCCGAGACGGTGTCGCTCCAGGACGACTCGCCCACGGCGCTCCTGCCGTCCGCGGACGACCCCCGGCGGTCGCTGCGGCGCCGATCGCAGATGGTGCTCGCCTCGGTGGTCGTCCTCACCGCGGGCGGACTGCTCGCCGCGACGCTCCCGCTGTCCTCGGACGCGACGCCCGCGACCGGTCCCCGAGCCGAGACCTCGCTCGCCGCCGGAAGCACCTCCGCGCGTCCGCGCACGTCGAGCAGTGGCACGAACACCGGCCGCTCGGGCCCGGGCCGCTCGGGCGGCGGCAGGAACTCCTCGGCCGGACCCCGTACTTCCGCGCACGCGTCGGGCCGGTCCGTTCTGGTGCCCGCCGACCTCGTCGGGACGACGCTCGGGCAGGCGAGAGCCGAACTGGCCGGGCTGGGCCTGAGCATCGCCCTCACGCCCGGCTCCAGCAGCCGTACGGGGAGCACAGTGATGGCGACGCTCCCGGCCGCGGGAACCCAGGTGGCCAGCGGGGACACCGTCCTGCTCGCCACGCAGGACGACGGTGGTTCGGCGACGGCTCCGGGTTCGGGTTCCTCGGCCTCGTCGGGCAGCGGCGGCGCGGGCGGGTCGGGCGGCTCGGGCTCCGGCTCGGGCGGGTCCGGATCCACCTCGTCCTCCGGCGGCACCGACCCCGCGGCGCCGCCGCCGCTGCCCCCGCCGGGTCCGGCGCGGCCCCGCTGACGACACCACGCCGGGCGTACGCGATTTCCGTCGCGTACGCCCGGCGTTTCCGTGTGCCCGCCGGCCTGAGATCAGCTCTCGTCCGGGGTGTGCACCACGGGAGCGGCGTCCGCGTGCCCGGCCGCTGGCTGCCGCGTGGCGCGGTCCTCCGGCGCGGTCGCCGTGTCCGGCGCGTCCGTGTCGGCGGCCGGCGACGGGAGGCCCGGCAGCCGGTGGGGAGCGCGGATCAGCGCGCCGAGTGCGGCCAGGGCCAGGACCGCCGCGGCGACGCCGGTCGCGGCGGTGAAGCCGTCGAGGAAGGCGTCCCGTACCGCCTGGGCGAGCTGGGGGCCCTGCGGGCCGAGGTGGGCGGCGGCCTGGAGTCCGGCGGCGGCCGAGTGGTGCACGGCCTCGGCGGCCTGGGCCGGAAGGCGTTGCAGGTCCGGCAGGCCCGCGCGGTACCGGCTGGAGAAGACCGAGCCCATGACGGCGATACCGAGCGCGGAGCCGACTTCGCGGGTGGTGTCGTTCATCGCCGAGGCCACGCCCTGGCGGTCGGCCCCGACGGACCCGACGATGGCGCTGGTGCCCGTGGAGCCCGCCAGCCCGATGCCCGCGCCGGCGAGCAGCAGCCCGCCGAGGAAGGGCGGGTAGCCGCTGTCCGCATGGAGCCGGGTGAGCCAGCCCATCCCCGCGGCCAGCAGCAGCAGGCCGGCCGTCATGGTGAGCTTCAGGCCGATCCGCCGCACGATCCGCGGGGTGAGTACGGAGACGGGCATGACCACCACGGCGACCGGGATCAGCGCCGCGGCGCTCTTCAGCGGGCTGTAGCCGAGGATGAGTTGGAGGTACTGCAGGCCGACGAAGAAGAAGCCGAAGACGGCCATGAACTGGGTCATGACGGTGACCGATCCGGCGCGGAAGCCGGGCAGCCCGAACAGCCGCGGGTCCAGCAGGGGGTGACTGCTGCGCAGGCCGCCGACCGCGTAGGCGACGAGCGAGACCGCGCACACGGCGAAGGCCGCCAGCACCTCGGGGCGGGTCCACCCCTGGTCGCTGCCCTCGATGATGCCGTAGACGAGGCTTCCCACCGCCAGCATCGTCGCGGCCGTACCGCCGGCGTCGACCGGTTCGGGGACAGTGCTGCGGGTCTCGGGGGCCAGTACGACGGCGGAGAGCGCGCACACCACCGCGGTGGCGGCGCTGACCACGAACAGGGACTTCCAGGACCAGTCCTCCAGCAGGGCGCCCGCGACCAGCATGCCGATGATGGCGCCCGCGGCGGCGAAGCCCGACCAGATCGCGACACCGCGGGAGCGGCGCTCGGGCGGGAAGGAGGAGGTGATCGTCGACAGGGTGCCCGGCATGATCATCGCCGCGCCGAGGCCCATCACCACCCGCCACACGATCAGGTGCGAGGTGGAGGCCGAGGTCGCGGCGAGTGCGGCGGCGGCGCCGAAGACGAGGTTGCCGGCGATCAGCACCTTGCGGCGCCCGATGCGGTCGCCCAGGGCGCCGAGCGGCAGCACGAGCGCGGCCAGGGCGACGGTGTAGCCGTCGGCGATCCAGGTCAGGTCGGTGTTGGAGGCGCCCAGGGACACGGCCAGGTCGGGCAGGGCGAGGTTCAGCGCGGAAACGGAGGCGACGACGAGCACCAGGGACAGGCACATGGCGAAAAGAACGCCCGTGTGGCCTGCCCGGGGGCGCGCGACGGGAGGCGTGCTCATGAAAGCATCGTAACTGATGACTTCATCAGTTACGATGGCCGCCTCGTCGCGCCGGGTGGCGACGGCGGTCTCAGGGCAGTTCGGGCAGGGTGCGGCGGGCGATCTCGCGGGCCTCGTCGGCGGGGACGCCGAGCATGCGCAGGATCAGTTCGGCCATCTCCTCTCCTGCCTCGGCGTCGACCTCGCGCACCGTGTGGAGCTGGAGGAGTCCGACAACCGAGCCGCCGACGGCGCTGAGCGCCACCAGCGGGTCGGCGAAGGCGAAGCGGCCCGACGCCTTGCCGACCTCCAGGTCGCGCAGCGCCCGGGGGCCGAGGCCCTCCGCGGCGTGGATGTAGGCCAGGCCGCGCAGCCGCACGATCTGGGTGATCTCGGGATGCGAGGCGGCCAGCCGCAGGCTGAGCCGGATACTGGCGGAGACGACCGCGGCCGGATCGTCGACCTCGGCGGTGACGAGGTCGAGCAGTTGGCCGTACTCCTCCAGGGCGTCGGAGACGGCGGCGTCGAACAGGTCGTTCTTGCTGTCGAAGTGGTTGTAGAAGCTGCCGAAGCCCACATCCGCCCGGTCGGCGATCTCCTGGATGCTGGCGGATGTCTCACCGGTCTCGGCCAGGATCTGCCGCGCGGCGGCGATCAGCGCCTGGCGGGTGTGGGCCCGGCGCCGCTCGAAGCGGTTCGCGGACGCGGGGGCGGGGGTCGTGCCCTGCTTGTTCGGCATGGCACGATTCTAGACGAACACAGATCTGATGCTTTTATCAGCTGCGACCGCCACGGCAACGCCGACGTGCGCGGGTCACCCGGGTTACGCGAGGAAGTCCCGCAGCACGGTGGTCATTTCCTCGTGCGCCTCGAAGGGCCAGAAGTGGCCCGAGTCGAGGAGGTGCACACCGCTGCCCGTCGGGAGCTTCGCGAGGACCTCAGGGTCGGCGTAGAACTCGCGCGGCTGCAGGGGATCGTCCGCCCCCTGGAGCAGCAGGACGGGGCACTTCCACCGCGGGATGAGGCGGGTGCGCCGCTCGACCCACTCCTGGCGGAAGGAGGAGGAGTTGAAGTAGCGGGGGACGGCGGTGCTGATCCCCTCGTAACTGAACTCCTGGACGGTGCGGACGAGGTCCGCCGTCCGCACCGGCTTCTCGGTGAGCAGGTAGTACGCGGTGGCCACGAGACGGCGGGCGTCTGCCAGCGTCGCCGGGGCGTCGGGCGAGGTGAACATCGCCTGCTGGGGGTGCAGGTCGGGGTGCAGATGCCACAGGTGCTGCTGACCCCTGGCGTAGCGGTGGACGCGGTCGGCCATCCGGGCCACGAGGTGGTCCCCCACCGGGGTCCCCCTGTCGTGCGTGACGAGACTGAACCGCTCGATCCCCAACTGGTCCAGCAACGCCTCCAGCTGGATGGCGACTCCCTCCTGGCGGAAGTCGCCCGTGCCCTTCTCGGACTGCCCGTAACCCTTCAGGTCGACGGCCAGGCAACGGTGGTCGGCGCCCAACGCCTCCAGCGCGTAGTGCCACTGCCACCAGGAGTCGGGCACCCCGTGCAGGAACACCACGACGGGCGCGTCGGCGGGGCCCGTCTCGACGTAGTGCCAGCGCACGGTCTCGCCGTCGCCGGGTGCGTCCGCGAACCGGTGGGTGACGCTGACCTGACCCAGCTTCTCCTGGTCGCCGTCCTCGTCATGGGCGCGCGGCGCGGGCTCCGGCAGCTGGGCCACCAGCTCGTCGACCTTGGCCAGCTTCTCGAGACCCTTCTCCAGCCCCTCACGCACCCGCGGCGGAAGCGGTGTGTAGTCGTGCATCGCGAAAGCCTCCTGCTCGATGACCGTATCAATGATGATGTCTTCAGATTTGATGGAATCATCATCTTGTGGTGACCGTCAAGACACGGGCACGACACATGAGGCGGCGAGACGTCACACATGGGGTCGGGCCCCACGACGGCCGCATATTGGTTTGCCGCGGCCCGGCCCGGCCGGATAGGAAGCTCGCATGCTACGAGGCGGCAAAATCGGGCTCCGGGCCCGGCACGAGGACGACATCCCGATTCTGCGGACCGAGTTGTACGACGACGTGGTCAACTCCTCCCGGGCCGAGAGCGGTCCGTGGCGGCCGATCTCGCCCGGTGCGAAGGATCCGCGGCTCTCGGTGGACGACGCCAAGGATCCGGGCAGTGTCCCGTTCTCCGTGGTGGAGCTGGACGGCGGCGCGCTCGTCGGCACCGCGACACTGTGGGGCATCGACACCCACCACCGGGCCGCGCACATCGGGCTCGGGCTGCTGCCGTCCAGCCGCGGCAAGGGCTACGGCACGGATGTGGTCGCGGTGCTGTGCCACTACGGCTTCGTCGTCCGCGGCCTGCACCGGCTGCAGATAGAGACGCTCGCCGACAACGCCGCCATGCTGCGCTCGGCCGAGCGCAACGGCTTCGTGCGCGAGGGTGTACTGCGCTCCTCGGCTTGGGTGATGGGCGAGTTCCTGGACGAGGTGCTGCTCGGACTCCTCGTCCAGGACTGGAAGCCGGACGCGAAGGGCTAGCACCCGCCCGGGGCCACCTCAGGCGGCCGGGATCAGTTCGGTGCGCAGTTCATGGCCGCCGTCGGGCAGCCGGGCCTCGTAGTAGATCCGGTGGCCGCCCTCGGGCAGCGGGAGGACGTCGAGGTAACGGACGTCCGCCACCGGAGCGTTGGTGAGGGGCGCGAGGGGGGAGCCGCCGACACCGCGGGCGGCGGACGCCAGGCCGGTGCGCTCGTGCCAGTTCTCCTGCGCGGTGGCGCGTCCGTCGTAGGAGAAGCGGCCGTCGGGCAGCACGCTGGTGACGCGTGCGCCGCGCGCGTCCCACCCGCCCTGACGGCCGGTCAGTACGGTGCCGTGCCACTGCCATTGGACGCCGTCGCCGCTGGTGGCGTACGCGGTGGTCATCCGGTCCTCGGCGCCGGGGACGTCCAGGGGGTGGCAGCAGATCCAGGCGTGCCAGCGCTGTCCGTCGTAACGGATCACCGGGTCCTTGACGGCGGTGGCCTCGTCCCCGCCGAAGACACGGCGCACCTCGGCGCGGGCGAGCCCCTCGGGGTCCGCGGCCTCCAGCAGCCCGATCCACCAGTGCTTGGTGCCCGGGGTGGCGCAGCTGACGTACAGCCGCCACCGGCCGCTCTCCGTCCGTACGAGCGCGGGGCGTTCCACCATGCTCGCCCCGAAGCGGTCCCGGGTCAGCGTGCAGACGGGCGTGAAGTGCTCCCCGTCGGCGGAGCGGGCGAGGACATTGACGTCCTCCTCGGCGCGGACGCGATACGCGAGAAGCACGGTCCCGTCGGTGTCGAGGGCGGCGCTCGGCGCCCCGGCCCAGCGCTGCGTTCCCGTCCGCGGTGCGGCGACGGCCACCGCCGCGGGAGCGGAGCCCGGCAGCGGCAGGTCACGGGTGGCGGCGGCACGGCGTCGCCGGTGCGTTGATCTCATGCCCGAAGTCTTGGCTCCCGGTGGCGTCGGCGACAGCGGCAGGTCTGCCGTCCTTCGGGCAGTTCCTGCCGTGCGGGCGGTACGGGACTACGCCGAGCGGAAGGTGCGGCGGTGGGCGGCGGGGGCGATGCCGCGGCGGGCGGCGAAGTGGTGGCGCAGGGTGTCGGCGCTGCCGAAGCCCGCGCGTGCGGCCACCGCGTCCACGGAGAGGTCCGTACGCTCCAGCAGCTCCTCGGCGAGCTGAAGGCGCTGGTCAAGCAGCCAGCGGTGCGCGGTGGTGCCGGTGACCGCCTTGAACCGCCGGGCGAAGGTCCGGGGCGACATCGCCGCGCGGGCGGCGAGCGCGTCCACGGTCAGCGGCTGGTCGAGGTGGGCCTGCATCCAGTCGATCAGCTCGGAGAGGTCACCGTCGGCCGTCCTCGGGGCGGGCATGGGCATCTCGATGAACTGGGCCTGCCCGCCGGAGCGGTGTGCGGGCACCACCATGCGGCGGGCCAGGGCGTTGGCCGTCGCGGCGCCGTACTCGCGGCGCACCAGGTGCAGGCAGGCGTCGATTCCGGCGGCCGCTCCGGCGCTGGTGGTCACCGGTCCGTCCTCGACGTACAGCACATGGGCGTCGACCTCGACCCGCGGATACCTTGCGGCCAGCCGGTCGGTGAACTGCCAGTGCGTGGTGGCCCGCCGGCCGTCGAGGAGCCCGGCCTCGGCCAGCAGGAAGGCACCGGTGCACACCGACAGCACCTGGGCGCCGCGTGCCACCGCGGCGCGCAGCGCCTCCAGCAGCGGCGGCGGCGCGGCCCGGTCCCACTCGGGCCAGGCCGGGACGGTGACGAGGTCGGCCTCGGCGATCCGCTCCGGCCCGTGGTCGACCTGGATCGGAAAGCCCGACGTGGTCATCACCGGACCCGGCCGCGCCGCGCAGACCGCGAAGTCGTGCTGCGGCAGCCCCGCCGGATCGTCGGATCGGTCGAGTCCGAACGTCTGGCACACCACGCCCAGCTCGAAGGCTCCGGCGCTGCCTCCGACCACGGCGACCACGTTCCGTATCACCCGCCCATCGTGGCAGATTCTGCCCGGTCAGGTAATACGTGCCAGCCCGTGAACCCCGAGGCGCTGGCCGTCACCGCACATGGCTGATCGCCTGCCGCCAGGCGTCCTCGACGGCGCTGCGGGCGTACGCGGTGGCGGTCGCGATGTCGCCGGTGAGCCGGATCGGGTCGCCGAGGTGGACATGGAGGGCCGGGCGGCGCAGCGGGGCGGTCAGCACCCCGGCGATCTGCTTGGCCCCTCCCCCGGAGATGATCCGGCGCGCTCCGGCGTGACCGAGGGGGACGACGGGGGCGCCGGTGGCGAGGGCGAGACGGGCCAGGCCGGTGCGGAAGAAACCGGGTTCGCCGTCGCCGGAGTCCCGGCGGCGGGGCAGACCGCCCTCGGCGTAGATCACCACGGTGCGGCCGTCGGCGATGGCCTGGGCGGCGAGGTCCAGCGCCTCGGCCGCGCGGCGGCTGCCCCGGTGCACCGGGATATGGCCCTCGCGGGTGAGGAAGCCGCCGAGCAGCGGGATCTTCCACAGCCCCGCGGCCGCGAGCACCACCGGCTCGGTGCCCAGACCGTGCAGCGCGGTCAGCACGAGCCCGGGGTCGACCAGCGCGGTGTGGTTGGGCGCGACGATGCTGCCCGGCGCGACGGTACGCGTCGCGCCGGTGGTCACCGTGAGCCGGCCGAGGACCGGGACGAGCGTGCGGGACAACGTGGTGAGCATGGTGCGTACTTCCCGATCTGCCGAGGACTCGTCCGGCGTGCTGTCTGCCGCCATGGTCACCCGGCCGAGCGGCGGCGTTCATGAGTACACGTACTCATCGACGGGCCTGTGACGTACGGAAATCGGCGCCGCCGCTCAGGCGGTCGGCGGGCGCATCGTCTGGCTGAGGGTGTGCAGCAGGGCCGCCCGGGAGCGGATGTCGAGCTTGCGGTAAATGCTGCCGAGGTGGGTCTCCACGGTTCTGGTGCTGACGTAGAGCTGTTCCGCGATGTCCTTGGTGCGCTTGCCCGTCGCCGCCAGCGCGGCGATCTCCCGCTCGCGGTTGGTGAGGAGGGCCACGGCCGCGCCGACCCGTACGACCGGCACCGCGGCCACCGAGGTGCCGGTGACCCGGGGCACCGCCAGCTGCTTGCGGGTCCTGGCGACCTCCTCCAGGATCCGCTGGGCGCCGCAGGCGCGGGCGGCCTTCGCCGCCTCGTCGAGCCACTCCTGCGCCGGGCCCACGCCCAGTGCCGTGGCCGCCGAGTGCGCCCCGGTCACCAGCGTCCAGGCGTGCTCGACCGGCAGCCCGGCCCGCCGAAACGATTCCGCGGTCTCGTGGAACAGCGCCGCCGCCTCATGGTGGTCACCATGCGCGGCGTGCAACTCCGCCTGGGCCCTGTGCACGTGCTGCCACTGCACCGGCAGCCGCGACTGCCCGGCGGCGGTCTCCGCCTCCGCGGCCCAGGCGCGGGCGGCGGGCGCGTCACCGCAGCGCAGCGCCGCGGTGGACGCCAGCGCGAGCAGCGAGGGCCGCCAGGGGCTCGGCATCCGCAGCAGCCGCGGGCCGCCCACCTCGACGAGGGTGCGCAGGCAGCCCGCGGGATCCGCGGAGTGGAACTGGACATGGGCGTGCAGCCCGGCGGTCACGCTGGCCCGCAGCCCGTCCCCGGTCAGGGCCATCGTCAGCCCTTCCGCGGTGGTCTCCACCAGCCGGGCCGCCTCCCGGTGCGGCCGCGTCCACAGCTGCCCGGTGGCCCGCAGGGTCATCGCCAGTCCCGCGGCCTCGTCGGCACCGATCATCCGCGCCAGCGACTCCGCCTCGCGCGCCCTGCGGCACAGCCGCTCCAGACTCCCCGTCATCTGGTCGAGGTGGCAGAGCGCGACGAGCTGGTTGATCCGGATGTACCGCCGTGTGGCGCCCGTGGTGGCCAGGAGTCCCCGCTCCAGATGCCGGTAGGCGTCGGCGAACCGCTCGTGGAAGAGCTCCGTACAGCCGAGCATCCCCAGCACTTCGGGCATCGTGGCGGCGGTGGCGTCCGGCAGGCCGTCCACGATCCGCGCGCACGCGCTGACCTCCGGCGCGGCCTCGTCCAGCAGGCCGAGCTGGGTGTCACCCAGGGCTGCGAGGGCGCGCAGATACGGTGCCATGGGGTCGCCGCTGTCCGCGGCCGCCGCCGCCTCGCGGACCAGCTCACGTGCCTGGCCGTAGCTCTCCCGGAAGATCTGCACCCGCCCGTGCGCGGTGATCAGCTCGGCCGCGGGCGCGGGCAGCGGGACGGGCAGCGGACGGGGCAGCAGGTCGAGGGCGGCCTGCACGAACGCCTCGGCCTCCTGGTAGTGGCCGAGCAGCCGTTCCACCTCGCCGCACACCGCGTACGCCCGCGCCCGCAGCTCGTCGGACAGCCCGTCGCGGTGCCGCAGCAGGTCGTGTGCCAGGGTGCGGGCCTCCTGGAGGCGGCCCACGGCGGTGAGCGCCCGGCAGCAGTCCAGCGCGAGCACGGCCCGGGTGGCGCTGATCCCGGTGCCCGCCGGCAGGTGGTCGAGGGCCAGGCGCAGCCAACGGGCCGCGCTGGCGGGCGTGTCGGCCATCGCCTCCTCCGCCCCCTCGATCAGGGCCTGCAGGGCGTCGGCGCTGCCCGACCCGACCACGTGCTCGGCGTGCCGGGCCCGCTGGACCGCCGGGGCGCGGCGGGTGGTGAGCAGGTCGAGGGCGGCCTGATGGGCGTGCAGCCGCAGGGCCGGTGAGGCGTGCTCCAGGATGACGTGGCCGAGCACGGGGTGCCGGAAGGCGTAGCGGCCGCCCCACGGCAGCGGCCGGATCAGGTCCGCCCGGGTGAGTTCCCCGAAGGCGCTCAGGCTGCGGTCGAGGCCCAGACCCGAGATCGCGGCGACCTCGTCGGGCAGGAAGGGCGCGCCGAGCACGGCCGCGGCTCCGGCCGATGTCGTGGCGTCGGGGCTGAGGGTGTGCAGTTCGTTGACGAAGGGCGCGGCGGCGCGGCGCAGGCCGTCCCGGTCGGGGCCGGCGGTCAGCGGCCACTCGTCGGGATCCCACCGGGCGGCGACGAGGATCCGCAGCATCCGCGGATTGCCGCAGGAGGCGTCGTGCAGTTGGGCCGCGTACGCCCCGTGGTCCGCGGGCTCCCGCGCGGACTGCCGCCGGCCGGACGCCTGGTCCCACAGCTCCGGGTCGGGCGACGCGTACGCCAGGGAGGCCGTGGCCTCGGTCCGCCAGCGGCCGACCAGGACCGACACCGCCTGCGGCCCGAGCGGCGACGGCGCGAGCCGGATGACGTCGCCGGTCTCCACGCCGTGGTCGAGCGCCTCCATCAGCACGGGGCTGGACTGCCGGGGACGGTGGGCCAGGGCCAGGACGAAGGGTCCTGACGGGGGTGTCCGCAGCAGCCGTGCCAGCGCCCGCGCGGACTGCTCGTCGCACAGGTGCAGGTTGTCCAGGAGCAGTACGCCGCCCTGGACGGCGGCCCAGCACCCGAGGATGTTCCGTACCTCGATGTCGGCGGCGAGGCCGGAGACCGACGGCCGGACGAGTCGCCGCGGCACGCCCAGCGCGGCCAGCACCTCCTTGACGAGCTGGCCCGGCTCGGAGCCGCGCACGGCGTGGCCCCGTACCACCCGCGCGCCCGCCGCCGTCGCCCGCCGGGCCAGCAGACCGAGCAGGCTGGTCTTGCCGATACCGGGGTCACCGGTGATCTCCAGTACGGCGCCCCGTCCGGTGCTCATCCGGCGCAGCACCTTGGTGAGCGCCTCGGTCTCCGTACGCCTGCCAACCAGTTCTCTGGTGACCGGTTCCGTGCCGTTCTCCCGTGCCGGTTGTTCGAGAAGCACACGACTCCCTCTCTACGGGGCTCTGCGGAGTTTTCTGCGGAGGCGATGGCGGAGGCCGACGGTGGCCGACGGACAGGCCGATGGCGCAGACCGAAGGCGCGGACCGATGACGGGGCCGATGGCGGAGACCGATGACGGGGCGGGGGGGGGGGGCGGGCGGGCGGCGGGGGGCGCGGCGGGGCGCCCGGCCGCGGGTGGGGGGGGGGGGGTTTGTGTTTGGTGGTGGTTGTGTTTTTTGGTTT
>NZ_JBFAXL010000048.1:0-72577 GCF_040680795.1 Streptomyces sp. NPDC051976
GGCGCGGGGAACTGCGCGACCAGCCGTCGCGTGGCTGCAGGTCACCACCGGCCCCAATGGGGCAGACGCGTGGTCTTCGGACCACCGGCCGGTGGAGGCTGAGCGCGCAGTTCCCCGCGCCCCTACGGGGCACGTCCGGTGCAGTCGGGAGCGTTCCCGCGCCCCTGACGGGGCACCGTCTTACGCCTGAGCCCGGGCGCAGCCCGGGGCTCAGCTGGCGCACACGGGCTTCGGCGGAGCCGGGTTGGCGGCGGCGATGCGGGCTTTGGCGGCGTCGGCGGGGTTGGAGAGGGTGACGAAGCCGGTTCCGATCATGAGGTCGACGGTCTTGCCGGTGCGCTTGGGGTCGATCTTCACGGTGGAGCCGGCGACCTGGGTGCCGGCCTCGCGGGCGGCGGCCTCCCCGGCCGGGCCGGCGAGGATCAGGGCCGACTGGGCGACCTTCTTGTCGTACGGGTCCGGCGCGTTGCCGAACTTGGCGACCTTGAAGCCGCGTTTGGCCAGCTCGTCAGCGGTGGATTTGGCCAGGCCGCCCTTGGCGGTGGCGTTGAAGACGTTCATCGTGACGCCGCCCGGCAGCGGCAGCGGCGCCGGTTTGCCCGTGGGTGTGGGCGCGGCCGTCGCTTTGCAGGACGGGCTGTTCTGCGGGGCCGCGTTCGCCTTGGTGTCGCCCTTGTCTCCCCCGGAGAAGACATGGAAGAGCTGCAGCGCCCCCCAGCCGAAGAGGCCCAGGACCACCACCGCCGCGATCATGGCGGCCAGGACGCGGCCGCGTCTGCGCGGCCGGCGCATCCTCGGGTACTGGTTGCCGGTGACCCGGTACTTCCCTCCCATACCGGAGGGGGTCAGCATGCTCATGAGCGCAGCGTAAGCGGATTGTCAGTCCATCTCCAGGACCCGGGCGTGCAGCACCTGGCGCTGCTGAAGCGCCGCGCGCACTGCCCGGTGGAGGCCGTCTTCCAGATAGAGGTCACCCTGCCATTTGACGACATGTGCGAAGAGGTCGCCATAGAAGGTCGAGTCCTCGGCGAGAAGTGTCTCCAGGTCGAGCTGGCCCTTGGTGGTCACCAACTGGTCCAGCCGAACGGGGCGTGGGGCGACGTCGGCCCACTCACGCGTACTCACCCGGCCGTGGTCCGGGTACGGCCTCCCGTTTCCGATGCGCTTGAAGATCACACGGAAAGCCTACCGGCCCGGCTCCTCCAGGCGCAGCAGTGGCGCGGCGGTGCGATGGTGGCATAAGCCCCATAGCCGCCCCAAGCGGGAGCCGTGATGTCCGATCCCCAGCCGCAGAACCCCTCCGGCCCCGACCCGGGCCCGCTGCCCGCGCCCGCCGCGGAGATCGCGCGGGGGTACGCCTTCACGGGCCCGGCGCTCGATCTGGGGGCGCTGCTGTGGGAGGGCGTCTGCCGCCCGGACGCGCCGGTACGCATCCCGCTGGGGATGCTCAACCGGCACGGTCTGGTGGCCGGTGCGACCGGCACCGGCAAGACCAAGACGCTCCAACTCATCGCGGAACAGCTCTCGGCGCAGGGCGTGCCGGTCTTCCTCGCCGATGTGAAGGGCGACATCTCCGGCGTGTCGGCGCCGGGCGCCGGGGGCGCGAAGGTGGAGCAGCGCGCCGCGGAGGTCGGCCAGACCTGGTCGGCCAGCGGCTTCCCCGCCGAGTTCTACGCGCTCGGCGGCCTGGGTACGGGCATCCCGCTGCGGGCCACCGTCACCAGCTTCGGGCCGGTGCTGATGGCGAAGGTGCTGGGGCTGAACACCACTCAGGAGCAGTCGCTGGGCCTGATCTTCCACTACGCCGACACCAAGGGCCTCGAACTGGTCGACCTCAAGGACCTGCGGGCGGTCATCGCGTTCCTCACCTCCGACGAGGGCAAGGGCGAGCTGAAGGAGATCGGCGGCATCTCGCCCGCCACCGCGGGGGTGGTGCTGCGCACGCTCACCGCCTTCGAGGCACAGGGCGCGTCGTCGTTCTTCGGCGAGCCGGAGTTCGACACGACCCAGCTGCTGCGGACCGCCGCGGACGGGCGCGGCCTGGTCTCCGTACTCGAACTGCCCGCCGTGCAGGACAAACCGCAGCTCTTCTCGACCTTCCTGATGTGGCTGCTGGCGGACCTCTTCCAGGACCTGCCGGAGGTCGGCGACCTCGACCGGCCCAAGCTGGTGTTCTTCTTCGACGAGGCGCATCTGCTGTTCAACGGCGCGTCGAAGGCGTTCCTGGAGTCGATCACCCAGACGGTACGGCTGATCCGCTCCAAGGGTGTCGGGGTGTTCTTCGTCACCCAGACACCGAAGGACGTGCCCGGGGACGTGCTGGGGCAGCTCGGCAACCGGGTGCAGCACGCACTGCGCGCCTTCACGCCCGACGACGCGAAGGCGCTCAGGGCCACGGTGTCGACCTTCCCCAACTCCGCTTACGACCTGGGGAAGTTGCTGACCGCGCTCGGCACCGGCGAGGCGGTCGTCACCGTACTCAGTGAGAACGGGGCACCGACGCCGGTGGCCGCGACCCGGCTGCGCGCGCCGCAGTCGCTGATGGGTCCGGTGGAGCCGGGTGCGCTGGACGCGGCGGTCAAGGGCTCGTCGCTGTACGGGACGTACGCGCAGGCGGTGGACCGCGAGTCGGCGTACGAGAAGCTGGCGGCGGCGGAGGCCGCGAAGGAGGCGGCGGCCGCCGCCCCCGCGACCGAGCCGGCGGCCGCGCGGCCCGGACCGGCGAAGGCGGGCAAGGCGGCGCAGGACGAGGAGGGGCTGGTCGAACAGGTCGTCCACAGCGGCATGTTCAAGTCCCTGGCCCGTTCCGTCGGCACCCAGGTCGGGCGCGAGATCACCCGCTCGCTCTTCGGGGTGCGCAAGCGGTGAGCCCGGCTCCGGGGTTCAGCGGGTGCGGGCGCGGGTCCAGACCTGGGTGGGGTGGGTGCGCAGGTCGCCGATACGGGTCCAGCCCCAGGCGCGCAGGGCGCTGTGGGCGGCGTCGGCGTCCGCGGCGACGCGTGCGGTGACCAGGGCGGCGTTGCTGCGCAGCAGGAGCTGGCCGATCAGGCGGGTGGCGATGCCCTGGCGGCGGAAGGCGGGCAGCACCATCAGTTCCGCCAGCGTGAAGACCTGGCCGGACGCGGTCAGTTCACCGATCCGCGGCGGCAGTTCGCCGTCGAAGTCGCGCCAGGGGTCGTCGTAGCGGTCGAGCACGAAGCCGTACGCGGCCCCGGTCATCCGCCGCTCGCTGGCCACCACCATGTCGAAGCCGGGCCGCCGGGTGTCGGCGGTGAAGCGCCGCAGATACGCCTCCCGGTCGGGCGGCTCCTCGCCCGGTGCGTCCGCGCGCGGGTAGACCTCCGCGAACACGTCTGCCACGGCGTCCTGTTGCTGTTCGGCCTGCCACCTGGACATGCGGCGCGTGAACACCTCGACCACGAATGCCTCCCGCATATGCCCCGCCCCCGGCCGGTCAGCCGCCCCGGACCGAGCATCATGCCCGCGTGGTACCGGCGCAAACCGCCCGGAGGCAGCAGCGCGACGCCGCGAACGGCCAGATCGCGGGCCAGGTCCCCGGGACCCGAGCCGGAGTAGGATGGACGTACCGAGGGCATTTCGCACACCGGCAGTCAAGCCGGCGTCGTTCGCGGCGAACGACGGTGCCGGGCCCGCCAGACACGGGCCCGGAGACGGGCACGTGTGCCATGTCCTCGACCCATGAACCCCTGACGACGGCGCGAGCCGCGCTTCCGGACGGCCCTGACCGCTCCGATGACGCGGACCGGCGGGCGCCGGCCAGGATCGCCTTGACGCCCGGCGGCCGCAGTGACGGGCGCGGGGTGGTCGGGCGAGGTCTGCTGGACGGCGCCTGGTGGCCCCGGTCCCGTGATCTCACTCTCGAACTCCCGCCGCTGGTCGATGAGTTGGAGCAGACCTGGGGACGGGTCACCCGTGTCGCCGTCAATCCCGAGCACTGGTCGGTCATCCCGAAGAAGGTGGCCGCCGACGGGCGGACCGTCCATGTGGGCTGGTTCGCGGCCGAGCAGGACCCCCACAAGCTGCTCCTGCTCTCGTACCGCAACGCGCGCTGGGACCTGCTGGTGATTCCGCCGGAGACCCCTCGTGCCACTGCCGTCCGGCTGCTGGCCGCGGCCTCCGACCCGCGCAACGTCCTGACCGCCAGCGCCCTCATCGCCCAGCCTCACACCGGCGCGGAACAGACGGGCGGGCGGAAATGACACGTCATCGCGTGTTCGGACCGGGGGACACTCCGCAGGCCACGGTGGTGGACGCGGCTGTCGAAGCCATTGAGGGCAGCGGCGGAGCCGACAGCGCCGTCGTCGGCGGCGGGGCGGGGAACGGGGAGCGGATGCTGCCCGCGGCCGGGTTCGCGGAGGTGCGGATCGTGGCCGCGTCCCCCGAGGTGGCGCGCAAGATCGCCCAGGTGCTGCGGATCCGGTTCGCCGCGACCGAGCAGCGCAGTTCCCCCGCGGGTTGCGTCGACGGCGGCACGCGGCTGGATCTCACGGTGGACACCGTCCACTTCCCCGACGCGTCAGGACCGTTCCAGCTCCGGCTGGTCGGCGGCAGCGGTACCCGCCGGGCGGAGGCCCGGGACGCCACGGATGTCCCGACGCGGGACTCCCGGCCGCCCGAGCCCCCATCCCCCATCCAGGACGATCCGTCCGGAGACAGGCCCACCAGATGAGCGCCATGATCGGCGAACCACTGCCCCAGCCCCTGACGCTGCCGCCCGCGTGGCAGGGGCCGCGCGCCAGGCTGTCCCTGGTACGCGAGGGCCTCGGGCCGGTCCGGATCGACGGGGCCTGGTGGCCGCGTTCGCCCGATCTCGTGAACGAGCTGCCGCCGCTGCTGGCCGCACTCGCCGAGCGGTGGGGGTACATCACCCATGTGACGGTGGACGGTTCGATGTGGCTGCCGGGCGCGTCCGCGATGGTTCTGGGCGGCCGTACGCTGCGCATCATCCGCTCCACCAGCGCCGGTCACCGCCACACGGCCTGCCTGCTGATACGGGGCGTCGGCCGCTGCGACCTGATCGTCGTCCCCCCGGACGCCCCGGAGTACCAGGCCCGCCGCCTGATGGCGGCCACCGTCGTCCGCTACTGAGCCGGCGGTGACGACGCGAAGGCGTCGAGGGTTTGGGTGAGTTGGGCGCGGAGCGCTTCGCTTCCCTTGTGGCCGGTGTTCCCGACGAGGGTGAGGTGGGCGTCGGGCCAGGCTCGGGTGAGGGAGACGGCGGTGTCGAGGGGGCTGCTGAGGTCGAGGCGGCCGTGGAAGAGGGCGCCGGGGATGCCGGTGAGGCGGGGGGCGTGGTGGAGGAGGGCGGACTCGGGGAGCCAGGCGGCGTGGGAGAAGTAGTGGGTGGTGATGCGGACCATGGCGAGGCGGGCGCGGGTGGGGCGGTCGCCGTAGGGGTGGGGGGAGCCGTGGGGTTCGAGGGAGAGGACCGCGTCCTCCCAGGCGCACCAGTCGTCGGTGGCCTTGGCGCGTACGGCGGGGTCGGGGTCGGAGACGAGCCGGGCGTAGGCGGCGGGCAGGTCGTCGCGGCCGTCCTCGGGGACCGCGTCACGGAAGCGGGCCCACTCCTCGGGGAAGAAGCGGCTGACGCCGCGGTAGAGCCAGTCGATCTCGCGGCGCCGGGTGGTGGTGACGCCGTTGATGACGATCTCCGAGACGCGCTCGGGGTACCGCTGGGCGTAGGCGAGGATCAGGGTGGAGCCCCAGGAGCCGCCCATGAGCAGCCAGCGGTCGATGCCGAGGTGGGTGCGGAGCCGTTCCATGTCGGCGATGAGGTGCTCGGTGGTGTTGTGGCGCAGGTCGGTGGACGGGTCGGCGGCGTGCGGGGTGCTGCGGCCGCAGCCGCGCTGGTCGAAGAGGACCACCCGGTAGCGGGCCGGGTCGAAGAACTGCCGCATTCCGGGGGTGCAGCCCGATCCCGGGCCGCCGTGCACGACGACGGCGGGCTTGCCCGCGGGATCGCCGCAGACCTCCCAGTGGACGCGGTTGCCGTCGCCGACGTCGAGCATGCCCTCGTCGTACGGGGCGATGGGTGGGTAGGTCGTCATCCCTACAATCTAACAGCGCTGTTATATTTAGGGGCATGAACGCCCCTCCCGGGCCGGAACTCCTCGGCACCCGCCTGCGCCACCTGCTGGAACTCCTCGACGGCGAGGTCGCCGCCGTCTACCCCGCCCTGGGACTGGGCGACGGCTACCGGCCCCGCTTCACCCCGGTGGTCCGCGCCCTCGCCGCCGCCGGGCCCGCGGCCATCCGCGATCTGGCCCGTTCGCTGGGCGTCACGCACTCCGCGGCCAGCCAGACCGTCGCCCAGATGGCCAGAGCGGGCCTGGTCACGCTGGCGCCGGGCGCGGACGCCCGGCAGCGCATCGTCCGGCTCACCCCGAAGGCGGTCGCGCTGCTGCCCGCGCTGGAGCGGGAGTGGGCGGCCACCGCGGCGGCCGCCCGCGCCTTCGAGGCCGAGCTGCCCTATCCGCTCAGCGGGCCCGGCGGGCTGATCCAGCAGGCGCTGGCGGCGCTGGAGCGACGCCCGATGCGGGAGCGGATCACCGCCGAGCTGGCCGGGACGGGTCCTGAGGGCGGCCGGGAGGGGATTCCGGACGCGTCCGGAGGGGCAATTACCGAGGGATCCTGAATCGCCGATTCGCGGCCCTGCGGGCAGTGTGGAAGATGCGACCGTGGAACGTACGGCGTCGTACGACCTGCGACGGATCTCCGAGGAGGGACGCCGATGCCTGCCGACCCTCCACCGCGCGATCCGCCGGAGAGCTGGCTCTGGCCCGCGCTGCTGGACGGCACCGAGGCGGGTGTCGCGGTGCTCGACACCGATCTGCGGTACGTGTACGTGAACCCCGCGCTCGCCCGGATGAACGGGATCAGAGCCGAGGCGCACTACGGCAGGACCATCTCCGAGATCGTGCCGGGCGTCGACGCGAACGAGGACTTCCTCCGGATGGTGCTGGCCGACGGCGAGCCGCGGGTGATGGTCTCCAGCGGGCAGACCCGCGCCGACTCACCGCACAAGCTGCGCTACTGGCAGGGCAGCTACCACCGGATCGAGGACCCCGACGGGCGGATCCACGGCCTCGGCGCGGTGGTCCTGGAGGTGAGCGCCGACCGGGAGACACAGCGGGAGCTGGAGCGGGCCAGGGAGCGGCTGATGCTGCTGGACGCCGCCGCCGTACGGATCGGCTCGACGCTGGAGATGGACCGGACGTGCCAGGAGCTGGCCGATCTGCTGGTCGAGGTGATCGCCGACACCGCGACCGTGGAGGTGCTGGCGGCGGAGGAGTACGGGAAGCGTCCGCCGTCGCAGGGGACGCTGCGGCTGCGCCGGGCGGCGATGGCGGCCAGGCCCGCGCTGCGAGAGAAGGTCAAGGAGTTCGGCACGCCCGGTGAGTACGTCGACTACCAGCGCGGCGCGGCGATCCCGCGGTGCCTGGAGACCGGGCGTCCCGTGGTGCAGAACCTGCCCTCCGACGACGCGCTGGGCCGGGCGGCGCCCAGCGCGGAACGGGTCGCCGCGTACCGCGCCGCGGGCATCCACTCCGCGCTGGTGGTGCCGCTGGCGGCGCGCGGCGACAAGCTCGGCACGGTCTCGCTGGTGCGGGCCGGTACGTCGCCGGTCTTCGATCCCGAGGACATCGCGGTGGCCCGTGCGCTCGCCGACCGGGCCGCGATCAGCCTGGACAACGCGCGCCGCTACAGCCGCGAGCACGGCATCGCCCTGGAGCTCCAGCGCGCGCTGCTGGCCACCCCCGGCATCCCGCACCCGGAGATCGACGTGGCCACCCGCTATCTGCCCGCGGGCGCCACCGATCTGGTGGGCGGCGACTGGTTCGACACCCTGGCGCTGCCCGGCGGGCTGACCCTGCTGGCCATGGGCGACGTGATGGGCCACGGGGTGGGGGCCGCCGTCGAGATGAGCCACTACCGGTCGATGCTGCGGGTGGTGGCGGGCGAGGGCGACGCGCCGCACGAGATCCTGAGCCGGATGGACGTGCTGCTCACCGCCGCGGGCGCCGAGCGGCCCGCGACCTGCCTGCTCGGGCTGGCCGACCCAGTGCGCGGCGCCTGCTGGTTCGCCAACGCCGGTCATCTGCCGCCCGCCCTGGTCTCGCCGCGCGGCGACATCGTGATGCTGGACGTGCCGCCGGGCCCGCCGCTCGGCGCCGACCTGCGGGGCATCTACGAGACGGTGTACGTACGGTGGGGGCCGGGCGAGACACTGCTGCTCTACACTGACGGCCTGGTCGAGCGGCGCAACGAGGACATCGACTCCTCGCTGGCCCGGCTGGCGGCGCTGAGCATCCCGCACGCGTCGGGTCCGCTGGACGCGATGCTCGCCCGGATCGTGCACCGGCTGGCGCCGGCCGCCACCGAGGACGACGTGGCCCTGCTGGCCGCCCGGGCGCGCACGTAACCTTGGGGTGGACCCGGCGAATGGCCGGTCGCGAGGCCGATCCCGCGTGAGGAGCGAGGCATGACCGAACGCAAGCCGCCCGGCGTCCCCTTCGAGTCGTGGGTGGACAAGCAGATCCGCGAGGCCGAGGCGCGCGGCGAGTTCGCGGACCTGCCCGGCGCCGGGAAGCCGCTGGAGTCGCTCAACACGCCTTACGACGAACTGTGGTGGGTCAAGCGGAAGATGCACCAGGAGGGCCTGTCCTTCCTGCCCCCGTCGCTCCAGCTCCGCAAGGCGGCGGAGGACGCGCTCGCCGCGGCGATGGCGGCCGGGTCCGAGGACGAGGTGCGCCGCGTCCTGACCGGGATCAACGACAAGCTGCGCGAGGCGCTGCGCCGGCCGCCCGAGGGACCGCCGCTCAACCGCGGGCTGTTCGACGTCGAGCAGGTCGTCGCCGACTGGCGTGCGGCGCGGGACGCGACCTCCGACGGCTCCTCGGAACCGGACGGGCAGGGGCGTCGTGCGGTTTGAGGCGGTGCCGATGCCCGCGCCGGTCGACGCCAGGCCGCGCGACGGCCGCGGCTATCCCGTACCGGCGATCACGCCCTGGGAGGGCGACCAGCCGCAGTTCGCGCTGACCGACTACGAGCGCAGCGCCAACTGCGCGCGGCAGCGGCTGTGTTCGGTGTGCGACACGCTGATGCCGCGGGGCCCGGTGTGGCGGGTGGTCGGCGCCGGGGAGAGCGAGGCGATCGGCGGGGCACTGGCGGCGGGGCGCGCGTACCGCAACCTCGCGCCGACCCTGGAGGGCCCGGGGCACCGGGCCTGCATGCTCTACGCCTCGATGGTCTGCCCGTACCTGGCCCGGCCCAACGCGCGCCGCGGTCTGGACGCGCGGCAGCCGGACGACATGACCGAGCATGTCGTCCGGGGCGCGGTGCGCGGTGCGATGGGCGCGGTCGTCGGGTTCGCGGACTACGAGTTCGCGGTGACCGCCACGCAGGTGCTGTTCCGCTTCCTCGACGTGGTCGAGTTCCTGCCCCACGACACCGCCGACGCGCACCTCGACGAGCTGCGCGCCGAACTGGCCGGAAGGGGCGGCGGGACTCAGCCGCGGTAGGCGGGCAGACCCGTGTAGGAGGAGACCCGGACCGGTGCCTGCGAGCCGTTGGCCGGCAGGGTCACGATGCCGCTGGGCGTACGGGCGGCGATGGTCCTGCCGTCGGGCGAGAAGGCGGGCTCGGTGTAGTCGGTGGTGGCGTGCGGGGTGAGGTCCTTGTACGTCGGGCCGCCGTTGGTCGACGTCTCCAGGAACAGGTGGTCGTGGCCGCCGACCGAACGGACGAAGACGATGTCCTGGTCCTGGGCGGGCGACATCGCGGGCTCGGAGCCGGCGGCCAGCTTGCTGCCCTGCTGCCGCAGGTAGTCGTCGCGGATGTAGACGTCACCGGTGCCGGCGTTGGCGTACACCGAAGTGCCGTACTTGCCGGCCGCGTTGGGCCAGGAGTTGCCGGTCTGCGGGATCGACGGGGCGCCCGGTCCCGACTCGGCGTTCAGGCTGAGGACCTTGGGCGTGCCCTGGTGGGCGGTGGCCGGGATGCCGTACAGCTTCCAGACGTTGGCGTTGCGGACGGCGAAGAGCAGGTTGTTCGCGGCGGGGATCTGGTTCTGGGTGTCGTACGGCCGCACCTGCCAGGTCGGGTGGGACCAGGTCTGGTTGCCCGGGTTCTTGGCGACGACGACGCGGCCGCTGCCGTCGGGGTTGGCCACGGCCAGGTCGCCGTCGCCGTCGATGAAGGCCGCCTTGGCGCCGTTGGGCGACCAGGCCAGGTCGCGCACCGCGGTGCCGAAGTCGACCCGGGTGCCGTTCATGACCACGTAGCGGGTGCCGTCGCTGATCGTCAGGCCGTTGTGCGCGGTGCCGTTGAGCGCGGGGGTGACCGGCCGGGTGTGGGAGACCGGCTTGGCGGCCGTCCCGTTCTTGGCGCCGCCGTTCGTGGTGGTGCCGTTCTTCTTCGCGCCGGAGACGCCCTTGCTCCCGGCCTTGGCCGACGGGCTGGTGCTGACCGAGGCGTTGTCGCCCGTGGGGCCGCAGGCCGTCAGCAGCATCGTGGCACCGGTGATGCCGGCGGTCAGGGCGATGGCGGCGGCGGTGCTGCGGGTGCGGGATCGGGCGCGAGCGGTCATTTCGGTTTCCCCCAGGAACGGTGACGGTTTCTGCTCCGTGCGCTGTGACGCGATGTGAGAAGAGTGCCCGCGCAACATCGCCGCGCTGTGCGCCCGCTGTCACAGCCGGGCAACAGCGGGTGCCCGGGCCGGATGACCAGGGCGCCTGCCCGGCGAGGGCCGACTGCTAGCCTGGCGGCCACGGGAGTAGGAGACGGATGGGCATGGGCGCGGACGTGGAGACCACCGGCGTCGAACCCGGTCCCGAAACGCTCAGCCGCTGGCGGTCGCCGCTGCGTGGCCAGTGGTCCGTCGTCGGCGTGGTGGCGCTGGGCGGGATGATCGGCGCCCTGGCGCGCTACGGCGCCGCGCTGGAGTGGCCGGTCGCGGCCGGGCGCTTCCCCTGGACGACGCTGTGGGTCAACGTCGTCGGGTGCGCGGTGATAGGCGTCTTCATGGTGGTGATCACCGAGGGCCGTCCGGCGCACCGGCTGGTGCGGCCCTTCTTCGGCACCGGTGTCCTCGGCGGCTTCACCACCTTCTCGACGTACGCCGTCGACATCCAGAAGCTGATCAAGGCGCACGAGACGGCTCGCGCGCTGCTGTATCTGGGGGCGACCTTGCTGGCGGCGCTCGCCGCCGTGTGGTGCGCGGCGTGGACCACGCGCCGTGTCCTGGCCTGGAGGATTCCATGACGACTCGGCTCAGTGGTACGGCGCTGCGGGCGACGATCCTCATCGGTGAGAGCGATGTGTGGCACCACAAGCCGCTCTACACCGAGATCGTGCACCGGGCGCACAAGGAGGGGCTCGCGGGCGCCAGCGTCTTCCGCGGTATTGAGGGCTTCGGCGCGTCCTCGCTGATCCACACCTCGCGGCTGCTGTCGCTGAGCGAGGACCTCCCGGTGGCCGTCGTCATCGTGGACACCGAGGAGAAGGTCCGCGCCTTCCTGCCGCACCTCGACGAACTGATCGGCGGCGGCCTGGTGACCCTCGACCGGTGCGAGGTCGTCACCTACGCGGGGCGGTCCGGCGGTGGCGGGTCGTGAACTGGGCCAACTGGCTGCTGGTCGCCGCGGGCGCCGCCGTCGGCGCGCCGCTGCGGTTCCTCACCGACCGCGCGGTGCAGGCCCGGCACGACTCGGTCTTCCCCTGGGGCACCTTCGTGGTGAACGTGACGGGCTGTCTGATCCTCGGCACCCTGACCGGCGCGGCCACCGAGGGCGCCGCCTCGTCGCATGTGCAGCTGCTGCTCGGCACCGGGCTGTGCGGCGCGTTGACGACGTACTCGACCTTCAGTTACGAGACGCTGCGGCTGGCCGAGGGCGGCGCGCGGCTCTACGCGGCGGCCAACGCGGTCGTCAGCGTGGTGGTCGGACTCGGAGCTGTGTTCGTCGGCGTGGCGCTCGCCTCTGCCCTGTGGGGGTGAAGCGCGCGGACGCCGGGTGACGGCTGGTCCCCCTCGGCGTGCCCTGCGGCGCTCTCGCGCGTTGTATCGATCATGAACGTATCGCGCATCCTCAGCACCGCCGCCGTCGGTTCCTTCCTGCTCGCCGCCGGGGCCCCCGCCGCCATGGCCGCCGAAGGCTCCGCCGATCTGGGCTCCACCCTGAGCAGCACGGCGATCACCGCGTCCGCCGCGGGCCAGCAGGCCAAGGGCGCCACCTCCAGCGTGCTGGGGGAGTACAAGGTCGACCAGAAGGTCACCGACGTGAAGAACGTCGTCCAGGCCGGGACCGACGCGGTCAACGCCGGGAACGACCTGGTGCACTGACCTTTCGCGGCGAACCCGAAGGGGCGCCCCACCGGACCGGAAGGTCCCGCGGGGCGCCCCTGTGCGTGGGGCGGCGGCCCCGGCGCGGGCGCTAGCGCTTGAGGGTGCTGATCGGCACGATGCAGTGCGCCGCCGTGCCCAGCGTCTCCGCGTCCCCGGCGAACGCCTGCAGCTGCTCCTCGGTGAGCGCGCGGCCCGGGGTCGCCTCCGGCCAGGGGCGGGTGGCGAGGATCAGGTACACCGCGCCGCGGTCGTGCGCGGCTGCCACCCACTGCTCGGGCATCGGGCAGGCGGCGTGCAGATACGGCATGCTCAGCACCGCCTTGCCGCCCTCGACGAGCAGGCGCACCGACACCCTGGGCGCCTGGGAGACGTCGAGGATCGCACCGCCCACCGGCAGCCCGATCTCCTCGGCGACGGCCAGCAGCGCCTCCTGCCCGGCCTCGGGCCCTTCGGGGCCGTCACCGAGCGAGTACGCCATCAGGAACGGCATGTCCCGGCCGTCGTCGCTGTGTTCGCCCGCCCACCCCATCACCATGAAGGTGCCGATACGGCGCTGCAGGGTCGGATTGGGCGCGGTGTTCGTCTGGCTCATGCGCCGGACCCTAACGGCCGCGGCGCTCCGGCCGGGCCGGATATCACCTCAGCGGGCGACCCGCGGCAGGGGGATTCGTCCTTTCGGGGAGTTACCGGCCACGCCTGCGCACTCTAACGGCTCAGCAGTGATATATGGACTCCGCATCTTTGAACGTCGGCTCCGCGCCCCCCATATGGCGCCTCTTCTGAAGTGCGCGGCACTTTTCCGTGACCAGGGGGTGTTTCTCGCGGTTGCGGTACGACAGTCAGCTTTTCACGGTGGTCGAGTAGTCATTCACCACCGAAGGGAACACCTCCTCATGCGTAACCAAAGGGTCACCGGTGTGGTCGTCTCCGCCGCGCTCGTGGCCACTCTCGCGGGCGGGGCGCTGGCGGCCACCGCATCCGCCAGTCCCGCTCCCACCGCCGTCCCGCGCGCGGCAGCGGCTCCCGACGCGGCGGCGCTGATCGCGCAGGCCAAGTCCCTCGGTGGGGTGGCCGGGATCACCGCCCCCGTCGCGAAGCTGGTCCAGGACCTGCTCGCCTCCCCCGGCACGGCCTCGCAGGACACCATCGCCGCGGACGTCGCCGCGGTGAAGTCCGGCATCGACGCGGCCAAGGAGGCCGTCCAGTCCCTGCAGGCCACGGCGCCGGACGACTCCGCGTCCGACAGCGATGCGCCGGACGTCGGCGCGCCCGGCACCGGCGCCCCGGACGCCACCATCTCCGGTACCGACACGGCCGCCGACCACGCGGCCGACGTGCCCGATGTCGCCGCGCCCGCGCAGAAGGCCGCCTCGCCGCGTGACACCGCGACCGACGCCCTCACCTCGCTCCAGGCGGCCGTGGACGCGCTGGCCAAGGCCGCCACGTCGGACGTGTCCGGCCTGCTGACCTCCGCCACCGGGGTGGTCGGCAGCCTGCTGAACGTGGCGCTCTCCCTGGTCTCCGGTCTGCTCCCGGGCGTCAGCCTGCCCACGCTGCCGACGACCCCGTCGCTGCCGACCACCCCGTCCCTCCCCACCACCCCGTCCCTGCCGGCCACCCCCACGACTCCCACGCTCCCGTCGGTGCCGCTGCTGAGCCTGCCGCTGCTCTGACCAGGCGCTGATCCGCACCCCGATCGGGGTGCGGACGGCCCGTGGCGCGCGCGTGCCACGGGCCGTCACCCGGTCGGCGGATTCTGATACGTGGTCACTGATTCAGCTCAACCTGCGTGACTATTCGTGATCTCCCTCCGTTGCGCAGAGCGTCAACGCCGCAGGTGATGCGGCGGGTGTTTCGTCTCAGGGAGATCTTGATGTCGCGTATCGCAAAGGCGGCGGCCGTCACCGCCGCAGCGGGTGCCGTTCTGGCCGCCGGCGCCGGTATGGCCGTTGCCGACTCCGGTGCCCAGGGTGCCGCCGTCGGTTCCCCGGGTGTGCTGTCCGGCAACCTGGTCCAGGTGCCCGTGCACGTGCCGGTCAACGTCTGCGGCAACACGGTCGACGTGATCGGTCTGCTGAACCCGGCGTTCGGCAACCAGTGCCAGAACATCTCCGGCCACGACGGCGGCGACTGGTAGTCACGGCTGTTCCGTACCACCGCGGCCTCCCGTCACCTCTGGTGCGGGAGGCCGTTGCCATGCGCCCGGCCCGGGTGCGGGCGAGCGCGTCAGCTCTCCTCGTACGCGTAGAAGCGCCGGTGGTCGAAGTAGTCCGACGGCTTCACCTTCCACGGCGGCATCAGCTCATGACTGCTGATCACCCGCCCGTGCTCCGGGTCCTTGCGCGCCAGCGGCGCGCTCGGCAGATACGCCGACTTCGGGTGCAGCCGCTGCCAGCGGACCCAGACCAGGTCGAGGAAGGCGTGGTGCATCCAGAACACCGGGTCGTTGGGCGAACTGGCGCCGATCATGTGGCCGCCGACCCACTGGTGGACCCGGTTGTGCAGATAGCCGCCCTTGGTGTCGCTGACCGTCCAGCCCTCGATCTTGTTCCTGAAGCCCTGGGTCGACGGCGCCGAGTTCCATGGCGCCTTGTCGTAGACGGGCATGGCGAGCGCGTGGGCCAGCTCGGTCTTGGTCGGCAGCCCGATCGGGCGGTCGGGGCGGCCCATGTTCCGGGTCAGGTACTTCTCGTCCGTGACGCCGTACGTGATCGGCCAGTCGCCGGTCCGGTACGCGAACGGGCCGGTCATCACCTGGCCGTCGCTGTCGCGTCCGTTGCCGCCCATGAAGTCGGGGCCCCACAGCGCGGAGCTCTGCTTGTTGTCGCGCGTCCAGTCCCAGTAGGGGATCGAGACGCTCGGGTCGATCATCTGCAGCTCGCGCTCGAAGTCCAGCAGGAACCGCCGGTGCCACGGGAAGAACGTCGGGGCCATGTGCGCCACCCGCAGGCCGTTCTCGCCGTCGGCGGCGAAGTACTGGCTGTGGGTGATGACGTACTTGTCGTAGCTGCCCATGCGCTTCAGCTCGACCACGGCCTCGACGAACCGGGCGCGCTGGCTGCTGGTCAGATTCCGCTGGTTCATCCGTGTGTACACAGGTGCTGACCCCTCTCGGCTGTCGTCGGCGGTCGGCCGATCAGTGGTGGTGGTCCTCGGCGTCCGCACCGGCGGCCAGCGGGGCGCGGCCGATCACGTCCACGGCGCCACGGGCGGTGGCGAGCACGGTGGTGTACGGCTGGTAGTGGTTGGCCATGCTGATGTAGCTGCCGTCCACCCGCCGCATCACGTGCAGCGGCCGCCCGTCGATCAGCAGGTCCACGCCGCTGGCCGCCTCGGTCGAGCTGAACCCCTGCAGGCGGCGGCCCCGGTAGGTCTCGTCGAACAGCGCGGTGCGGACCGGCGGTTGCGCGCCCGCCCGTGCGCCCGGCTGCCGGGCGGCCAGTATCGGGGCGAGTGCCGCGGTGGTGCCGGTCGCGGCGGCGACGGTGGTGATGCCGCGTCTGATGATCCGTCGGCGGGTCGATCCGGCGGGTCTCGCGGCGGGTTTCGGGTGGTCGCTCTCCATGGTTTCGCTCATGTCCGACACACTCCTCCCGTCCGGTCTCCGCCGCCGCTCATCATGCCGCCGTAGGGGTGAGCGGCAGCGAAGAATACGGAGGCGGTACAAGGAAATTCATCCGCCCGAGTGATTTCGCCTTCGGCTCCCTGCCGGTATTGGACAACGGGTTCGCGTCACGGGAGAAGGAAGGCATTCGGCCTAGGTCAATGAGCGGGCGCTTTCTTCATACGTTATGACTGATCGTGAGAATTAGCGCGGTTGCAGATGAGGAACGGGTGATGGCCATGGCCAACCGACGCCAGTGGCTGACGGGGGTGGGGGTCGCACTCGTCACGGCCGCGCTGCTCGTCGCCGGTACGACCCGCAGCGCTTCGGGGGCGCCCGGCGGCGCCGAGCCCGGCGCCCCGCCGGTGACGTTCCCCGCGATGGGCGCCTTCACCGACTCCGGTATCGAGGGCGTGCAGCGCATCAGCGCGCTGGAGAGCTGGCTCGGCGGCACCGAGATGCGCGTGGGCCACACCTATCTGCCCGGCGACAGCTGGTCCTCCATCGAGGGCGACGGCGGGCTGCTCGACCCGTGGGCCGAGTGGAAGCGGGCCGGATCCGACCGGCTCTTCGTCCTCAACGTGCCGATGCAGGAGCACAACGAGGACCACCTCGACGACTACGAGGTACGCGACCTGATCCAGGCCGGCGCCCGCGGCGACTTCGACCGCCACTTCAGCAAGCTCGCCGCGCGGCTGGTCGACCTGGGCGTGCCCGACACCGTGATCGTGCTGGGCTGGGAGATGAACGGCACCACGTACAGCCACCGGTGCGGCCCCGACCCGCAGGACTGGAAGACGTACTGGAACAGGGTCGTCGCCGCGATGCGCGCGGTGCCCGGCCAGCACTTCCGCTTCGACTTCGCGCCCAACCGCGGCGAGGACGCCATCGGCTGGACCGAGTGCTACCCCGGGGACTCGAGCGTCGACATCATCGGCATGGACTCCTACGACCAGCCGCCCGGCGACTCCTTCTACGACGAGGTGACCGAGCCGTACGGGCTGCAGGCGCAGGTGGACTTCGCGGCGCGGCACAAGAAGCCGATCTCGTACCCGGAGTGGGGGCTGTTCAGGAACGGCGACGACCCGGACTACATGCGGCTGATGCTCGACTGGATGGACGACCACAAGCCGCTGTACGAGACGATCACGGACTACTGCCCGCACGGGGTGTGGCAGTGCCAGGACAACCCCAAGTCCACCGAAGTCTACCGGTCGATGCTCTCCGGCCGGAAACCGGCCCCGGCTCCGGCCCCGACGACCCCGGCTCCGCAGCCCAGCCCGACGCCGACGCCGACGCCGATGTCGACGCCGACCCAGGCTCCGCCGCAGACCCCGACCGCTCCCCCGGCGACCACCGCGCCCGAGCCGTCCGCCACGCCGACCACACCCGCGCCCGCGTCCACACCCGCTCCCGTAGCGCCGCCGACGGTGCTGCCCACGGCCGCCGCCCAGGGGCCGGCGACAGCACCCGGCCCGACGCCGCCGCCACCGCGGCAGGGCGGATGACGAGCACGTAGGGCCTGGTCAGAGGCGTACGGAAGAATCCGCGGCGGATCGGTCACATTCTCCCTCCGGCAAACGTCAGTGCAGTGAAGGCGATGACGAGAGCGGAACCCAGAGGGAGAACGACGATGACCACGGAGACCATGAAGGCCCGGATGCAGAACCCCGCCCAGGTGCTTCCGGACGCGATGCCCGCGATCCTGAACGTGCTCAAGGCGACGTCCAAGGGCGGGGTTCCGCAGCAGACGCTGGAACTGGTCCATCTGCGGGCCAGCCAGATCAACGGGTGCAGCGTCTGCGTCGACTCCGGCATCCGCAGCGCGCGGAAGGCGGGGGAGAGCGACGAGCGGCTGTTCGCCGTGGCGGCCTGGCGCGAGACCCCCTACTTCACCGACGCCGAGCGGGCGGCGCTCGCGCTGACCGAGGCCGCCACGCGGCTGGCCGACCGGCCCGACCCCGTCTCCGACGAGATCTGGGACGCGGCCGCCGACCACTTCGACGAGACGCAGCTCGCCGCGATCATCCTGATGATCGGTGTGACGAACCTCTTCAACCGGCTGAACGCCACGACCCGCCAGATCGCGGGCGGCGTCTCCTGGTAGCGGGGTAGCGGGGGTGGCAGGGACGGGCGGGCGGCGGGGCCGGTACGACTAGGGCCGCGTCGCCCGCCAGTCGTTCAGGCGGGACCGCCAGGCGTGCAGCACGGGAGCGTGGCGGCGGGCGCGGGCGGCCAGCCGGGTACGGCCCTGGGCGAGGGCCGCGCGCAGGTGGAGTACGGGCGTCAGCGGGCGGGCGGCCAGCAGCAGCCGGTGGTTGGTGACGTGCTCGGGCCGCCAGTGGAACTTGTGCGGTTCGGCGCCGCGCAGCAGGCTCAGCACCTCCCGGCCGCCGCCCGCCGCGTGCCGCACGCCGTGCCGCATCAGCAGCGTGGTGACGTCGACCTTCGTCCCGCGCAGGCTGGGGTGGGCGCCGTAGAGGTAGCCGCCCGCGAGCGCGGGTGACAGCACGGTGAGGTTGGCCGCGACCACCTCGCCGCCCATGGTGAACTCACTGACCACCGCGTCGCCCGAGGCGGCCATCAGGGTGCACGCCCGGGTCAGATGAGCGCGGAAGCGGGGCCGTACGTGCTCGGGGTTCACCCCGCGGCCCTGCCACTGGAGCAGATGCAGCCGCAGCATCTCCGCGACGGCGCTCGCCACTTCGTCCGGCGGGACGTCCCGCTCGGTGACGCCCGCCGCGTCGAGCCTGCGGAGGTTGGAGCGGATCCGCTGGCCGCGGGAGCTGCTGCCGACGCGGGCGATGAGGTCGTCCATCGGGCGGCCCGGCAGTTCCAGGCAGACCGAGTCCGGGAGCCGCCGCCGCGGTCCCCGCCACGCGTCGTACATCCGCTCGGCGGCGGCTCCCGGCCGTACCTCCCGCAGGTCGATCACCGCGCCGCGCGCCGCCGTGCGCAGGGCGTCCGCCAGGGCCGCGGTGTTGCCCGGGTCCGCCGGGTCGACGAGGACGTCCGCGTAGTCGCTGATCCCCGCGCCGACCGGCACCCACACCGGCACCCCGCGGTACCGCACCGTCAGCGCGGCGGCGCCCACCAGCACCCCGCCGCGGCGTACGAGCACCACCCGCAGCCGCCCGGGCCGCCCGTACGACAGCCACCAGGAGTGCAGCCAGGCGTGGGTCTGGAACGCGGTCGCCGCCGCGCAGCGCCGGTGCAGCGCCTGCCACTCGTCGGCGAGCGCGGCGAAGGCGGCGGGGTCGCGCAGGACGGTCACCTCGGGCGGGTGGCCGGTCCGGGGCCCGGGGATCGTGGCGTCGGCGCGGTGTTCGGTACGCGCGGACGCGTCCTGGCCGGTCGTCACACCGTCTCCCGTACGACCGGCTGGGCCGGGCCGGGGAGGGCGGCGCCGGTGGCCGTCGTGGCTGCCCGGCCTTCCGGCGTCGGGCGCGGGCGGACCAGCAGGACGAGCGCGCCCAGCAGGCCGCCCGCGCTGGCGCCCACCGCGGCCGAGAGCGCCGCCGACGGCGAGGCCGGGGCGCTCGGGGCGGCGGCCGGGGAGAAGACCAGCAGGTGGACGCCGGTGCTGGCCGCGTTGCGGTTGCCGGTGGCGGTGAGCGAAGCGGCCACCGCGTTGGCGATGTCCGCGGCCTCGGCGCCGCCCGCGCCCGTGCCGGTCACCGAGATCATCGGGGCGTCCGGCGAGGTCGCCGCCTGCACATGCGACTGGAGGTCGGAGACCGCCATCCCCGTGGCGCTCTGCGCCCCCGCCAGCACCGCGGAACCGGTGACCACCCGCCCGTACGCCTGCGCGAAGCCGAGCGCGGTCGCGGAGTCGCCGTGCTGCGGCACCACGATCACATAGCTGGTCGCGGCGTACTGCGGCGCCGCCGTGAGCCCGTACCCGAGCCCTCCGGCGAGCCCCGCCACCACTCCGATCGGCACCGCGGCCCACCGCGGCACCCGCCGCCACCATGCCCGGCCCGCGAGCCCGTCCTTACGCTTCCTGTCGTCCATCGGTCTGCTCATTTCTTACGTCCTGGCCGGGTGGCGGCGGCCGCTGTGTACAGCGCCATGACCCGGTCCGCGGTGTGGGCGATGTGGTAGCCATCCACGGCACGGGGCACCGGGAACCGGCGTGCACCGGCCTCCAGTTGGGCCCGCAGCGCGGATACGAGGTCCTGTTGTGTCGCGCCGATCCGTCGCGCGCCGGGGGCGTGCGAGGCCGGGAGGTCGTCGACCGCCGGGCAGGCGACGTGCAGCACCGGCAGCCCCGACGCCAGCGCCTCCACGACGGCGAGCCCGAACGCCTCCTCGCGTGAGGGCGACACGAAGACGTCCATGGCGGCCAGCAGCGCGGGCACGTCGGGCGTCGCCCCCACCAGGTGCACGCGCCCGGACGCCCTCAACTTCGCGGCCAGCGCCAGCAGTACGGGCCGCTCCGGGCCGTCGCCCGCCAGCAGCAGATCGGTGCCGGGGGTCGCCGCGACCGCGCGCACCAGCGTGTCGAAGCGTTTGCCCGGCACGAGGCGGCCGACCCCGCCGACGACGAACGCGTCCTGTGCCAGGCCGAGTTGCGCCCTGGTCGCCGCCCGGGTCGCGGGCGCGAAGCGGAAGTCGTCCGGGTCGATGCCGTTGGGCACCAGATGCACGCGTTGCGCGGGCACCCCCCACGCCTCCAGCCGCTGGGCGACGGTCGCCGAGACCGCCACCGTCGCCGTCCCCAGCCGCTCCGTCCCCCGGTACAGCGCCCGCGTCCCCCGCGTCAGCGGCCGCCCCTCGATCTGCGACTCCCCCAGCGAGTGCTCGGTCGCCACCACCGCCCGCACCCCGGCCAGCCGCGCCGCGACCCGCCCGTACACACACGCCCGGTACAGATGCGTGTGCACCACGTCGTACCGCCCGGCCCGCATCAACCCCACCAGCCGTGGCAGCGCCCGCAGATCCCGGTTCCCCCCCATCCCCAGATCCACCACGGGCGTCCCGTCCGCCCTGATCCCCTCCGCCACCACCCCCGCCTCCCGGAGCGCCACCACCTCGCACTCCGCCCCCAGATGCCGGAGCAGCAGCCTCAGTTGCTGCTCCGCCCCGCCGATCCCGAGCCCGGTGATGACGTGCAGCACGCGCGGTCGGCGAGTGGCTTCCGGGCTCACGCCGGCTCTCCCAGCGGTTCGCGGCGCAGGTGGTGGAGGGTGCGTTTGGCGTGGAGGCGGGGGGTGGTGTCGCGTTCGCCGATGTAGGCGCGGGGGAGGGCGAAGGGGCCGGTGAGGGGGCCGGGGGTGACGGCGCAGGCGTAGGTGTAGGCCGCGTCGCGGACGGCGTGGAGCGCGCGGGGGTCGAGGGCGCCGTACGGGTAGCAGAATCCGGCCGGGGCGGTGCCGGTGATGTCGCGCAACAGGGCGCGGCTGTCGGCGACTTCGGCGGTGAGGACGGCGTCGTCGGGGGTCGCCTCGGCGGTGAGGTCCTGGTGCAGCAGGCCGTGCGAGCCGATCTCCATGCCCGCGGCGGCGGCCTCGCGGATGCCGTCCGCGGTGAGCAGCGGTTTGCGCGGGCCTTCCTGGTCCCAGTCGTTGGCGCCGCCGAGCCTGCCGGGCAGCACGAAGACGGTGGCCGTGTGGCCGTACCGCCGCAGCAGCGGCACCGCGAGGTCGAGGAAGTCGGCGTACCCGTCGTCGAAGGTCAGCCCGACCAGGCGCGCGGCGGCGCCTTCCGCCCGCGCCCGCAGCAGTTCGCCGACCCCGACGCCGGTCAGCCCGCGCCGTCGCAGCCAGGCGAGTTGGCGGCCGAGCCGGTCGGGCGAGACGGTGACGAGGTACGGGTCGTCCCGGCAGTCGCCCACCGAGTGGTACATCAGCACCCAGGGCGCGACCCGCCGGGCGGCGTCCGCGCGCGCGGTGGCCCGCGCGAGGAGTTCAGTGGGCATACGGCAGCCTTCGTTTCAAATGGGCGAGCAGATAAGGGACTTCCGGCACCCCTACGGCGGTCGCCGCCGCGGCGAAGGTGACGGGTACGGCGACACAGCAGGCCGCGAGCGCGGCCGACGGGTCGGGGAGGGCGGCGGCCACACACCATCCGGCCGCGGTGGCCGCCGCCGCGGCCGCGGCGATCCTGGCCGTCGCCACGGTCAGGCGGCGCACCCCGACCGCGATCGTCTGCGCCCCGAGGCCGCGGACGAGCAGCGCGGCGGTGACGGTGATGCCGGCGGCGTTGCCCGCGGCGATCCCGTAGACCCCCCACGCGCCGACGGTCGCGGCGTCCACCGCGACCGTCACCGCCAGGCCGACCCCCATGGCCCCGGCCGGGTACCACGTCGGCCGCGCCGCCGAGAAGTACGGCCTCACCAGCGCCCCGACCAGGCTCTGCCCGAGCAGCCCCAGCGCGTACACCCGCATCACCGCGGCCGTCGCCGCCGTGTCGCTCGCGCCGAACGCCCCCCGCTGGAACAGCACTTCCACGATCTGCGGCGCGCACGCGATCACGAACGCCGCCCCCAGCAGCACCACCACGCACGCCAGCCCGAGATCCCGCTCCACCCGCCGCCTCGCCCCCTCCCGGTCCCCCTCCGCGAGCGCCCGCGACACCGCGGGAAACGTGACCGTGCAGATCATCAGCGACAGCACCATCGGCATCTGCGCCACCTTCTGCGCGTAGTTCAGATGCGAGATCGCCCCCGCGGGCAGCGGAGCGGCGAAGAACCGCTCCACGAGGACCTGTGCTTGCCGACTGACGGTGAAGACCAGCACCGGCGCGACGAGCGCCAGCCCGAGGCGGTGCCGCGTGCGCGGCGGCGCGGCGGGGCGGACGCGGACATGGACGTGGCGTACGAAGGACGGGACCTGGATCGCGACCATCAGGGCGCCGCCGATCGCGACGCCGGCGGCGGCGGCGCGGACGCCCCAACGGCCGTGCAGGGTGAGGAGGGTGGCGACGATGCCGGTGTTGTAGGCGACATAGATGGCCGCCGGGGGCAGGAAGCGGTGGTGGGCGCGGAGGGCGGCGCTGAGGTAGCCGGTCAGGCCGAAGGTGAGGACGGTGACGGCGGTGAGGCGGGTGCAGGCGATGGCGAGGGCGGGGTCGGCGAGGCCGGGGGCGAGGACGTCCACGACCGCGGGCGCGGCCAGGCCCAGCACGACGGCCGCGGCGGCCAGCACCAGGGCCAGCCGCGGCAGCGTCGCCGCGAGCAGCGCCCGCACCGCTCCGCCGCCCTTCGCCAGCGCCCCACTGAACGCCGGTACGAGCAGCAGCGCCATCGCGTCCTCGATCAGCACGGTCGCCGCCAGCTCCGGCACGGTCCACGCCACCAGGAACGCGTCACTGCCCGCCCCGGCTCCAAACAGATGCGCGATCGCCTGATCCCGCACCAGCCCCAGCAGCGACCCCCCCACCGTCAACCCGGCCGTCACCCCGGCCGCCCGCCCCAACCCACCCCGCCGCCGCACCCGCCGATGCCGCGGCCCGAGCGCCGCGCCGACGGTCGCGGGATCGCCCCCTCGGCCGCTACCCGCCCGCGCATGCCGCGCCGATGCACGCCCCTGCGCAGCACGCGTTTCGACGCCTGCCGAACCCCCGCCGCGCGCAGCGCCGTTCACCGCGTTCGTCGCTGGCACCTCGCCGGAGGCGTTCTTCACGCGTCCTCACCGCCCCCCACCAGTGCCCACCAGGCGGTGAGGCCGAGGAGGAGGGCGGTGAGGACGGTGGAGGGGCCGCCGATGTCGGCGTAGAGGAAGTCGACGAGTTGCCAGAGGAGGAGGCCGACGGCGGCGAGGCCGGGGGCGACGTGGGGGGATCGGCGGAGGCGGTGGGTGGCGAGGGTGAGGAGGGCGGCCCAGGCGCCGGTGAGGAGGGTGAAGCCGATGAGGCCCTGCTCGCTGAGGGTGAGGAGGTACATGTTGTGCGGGGAGAGCAGGGGTTCGCGGACGAAGGACTGGCCCGCGCCGGCGGTGTCGCTGGCGGAGGAGAGGGCGAGGGAGGCATGGCCGTCGCGTTCGTCGGGGAAGCGTTTGAGGCCGACACCGGTGGCCGGGTGGTGGCGCCACATGTCGAGGGCGGCGGCCCAGAGCGCGTAGCGGTCGGTGACGGAGGAGTCGGGCGCGTCGGTGACCTGAGTGATGCTGGTGACCCGCTGGCTGATCATCTGCGAGCCGACCCCGACCCCGCCCACCAGCAGCACCGCGGCCGCCGCGAGAACGGCGAAGATGCGGAGTGCCTGCCGCCGCCCGGCCAGCACGATCATGCTGCCGCAGGCCACGGCGGTGGCGATCCACGTGCCGCGGCTGAAGGACACCACCAGCGGCACCAGCAGCGCGGCCACGCACAGCAGCGCCGCGGGCCGCAACCAGCGCGGCGCCCCCGCGGCGGCCGGCGCGAGCGCGTAACCGGTCGCGATGACCAGGCCGTACGCCACGGCCGTCGCCATCCCCATCACGTCGGACGGCCCGAAGGTGCCCACCGCCCGGATGTTCTCGCCCATGTACGAGGCGCCGGTCGCCGTCGCGTACTGCCAGACGCCGATCGCGCCCTGCACCAGCGCCAGGCCGACGACCGCCCCGGCCACCACCGCGAAGTCCCGCCGGTCGCGCAGCAGCAGCACCAGCGCGGCGGGCACCAGCACGAACACCTGGACGTAGCGCAGGAATCCGGCGAGCCCGGCGGCCGGGTCGAGCGAGGTCATGGCGGCGACCGCGAAGCCGACGGCGGGGGCGCCGAGGATCAGCGCCGCGGCCGGGGTGAGCGGCCGCGCCCGGTGCCGTAACAGCCTTACGGCGCAGGCCAGTACGAGGACGGCGGAGGCGGCGTCCGCGGGGGTGACCTTCCCCGACGTACTGACGTCCCCGGGCGTGACGGGCGCGGCCAGCAGCAGCAGGACCGCCAGTGCGGGCACCAGCGGCGCGACCCACGCGCCCCGGGCCCGCCTGTACGGCCCACCCCACCGCCACAGGGTGGCCGGGCTTTGCGGGTGCGGGCCGCAGGCCATTCAGCTACCTCCCAGCTTGAAGAGAGAAGTGGCCGTGCGGAGCAGGATGCTGACGTCCTGCCAGAGCGACCAGGTGTCGATGTAGTGGTTGTCGAAGCGGGCGCGGTCGGCGATGGAGGTGTCGCCGCGCAGGCCGTGGATCTGGGCGAGGCCGGTGATGCCGACCGGCATGCGGTGCCGGTCCTGGTAGCCGGGATGGGCCTGGCTGAACTGCTCGACGAAGTACGGGCGTTCGGGCCGGGGGCCGACCATGCTCATGTCGCCGCGCAGGACGTTCCACAGCTGCGGCAGCTCGTCCAGCGAGGCGCGCCGCATCAGCCGGCCGACCCGGCCCATCCGCTGGTCGTCGGCGATGTTCCAGCGGGTCGCCGACTCGTGGGCGTCGGCGGGCCGCATGGTGCGGAACTTCAGGAGGGTGAAGGTGCGGCCGCCCAGGCCGATGCGTTCCTGGCGGAAGATCACCCCGGGCCCGTCGGTGAGGCGCACGGCGAGCGCGCACGCCGCGAGGACGGGCGCCAGGCAGAGCAGCGCCAGGCCGGACAGGGCCGCGTCGAGCGCCCGCTTGCCCCAACGGCCCTTGCCCGGCACGGCGAAGGGGTCGAACCGACGGCACGCGAAGCCCCACAGGTGGCCGGAGCCGGTGGGGCCGCCGCCCGGCGTGGGGCCCGGGCCCGGGGTGACCTGCCAGACGGTGGCGCCCTGCGAGGCGAGCAGCCGTACGGTCGACCGGGTGCGGGGGTCGAGGTCGGCAGGGCCGGTGACGACGGCGTAGCGCACCGCGTTCTGGATGACGGCGCGGCGGATGTCGCCGTGGGCGGACAGTACGGGGACGGGGGGTGGTTCGGAGCTGTCGGGCAGGCCGCCGGGGGCGGGGACCGCGATGCCGACCGGGCGCATGCCGTACTCGGGGTGGGCGGACAGGGCGGCGGCGATCTGCCGTACGGAGAGGTCGTTGCCCACGATGAGGGTGGAGCCGGGGTGGCGGCGGGCGAGGCGGCGCCGGACGGCGTAGAGGAGGGCGCGCAGGGCGTCCGCGGTGAGGACGGTCACCACGACCGCGATGAGCAACTCGCCCCATTCGAGCGCGCGGCGCGGCACCATCGCGCCGAGTGCCACGGCGACGCAGCCCCAGGTGAGGGCGGTGCCGACGGCGAGCGCGGGCAGTTCGTCGAAGGCGGCGGGCGCGAAGCGCGGCCGGTACAGACCGGCTTGCCGGTACGCCAGCAGCAGGCCGCCCAGCAGCGTCGCGAGCAGCAGCGGCCCCGTCCCGGGCCGCACCGCGAACGCCCCCGTGAGCCCCGCCGCACAGTCCGCCCCCAGCAACCACCGGTCCCCCCGCTCCCGCACAGCCCGGTGCCGCGCCTGCCCCACACTCCGCCCGACACCCGCCCGTCCGGCGTCCTGCCCCGGCACCTCCGGCCGCCCCGCCCCCCTGCCGGGCGCGGCCGTGCGCGGGGGCAGCCGCGCGCTGTCCCAGGTCATCGCGGGATCCTCTCCCCACGGTCGGGAGGCGCGGGCAGCGGATGGCCCTTCGGGCCGGATCCGGCGTCGGTGGAATCACCGCCAGAAGTCCCGCGTTCGGGCGCGGGCAGCGGATGGCCCTTCGGGCCGGATCCGGCGTCGGCGGTATCACCGCCAGAAGTCCCGCCAGAAGTCCCGCATACGGGTGCGGGAAGCGAGCGGCCGGGGCGGCGCCACGGGGCGCGGGCGAAGCCCCGGGCGGTGCCCGCGCCCGAGTCGGCGCCGTCCGGGCGCGCGTTCCGGCCTGCGACGCCTTCCGCGTGAGCGCGCCCGCCCGGGCGCGGGGCGGAAACCCCGGACCCGCCGGGGAGGAATTCGCGGTACACCGCCGCCACCGCCGCTGTGGCTCTGCGGATGTCGTGGTGGGTGCGGGTGTGGGTGAGGGCGCGGGCGGCGGTCGCTTCGCGCAGGGGGCGGTTGGTGAGGAGGCGGAGGAGGGCGGCCGCCAGGACCGTGGGGTTGTCGGGGGGGACGAGGGAGGGGGCGTCGGTCGGGGGGAGGCTTTCGCGGGCGCCGGTGACGTCGGTGAGGACGACCGGCCGGCCGCAGGCCATCGCTTCGAGGGGAGCGAGCGCCATGCCTTCCCAGCGGGAGGGGAGGACGACGACGTCGGCGGCCTGGTACCAGGGGACGGTGTCGGGTACGGCCCCGGCGAAGTGGACTCCGGGCGGGGCGTCGAGGGAGAGCCGCCGGTGGTCGGGGCCGTCGCCGACGAGGACGAGCCGGGCCTCCGGCAGCCGCGCGGCCACCACCCTCCAGGCGCGGAGCAGCACGTCCTGGCCCTTCTGCGGGCAGAGCCGTCCCACGCAGACGACGAGGGGCGCGCCGAGCCGCAGGTCGCTGAGGTCGGGAAGGGCGGAACGGGCGGGCCCGGAGCGCTCGGCGGGGACGAAGCGCGTCAGGTCGACGCCGTTGGGGACGACCGCCCAGCGCCCGCGCACCCCCGCGTCGTGCCCGGCGCGCCGCTCGGCGTCGCTGACACACAGCACCCGGTCGGCCCAGCGCGCGGCGTACCGCTCCCACCCCAGCGCGGCCCGCCCGGCGACGCCACCCGCACCACCCACCGCGTCGAAGGACCACGCGTGCGGCTGGAACACCGTCGGCACCGCGCCGCGGACCGCGAGCCGCCCCGCCAACCCGGCCTTGGCGCTGTGCAGATGGAGCAGGCCGGGCCGGACCGCCCGGACCAGCCGGTACGCGGCCCGGGTCTCGCGGGCGACCCCCGGGCCGGGGGAGCGTCCGGCGGGCCACCGTACGATCTCGGCGCCCGCCGCGGCCGCCGCTCCTGGCAGCGTGCCCTCCGGCGGGCAGGCGAGCACCACCCGCGCTCCCGCGCCGACCTGCGCCCCCACCAGGTCGGTGACGACCCGGGCTACCCCGCCCTCGACGGGCTGGGACATGTGGAGCACCGTCAGCCCGGTGAGGTCGTACTGGTGTTGCGGCATCGCGGCGTCGTTCCCTCTCTGCCGCCCGCGCGGTCAACAGGCTGCGTGAACCCAACGAATACCGTGCCGGTCAGGTAATCCTGGGGAAACAGGAATGCGCCGACGGCGGACAGCGCGTCATGCCGCGCGCCGGGGCGCGCGCTCCCCTGACCTGCCCCGTACCCGCCCGATGACCTGCCTGAATTACTTATGACGATCGCATGGAACTGGTTGACGCCACGTCAACATTCGTACGGCTATTCACTCCTGCGATACGCCCGCTACCCCGCCGCCGCACGAAATATCCATTCGGGTGAAAGCCCATTACCGACCCGACCCGGCCGTGGTTGGTCATGGCGACCCACGTACCCGGGGCAATCTCACAAGAAGGACCAACACCGTGATCAAGAAGTACCTCGCCACGGCAGCTGTCGCCGTCTCCATCGCGGGCGTCTCGGCGGCGGTGGCCCCGCAGGCTATGGCCATCGGCAACGACCAGGGCACCACGACCGCGAACGGCAACGGCTCCGAGCAGAACTACGGCAACGTCTACACGGGCGGCTACATGAGCCCGCAGATGAGCCTGATCTCCGGCTCCCTCAACAAGCCCTGCATCGCGCTCCCGCTCAAGGGCAACGTGGGCTCGCTGATCGGCGCCATCCCGATCTCCGTCCAGGACATCAACGTCCTGTCGTCGCCGCAGAACCAGCAGTGCACCGAGAACTCCACCCAGTCCAAGGGCGACGAGCCGCTCTCGCACATCCTGGACAACATCCCGGTCCTGTCGGGCAACGGTCAGAACAACCACTGACACGACTGAATCGAGCGCGCTTCGCCCGCGCTTTTCGCGGCCCCGGCCGCCGACATTCCCGTCGGCGCCGGGGCCGCACCCTTTTCCGCCCGAGGCCACTCCGGTTTCCGCCGCGTCTCGCACCGATTTCCCGGCCGGGAGGCCACCCCTTTCCCCGCCAACGCGCCGAAAACTCGGTCCATTCGAGTGGATGATTCCACGTCACGAACGCTGGGGAGTTGCCTCCGGTCATCAGCGGTCGTTAGCCCGGTCGGTAGCGGTGTGCACGGCGCGGATATTCCCTTATACGTGGCCGGTCGTCACGAGGGTCGTGACGGCACCAGTCATCGCTCCGGAAAGGGAGCTCAACGTGAAGTACTCGAAGGTCGCGGCGATCGCTGCCGGAACGCTCATGGCCGTGGGCGTGGCCGCCCCCGCTTTCGCGGACTCCGACGCCAGTGGTGTCGCGGCGCACTCCCCGGGCGTCCTGTCCGGCAACGTCGTCCAGGTGCCGGTTCACATCCCCGTGAACCTGTGCGGCAACACCGTCGACGTCATCGGCCTGCTGAACCCGACGTTCGGCAACGCCTGCACCAACAAGTGACGTTGTCCTGTCAGGCCGTGAGGTTCTGATCTGGGACCGCCCCGGAGCGTGTGCGTCGCGCTCCGGGGCGGTCCGTTCTTGCGGCACGCGGGGCCACCGCGTGCTCCCGGGGAAGACCCCCGAGCGGAGAGAAGAGTCGATGCGACACATCCTGAGCCGTAGCCTGCTGACCGTCGCTGCCGCGAGCAGCATCCTCGCCGCCACCGGCGGCTACGCGAGTGCGGACTCCGACGCCCACGGCGGCGCCAGTGGTTCGGCCGGCGTGCTGTCGGGCAACAGCCTCGAGGTACCGGTGGACGTGCCGGTGAACGCCTGCGGCAACACCGTGAATGTGGTGGGCGCGGAGAATCCCGCCTTCGGCAACTCCTGTGCCAACGAATCGCATTCCCATCACGGGCGGCACAGCAGCTACGCGAGCGCCGAGGGCGACAACACGGGCTCGCCCGGTGTCCTCGCGGGCAATTCCGTGAAGGCGCCGGTCCACGCGCCCGTCAACGTGTGCGGTGACACGGTCGACCCGATCGCGTTGCTGGACCCGGCGTTCGGCAATTCCTGCGGCAGCGGCGAGCAGACGGCCGAGATCCCGCCGCCGCCGCACGCCATCACCCCGCCGAGTGAAACCCGCGGTGTGCCGCCGGTGTACGACCAGGTCGCACCGGTGCACGCCCCGGCGCACGCGCCGCTCGCGGAGACCGGCGTGAGCGGTCGCCAGTTCGGCGCGGCCGGTGCGACCAGCGCCGCGCTGCTGCTCGGCGGCGCGATGCTGTACCGCCGCGGGCGCCGTCCGCAGCCTGTTCACGCGCACCGCGGCGCCCACCGCGCCTATTCCTGAGGGAGGGACCGCGGGGCAGCGGGACCACAGGGCCATGGGCAGCGGGCAACCGGGCGAAACTCTTATGCGAGTTGTACGAGTAATACGAGAATTCCCGCCGCTGCCCTCACTTTCGAGTGATTGTCGAAAGCGAGGTTTACTCGTCGTTTCCGCAGCTACCCGGCGTCGTTGTCCTACCCGACAGACTCTGGCGTCGAGGGCAACTCGTTTGAGGCGCCACTACGGAAAGGGTGGCAAGTGAAGTTCTCGAAGGTTGCGGCAGTCGTGGCCGGTTCGATGGTGGCGGTCGGAGTCGCGGCGCCCGCGTTCGCCGACGACATGGCCGCGCCGATGATGCCCAGCAGCATCAACGGCGGTGTCGACCAGGCCCTGGCGGCTCAGCCGCTGCAGAAGGCCGCCGACAGCACTCATGTCGGCACGGCCCTGGACACGGTCACCAAGGCCACCCAGCAACTGAGCGGTGCCACTTCGACGGACGCCCTCCTCGGGCAGGTCACCTCCGCCACGGGCGGCGCCTCCCCGCTGGGCGCGCTGCCCACCAGCGGCCTGCTCGGTGGTCTGCCGCTCGGCGGCTGACCACCGCTCGGACCGGCGTATTCCTCCGGGCGCGGAGCAGCGCTCCTCCATCGGAGTGAATCGCAGGAACCAAACCCCACCTGAGCGGTTGATCAGATCGCTCCAGAACCGTGCAATCGGCACCAAAAAGGGATTAAAAATGATCAAGAAGATGCTGGCCGGCGCTGCGCTCGCCGCTTCCGTCATCGCCGTCGGCGCCGCCCCGGCCATGGCCCTCGGCGACGACCAGGGCACCACCACGGTGAACGGTAACGGCTCCGAGCAGAACTACGGCAACACCCACACCGGCGGCACCCAGAGCCCGCAGATCGGCCTCGTCCAGGGCACCCTGAACAAGCCCTGCGTCGGCCTGCCCGTCAAGGCGAACGTCGGCTCGCTGATCGGTCTCATCCCGATCACCGCCCAGGACATCAACGTCCTGTCCAGCCCGCAGAACCAGCAGTGCGCCGAGAACTCCAGCCAGATCAAGGGCGACGAGCCGCTGTCGCACATCCTCAGCGACATCCCGGTGCTCTCGGGCAACGGCGCCAACAACGGCTGACGTTCTCCGCGAGTTCCACCCGCTTGACCGGCCGGTTCGCCGGCCCGCACGACTGCCCGACTCGGCTCACGCCGGTCGGGCAGTTCTCATGTCCGGAAGGTGAAGGTGCGGCGCAGGTGCGCGATCACCGCCTCCGGCGCGGTGACGGGGAAGCGGCCGCTCAGATAGCCGTCGGGCCGGACGAGGAACGCCTCGCCCGCGCGGGCCCCGTACGCGGCCCGGAACTCGCCGTCGCCGTCCGTGACGCTCGCCAGCCCGATCCCGCGCGCCGCGTCGCCCGCCTCGCCCGCCCCGTCCGGGGCCAGGACGGCGTACACGTCCAGCCGGTCGTGGGTGGCCTCCTCGGCGGCCGCCACGCAGCGCAGCAGCGCGTCGGGGGAGGTGCCGGGGCCGACGTACAGCAGCAGCGTGTGGCGGGGGCCGCGCAGCAGGTCGTAGAGGCGCTGCGGGTACGCGGCGATGTCGCCGGTCAGCCCACGGCAGTCAGGGGCGCGGTCGCCGGGGGCCAGGGCGTCGGGATCGGCGTCGTCGGTCGGCGCCTCGACCAGCGGGCTGTCGCGGTAGTGGACGAGGAGTTGGGCCTCGCGCGGCAGGATGGTGGTCAGGTCGTCGTCGGAGCCGGCGCCGATGCCCTTGCGGGCGTGCCGCACCGTCCGGCCCACGACCTCCTCGCCGATCGGGTGCCGCTCGGCGTGATAGCTGGCCAGCAGGCCGTCGGCGGCCACACCGTCCACGGCCAGCGCCAGCTTCCAGGCCAGGTTGTACGCGTCCTGCACGCCGGTGTTCATGCCCTGCCCGCCGGTCGGCGGGTGGATGTGGGCGGCGTCCCCCGCCACGAAGATCCGCCCCTCGCCGTACCGGTCGACCAGCCGGTGGCTGATCCGGAACACCGACGACCAGCGCAGGGCGGACGCGGTGGTCGGCTGCGGCGAGAGCCGGTCCAGTACGGCCTGGATGTGGTGCAGCTCCGGCGCGTGCCCGGCCTCCAGCCCGTGCGCCACCGCGTCGCCCTCGGCCCGGGTCGCCAGCTCGGGCGGGACCAGCATCGACATCCGGTAGCGCCGCTCGCCCGGCAGCGGGATGCACACCAGCAGGTCGTCCGTCCTGCCCTCGTCGTCGCGGTGCTCGACCCTGACGCCGAAGCCGGGCGGCATGTCCCAGTCGACCTCCACGTCCCCGAGCATGTACTCCTCGGGAAAGGCGTCGCCCTCGAACGACAGCTCCAGCGCCCGCCGCACCCGGCTGTGCGCCCCGTCGCACCCCACCACGTACCGGGCGCGCAGCGTCTGCGTCCCGCCGTCCGGCGTGCTCAGCCGCGCGGTCACCCCGTCGGCGTCCTGCGCCAGGTCCAGCAGCTCCGTGCCGCGCTCCACCGTGGTGCCGTACGCCGCCAGGTGCGTGGTGAGCAGCCGCTCGGTGGTGTACTGCGGCAGGCTGGCGAACCCGTACGGCACGTCCGGCGGCAGTACGAGATCGATCCGCGGGCCCGGCTTCCCGTTCATGAACATGAGCTGGCCCCGCATCGGCACGGCCTCCGCCAGCGCCTCCCGCAGCAGCCCGAGCCCCATCGCGTCCCAGACCTCCAGGGTGCGCGGCTGCACCCCCACCGCCTTCGCGTACGGCATCGGCCGCGCCAACCGGTCGATGATCCGGCACTCGACCCCGCGCCTTCGCAGCTCTGCCGCCGCCGTCAGCCCCACCGGACCCGCCCCCACCACGAGCACGTCGGTTTCACTCATACGTCCAGCCTGCGGCGAGCTCCCCCGGGCCGCCACTCGCTGCGCCAGGACCCGGCTCGGTCAAGCGGCACCCCGCGTAGCACGGATCAGGGTGGTTGCCATCGGCGGCTGCCCGTCCGTGCCCGGGTCGCGCAGGACGTCCGTGGTCAGGTCGGTGAACCCGGTCTCGGTGAGGAGCTTCTCCCACACCGGGAGGTCCAGGACCCAGCGCTGCACCGTGGTCTGGGTGCCGTCGTCGCGGCGCATGGGGATCGCGGCCGGGCGGACGTCGCTCTCGGCCGGTCGTCCGCCCTTGTAGTGCGCCAGGGTGGAGAGGACGAGCGTGCCGCCGGGGCGCAAAGCGGCGGCGATCGAGGGCAGCAGGACTCGGGGGTCGGTGAAGTCCACGGCGCCGTAGTAGGAGTACGCGACATCCAGGGATCCGGGCGCGGCCCGGAGCGTCGTGGAGGCGTCAGCCTGGACGAATTCGAGGGCGGAAACGTCCCCGAACAGCTCCCTCCCGCGGTTGATCTGCGCAGGGGAGGTGTCCACCGCCAGGACGAGGCCCGCGCCCAAGACCTCGGCGACGTGGGCGGCCTGACGGCCGACGCCCGCGCCGAGGTCGGCGACCCTCTGCCCTGCCACCTCGCCGAGGACTTCCGCCCCGGGCCCGATCCGCTGGTACCAGTCCCAGTACAGACGCCCCTCGACCCCGCGAGCGCGGGCATCGAACACGTGAGTGCGGCCATACCGGTTCCAGGGGTCGGCGGTGTGTGCCGTAGACGGAGTCACCCGCCCCATCCTGGCGCGCTGCCCGCGGGCGCGCGGCCCATCGCACGGAATCCACCCGAACGGCGTCGGCCCCCGCCTCCGGACGGGAGACGGGGGCCGACAGGGTCAGTCAGTGGCCGTCCTCGCCCGGCCTGCACGGGGTGCAGTCGGCACTGTCGGCCTCCCACAGCGGCCAGTCGACGGTGAAGCCGTGCCGCGCGATCCGGTCGGCGGTCCTGGTCACGGAGCCGTCCACCTTCATCGCCACCGCGGGCACGTGATGAAGGAAGCGGCCGTCGTTGTACTTCTGGCAGAACTCGGCGTAGGCGACGGTGTCGAGGATCATCGTGTGGACGCCGATGTCCACGATGGAGCCGGGGCCCAGTCCCAGGCCCAGGCCGCGGGTCTCCATGGCGGTGACGAGGTAGGCGACGGCCTGGCCGAGGACGCGTTCAGCCATCACCACGTCGTAGGGGTAGTCGCGCATCAGCAGGCCGACGAGCTTGGTCCACTGCTCGTTCGGGATGAAGTTGCGCGGGTCGCGTGCCGGGGCGAGCACGTCACTGACAGCGACGGCGCCGACGCCTTCCAGGATCGCGTTCACCAGGTACTCCCTTCGCAGGGCCCCGAATGTTCGGGGCGTTGGTACGAGTAGGTCACCAGCCGGGCGGTCGCAGTGGTCAACTCCCTTGCTCTGCAAGCCGTTTGCAGATCCTGCACACGACATCGACCCCCCGGCCAGTACCCACTACCGTCGGTAGACCGGCCCTTCGGCCCCGTGGAGACGCGATGCGCGACGTCGATTCGCTGTGGAGCAGTCAGCAGGCCCACGAGTGCGTAGCGCAGCAGCGCCCCGGGCGGCTGGTCCGGCTGGGGCGGTGTCGGCTCGGCTGGCGCCAGAGTGAGTTAGGGCGCCGGATCGGCTGCTCGGCGTCGACCGTCTCCCGCCTGGAGAGCGGGAGGATGGAGGATCTGAGGTTGCTGCGGAGCGCCGCCCATGAGGTCGGCGTGCCGGACGGTGTCCTCGGTGCGGCACTGGGACTGTGCGTGTCGGTCACCACTAAAGTTGCGGCCAGTCGCGACGAGGAGGACCCCATGCGCCGCCGTTCCATGCTGGCCGCTGCCGGTCTGGTCGCACCCGTCCAGTTACTCGCGCAGGTCGATGAGGCCCTGGCCGCGGTGCCCGCTCCTACCGGGGCGCCGATCGCATTGCAGGCCCGTATGAGCCAAGCCCGCGTGCTGTTCGACGCCGGTCGCTACACCACGCTGCTCGGAGGTCTGTCGAGCCTGCTCGGTGACGCCCACCAGGTGGCGCGCGGGGGAACAGATCTTGGGTACGGGCAGTTGTCGTCGTGTTATGCGCTGGCCGCCCAGGTGCTCATCAAGGTGGAGAGTTACGGACGGGCCCGCGTAGCGGCCGACCGCGCCACGGTGTACGCCGACCTGTCGGGTTCTGCTCTCGCCGCCGCTGCGGCGGCCCGCGAGATGGCGATCGTCCTGCGGCACCAAGGGCAGGCGCAAGCGGCGCAGCAGCTCGTCACCAACGCCGCCGTGTCGGTGGGTGCCACCGGGCTCAGGACCGACGCCCAACGGTCCGCGTACGCGCAGATGCTGTGCACCACTGCGTACACAGCGGCACAGTCCGGGAACCGCGGCGACGCTCTGACGATGATCCAGGAGGCGACTGCGGCCGTGCATGGCCTTCCCGTCGTGGCACCCAAGGGGCGCCTGTTCCCAGTGACGCCGGCAGCCGTCGACGCGTATGCGGTGAGCGTCCACTGGGCGCTCGGCGACTCCGGCGCGGCGCTGGACATCGGCAACAGACTCCTCCCGCAACAATTCGCCACGGCGGAACGTCGAGGCCGCTTCCACACGGACATGGCGCGCGCCTGGTGGCAATGGGGGCGCCCAGCACAGACGGCCGCGTCCCTGCTGGACGCCGCCCGGGTGGCACCTGCTGAGGTACGGGAGCGACCGGCGATCCGCCGGATCGTCATCGAGCTGCAGCAGCGACACCCGCGCGTATCGGGTGTGCGGGAGCTGGCCGCTGTCGTCGCCGACTGACGGGTGGCGTCAGCTTGCCGTGCACCCACCGGACGGTCGGCGGGGCAGGTCATCGCTGGTGGGGGTGGAAAAACGGGCATCCTGGCCCGGGTGGGCGGACTGATCGTTAGCCTGGCCCCGACCAGCGGATCTGAGACCGCGTCAGGCCGCGTCACTCGGGGAGGGGTGGGCTGTGGCCAGCAAGGACGAAGGCTCGCCGAGCATGCGGATGTTCGGCTCGGTCGTACGGTCGCTCCGCGAGGCGCGCGGACTCTCCACGGATGAGGTGGCTGCGCATGCGGGCTACTCGCGCTCCCTCACCGTCAAAATCGAGCGCGGCGAGCGCATGCCGCCCCCGCTCTTCGTGGACAAGGCGGAGGACCTGTTCGGCTCGGGGGAGGTGCTGGCGAAGGCTGCGGCGCACTTGGACCGGGGCAACTTCCCGTCGTGGTTCGAGCCGTACGCCGAGTTGGAGAAGTCGGCGATCAGCCTCTACACGTACGACACCCTGCTCATTAATGGCCTGCTTCAGACCGAGGAGTATGCGCGTGCCGTGTTCACCGCCTACCGTCCCATGCTGGACAGCGATGAGGTTGAGCGCCGAGTGCAGGCTCGAATGGCGCGGCAGGAGTTGCTGAATCGGACGCCTGCCGCGCAACTGGGGTTCATCCTGGAGGAGTGGGTGGTGCATCGTTTGATGGGCGAACCGGACCTCCGAAGGCGTCAGGCTGCGCGACTGCTGGAAGTCGGAGCCCAGCGCAACGTCACGATCCAAGTGATGCCGATGTCGTTCAAGGCCCATGCTGGAGTCGACGGTCCGATGACAGTGCTGGAGACTCCGTCGCGCGAACTGCTGGCCTATCTCGAAGTGCAGGGTCGGGGCCTGCTGGTGGATGAGCGCGACGAGGTCAGCGTCCTCAATCAGCGCTATGCGATGATCCGTTCGCAGGCCCTCAACGTGGGGGACTCCGCGAGACTCATCGAGCAGATGGCAGGAGAGCAATGACCTCCGAGCTTGCCTGGTTCAAGAGCAGCTACAGCGGCGGCGAGGGCGGCCAGTGCGTCGAAGTCGCCGTCGACTGGCGGAAGTCGAGCCACAGCGGCAGCCAAGGCGGGGACTGCGTCGAGGTGTCGGCGTGCCCGGGGACGGTCCACGTCCGGGACTCCAAGGACGCCGACGGACCGGCGTTGACGTTCTCCTCCCACGCCTGGAAGGCGTTCGTCACGTACGCCTCGTCCGTACCGGTAGAGTAATCGCAACGCCACGCTCCGTACGGAACGGAGCGGCCCCCAGCGGTGCTACCAACACCGGCTGAGGGCCTTCACCTCGAGGCTTCGAAGGAGCCCCGGAATGCTGGTCCATGCTATCGCGCCCAAGCGATTCTTCTCGCAGACCCCGAACGACATCATTCGGCACCCGCGTCTGAACGGGACGGCCGTACGGCTGTTGCAGTGGGCGTTGTCGCTGCCCGAGGGCACATCGGAGACGGTCCAGTCGATCGGCGAGAAGATGCCGGAGGGGCGCACCGCTGTGCGCCGGGCCCGGGCGCAACTTGAAGCCGAAGGCTATGTGCACACGCGGCGGCAGCAGCACCCGGAGACGGGTCGCTGGACGACCCAAGTGCTGGTGTCCAACGTGGCGTTGACGACGGAGGCCGAGATCGAGGCGGCCTTCGCTCCGGCCGCACCGCCGGTGACCACGGCCGCCGGGCCACCGGGTGACACGTTGCCGACGGTCGGCGAACCGGCCGTGCAGGCCGTCGGCACTTCCCCTAAAGGGGAGAACACCGAGGAGAACACCTCCCACCCCGAACCGCAGGCCGGGCGGGCGGCCAAGCTGTTGCACAGCCTCGGGGAGCGCGAGGCGAGACTGCGGCTCGGACTGGCGGAAGCGGCCAATCTCGCGCCCCTGGCGGCGCGTTGGCTGGCGCACGGGGCAAGCGAGTTGGAACTCCGTACGGCTCTGACCGCCGGTTTACCGCGTACCGTCCACTCGCCCGTGGCCCTGCTCGCCCACCGGCTGAAAGCCAAACTGCCCGCTCCCCGTAGGGCCGTTGACCCGGCCGCCCCGGCCCGCCCGCTCCCGGAGTGTGCCCACTGCGGCGATCCCCTCCCACCTCCGCAAGCCACCGGAATCTGCACGCCCTGCACCGGCTCCACCCCAGCCCAGCCGCCCCCACTCACCGGACCCGCCCTGGCCCGCGCCGCCTTCCGCGCTGCGCGCGGCCCAACGGCCGCCCCTGCCTGCTAGTCGCCGGTGGGCTCGGCTATCGGCCAGGCGATCTCCAGGCGGTTGTCCGGGTCGTGCGGTGTCCCGGTCCACCGGCGGTAGATCATGCGGACGGGGCCCGCGAAGGCAAAGCCGTGCTCGGTGATCCAGTTGGCGACGGCGTCGTAGGCCCCGAGGATCTGCGGGAACACCGCGGCCGGTCCCTCGACGTCCGTGCAGGCCAGGGTGGTCGCGGGGAGGTCGCGCACGGTCATGGCCGCGGGCAGGTCCGCAGGCTGCGCGCCCGCCTCCCAGAACGGCAGGCACGCCTCGACGAGCGTCTGGCTCTCGTCGTCGCACACTCCGTGGAAGCGGACGAAAGCGGGCCCGGTGAAGGTGAGCGGGCCGCGGCCCGCGACTTCGTACATCTCCTGGTAGGCGTCGCGGAGGAAGGCGTCGAGCCCGGAGTTGTCCAAGGTCGCCTCGCAGACGAGGATCCGTTCGGCGGCGCCCTGGCGCACGGTGACGGGGTGGGTCATCTCTGCTCCTTCGGTCAGTCGGCTCAACAGGGTGCGGACCACGGAACGTTGCAGCTCCAGCCGTCGCTCTGCGGTGCGCAGATGCGCCTGCACGGCGGCGGCCAATTCCTCTTGGCCGCCGTCGAGCAGCCGTCCCACCTCCTCGACCGGGATGTCCAACTGCCGCAGCGCTCTGATCGACTGCGCCGTACGTACCTGGTCGCGGTGGAAGTACCGGTAGCCGCTCCCCGGGTCGACGAGCGCCGGGACCAGCACGCCACTGGCGTCGTAGTGCCGGAGCGCTGTGACGGAGAGGCCGCTGGCCTGCGAGAACTGCCCGATGGGCAGCAGGTTTCTTCTGTCCACGGCTCTGACTCTGCGCTCTCGCGCCACCCGAGAGTCAAGCGGCGCGCTGCGCTTGCGGAGGACGACGCCCCAAAGGGGCGCGAGGAACTGCGCGACCAGCCGTCGCGTGGCTGCAGGTCACCACCGGCCCCAGAGGGGCAGATCGGTTGTCTTCGGACCACCGGCCGGTGGGGTCCCCCAGCCTTCGGCCGGGAGGTGCCCCCAGCCGCGCAGTTCCCCGCGCCCCTTCGGGGCACGTACGGTGCCTGGTCCGCCGCGTGCGCAGCGCAGTTCCCCGCGCCCCTGACGGGGCGAACCCTCACTCGCCCAGGAGCACCAGCTCCATGGCTTCGAGCCGTTCCGGCTCGGCGAGCATGTCGATGGCTGTGATGCGCCCGTCCTCGATGGTGAAGTCGAAGACGACGCGGGGCCGGCCGCCCGGGGCCCAGACGAGGCCGGCGAGGCCGTCGATGAGGGCGGGTTGGGCGGCCTTGGCGCGCCCGGCGAAGGTGTCGGCGACGGAGGTGGCGCCCTGGGCGACGGTGGCCCCGGAGAGGGCGGCGACGCGGTCGGCGCGGAGGACCGCGTCCGGGGCGAGGAGGGAGAGGAGGGCGTCGAAGTCCCCGCCGCGGGAGGCGGCGAGGAAGGCGGTGACGATTTCCCGCCGCCGCAGCGCGTCCGCCTCGTCGACGGAGGTCACTCCCTGCACACGCCGCCGCGCCCGGCTGGCAAGCTGCCGCGCCGCGGCCGGCGTCCGCTCGACGATGGGCGCGATCTCGTCGAAGGGGACGGCGAACATGTCGTGCAGGACGAACGCCAGCCGCTCGGCGGGCGTCAGCGTGTCGAGCACGACGAGCAGCGCTATCCCCACGGAATCGGCCATCAGCGCCTGCTGTTCGGGATCGGCGGGCGCCCCGCCGCCCAGGGCCGCGCCGACCGGCGACGGCGCTCCGAGCTGCTCACCGAACCCGTCGTCCAGCGGATCCTCCCGCCGGGTGTCACGCGAGCGCAGCATGTTCAGCGACACCCGCGCCACGACGGTCGTCAGCCACCCGGCGAGGTTCTCCACCTCGCTGGTGTCGGTACGGCTCAGCCGCAGCCACGCCTCCTGGACGGCGTCGTCGGCCTCCCCCGAGGAGCCGAGCATCCGGTAGGCAACGGCCCGCAACCGGCCCCTGTGCTCCTCGAATCGCCGTGCCAGAAATTCGTTCTCGTCCATCGGTCACACCCCTCGTTCACTCCGTGTCATAGCAGTGACCCACGAAATCCCGCCGATGTGACACGTCCTGCCGGAGAGGCAACCACCACAGTCATGTTGAAGAAGACCCCGGGCGGCACCGCCGCCCTCCGTTACGCAAGATTCGCCGCGGGCCGCCGCTCCAAATGGATCGTGCTGGCCCTGTGGGCGCTGCTGATAGCCGTCGGCGGCTCGCTCGCCGGCCAGCTCGGCTCCGTACAGAACAACGAGCAGCAGACCTGGCTGCCCGCGCACGCCCAGTCCACCAAGGCGATCAAGGTCGCCGAAGCGCACTTCGCCGAGAAGGACATCAGCAACGCCGTCGTCGTCTACTCCCGCGAGAGCACCGGTGGGCTGACCGCCGCCGACGTCACCAAGGTCAACGACGACCTGAAGCGGTTCGGGCGGCCCGACGCCACCGCCGTGTTCTCGCACGACCACAAGGCCGCGTACATCAGCGTCCCCGTCACGATCTCGAAGAGCGACAACAACGTCCTGCGCGACCACGTGAAGGCGCTGCGCGCGGCCGTCACCGACGCGCCCGCCGGACTGGATGTGCGGATCACGGGCGAGGCCGGTGCCATCGCCGACTTCTTCGACGTCTACTCCGGTATGGACGGCGCGCTGCTCGGTGCCGCCCTCGGCCTGGTCGCCCTCGTGCTGCTGGCCACCTACCGCAGCCCGGTGCTGTGGCTGATCCCGCTGCTGTCGGTGGGGCTGGCCAGCCAGGTGGCGAGCGGAGTGGTGTACCTGCTGGCGAAGTACGCCGGGCTGCTGGTCAACGGCGAGAGCGCGTACGTCCTGATCGTGCTCGTCCTCGGCGTCGGCACCGACTACGCGCTGCTGCTGATCGCCCGCTACCGCGAGGAGTTGCGCCGCCACGAGGACCGGCACGAGGCGATGGCCGCCGCGCTGCTACGCTGTCTGCCCGCGATCACCGCCTCGGCCGCCACCGTCGCCCTGGCCACTCTCTGCCTGGTCTTCGGCAGCATGAACTCCACCCGCGGCCTCGGCCCGGTCGTCGCCATCGGCGTCCTGGTGCTCCTCCTCGCGATGACCTCGCTGCTGCCCGCGTTCCTGGTGGCGCTCGGCCGCTGGGCGTTCTGGCCGTTCGTACCGCGCTACGAGACGGCGTACGAAGCGACGTCGAAGGCATCGGACGCCAAGACCCGCCGCCCGCACCGCGGTTGGGCGCGCGTCTCGCGCCTGGTGGGTCGCGCCCCGCGCCCGGTGTGGGTCGCGGCCACGCTCGTGCTGGCCGCCCTCGCCCTCGGCTCGGGCACACTCGCCACCGGCCAGACGCAGGCGGAGCAGTTCACCAAGAAGGTGGACTCGGTCGCGGGCCAGCAACTGCTGTCGGCCCACTTCCCGTCGGGCGCGTCCGCACCGGCCGAGATCTACGTACCCGGCGGCGGTACGGCCGCGGCGGCGGCGAGCGCCATCGCCTCCCGCGTCCCCGGCGTCACCGAGGTGAACACCGTCGTGGCACGCGACGGCTGGACCCGGATCGACGCCGTACTGCGCGACGCGCCCGACACCAGGGCGGCCCGCGCCACCGTGGGACGCCTGCGCGCCGCGCTCGCCGCCGCACCCCACACCGCGGGACCCGCGCTGGTCGGCGGGCAGACCGCGGTCGCCCTCGACACCTCCGACGCGCAGGGCTCGGAGGAACGCCTGCTGATCCCGCTGATCCTCGCCGTCGTCCTGGTCATGCTGATCGTGCTGCTGCGCGCGCTGGTCGCCCCGCTGGTGCTGCTGGTGTCGGTCGTCCTCTCCTACGCCGCGGCCGTCGGCGCCGCGGCCCTGCTCTACCGGGCGCTGGGGCACCCGCGCATCGACCGCGGGCTGCTGCTGTTCGGCTTCCTCTTCCTTGTAGCGCTCGGCGTCGACTACACGATCTTCCTGATGACCCGCTCCCGCGAGGAGGTCGCCCGGCGCGGCCACCGGGAGGGCGTCCTCACCGGGCTGACCGTGACCGGCGGCGTCATCACCTCCGCGGGCCTGGTGCTGGCCGCCACCTTCGCCGTACTCGCCGCCGTCCCGACCGTCTCCGCGCTCCAGCAGGGCCTGCTCGTCGCGGTCGGCGTGCTGCTGGACACCTTCCTCGTCCGCAGCCTGCTGGTGCCCGCCCTCGCCCTGGACATCGGCCCGCGCATGTGGCGGCCGGGCCTGGGCCCGGAGATCCGGCCCTGACCGACCCGCGATCCGACCGACAATGCGACCACCCGTCACCCCGAACCGGAGGAACTCCCGTGACCGACACCCCCTTTCAGCTGCGTCCCATCGGCCGGGTCGAATCGCCCCTGCTGGACCGCGGCGCCGCACCCCGGCAGGGCGACGAGGGCGCGCCGCCCGCCTGGCTGGTCTTCGACGCGAGCGTCACCGAGGGCCTGCGCGATCTGCGCGAGGGCGCCGACGTCCTCGTGCTGACCTGGCTGGACCGGGCGGACCGCACCGTGCTCGCCGTGCACCCGCGCGGCGACGCCGACCGACCGGTGACCGGGGTGTTCGCCACCCGTTCCCCCGACCGCCCGAACCCGATCGGACTGCACCGGGTGACGATCGAGACCGTCGAGGACGGCGGCCTGCGGATGCGGGTACGCGACCTGGAGGCGCTGGACGGCACACCGGTCCTGGACGTCAAGCCGGTGCTCGGCGCGACCGACGAGCGCTGACCCCGAGCGCGCGCCCACACGGGCTTACGGCGAATGGCGCAGTGCGTTCACCGGTCCGAGTGCATTGGGCCGACGGGCGGAGGGGGCGCGGGAGCGGGCGGGGCAGGGGGCGGGAATGTGTCGCGGGAGTGGTCGCGATGTCCTCCGAAGGGCTGGTTGTCATGCAGTTCGCCGTCCCCCGCGTCTCCGTACTCCGCGCGGTCGTCCCCCGTACGCGTCCACACGTGGTCCTGGCCTGCGCGCTGCTGGCCCTGACCGGCTGCTCCAGCTCCAGCTCGGGCTCGGGAGGCTCCACCACCAGCGCGCCCAGCAAGTCCGCGACCGTGTCGGTCGCCCCCGGGTCCGGTGGCGGGGCCGTCATCGTGATCAAGAACTTCGCGTTCAACCCGAAGTCGATGCCCGTGGCGCCCGGCACCGTCGTGACCGTCAAGAACGAGGACTCGACCACCCACACCGTCACCGCCACCACCAACGGCGCCTTCAACACCGGCGACATCGCACCGGGCAAGTCGGCGACCTTCACCGCACCGCGGACGACCGGCTCCTTCGCCTACATCTGCAGCATCCACCCGTTCATGAAGGGCTCGCTGACCGTCACCTGACCGCCGCCCGAGTGCCCGCCACGCGAAGGAGTCCGCCATGTCGACAGCCGGGTCCCGCTTCACCACCAGCCAGGCGCTGCGCGCGGCGGCCCGCGTCCTCACGGCGGCAGGCCTGGCCGTGGACGCCTACATCCACGCCAAGCTCGCGGACCAGTACGACGCGGTGAGCGCCAACATCAGCCAGGGCAACCTGTTCCGCATCGAGGCGGCCATCGCCTCCCTGGCCGCCCTGCTCGTCCTGATCTGGCGCCGCCCGCTCAGTGCCGCCCTCGCCTGGCTCGTCGCCGCGGGCGGCCTGGCCGCCCTGCTCGTCTACCGCTACGTGGACGTCGGCGCCCACGGCCCGCTGCCCAACATGTACGAGCCGATCTGGACCACCGACAAGAAGGTCACCGTCGTCGCCCAGGTCGTCACCATGGCCGCCGCCTCCTACCTGCTCTTCACCCACCGTCCGGCCGAACGCCGGCCCCGGGTCCAGTGAGCGCTCCCGCTGGGGCGGGCGCGCACGGGTGGCGGGCCGCGCCCGGGGCGGTGAAGGTGAGTGCGGGGGCCATCGCCCGCCCCGGACGGCCCGGGCGGCACCGCACGGGAGAGACCGCAGATGCCTGAAGTGAATGCTTCGCACTACCCGCCCGGCACGCCCTGCTGGGTCGATCTGATGGCCCCTGACCAGCAGGCGGCCCTCGACTTCTACCGCGACCTGTTCGGCTGGCAGGGTGAGATCGGCCCGGCCGAGTTCGGCGGGTACGCGATGTGCACGCTGAACGGCAAGCCGGTGGCCGGGATCATGAAGGCCCAGCCGATGGCGGAGGGCGGACCCGTCCCGCCCACGGCGTGGACCACCTACCTGGCCAGCGCCGACGCGGACGGGACCCAGTTCCGCATCGCCAGCGCCGGGGGCGACGTGGTGGTCCCGGTGGCGGATGTGGGCACCATCGGCCGGATGCTCGTCGCCGCCGACCCGACCGGCGCCGTCTTCGGCATCTGGCAGCCCGTCGACTTCTACGGCGCCCAGGTGGTCAACGAGCACGGCGCGCTGACCTGGAACGAGCTGCACACCTCGGACATCCCCGCCTCCTCGACCTTCTACCAGCGGGCCCTGGACATCCGGTCCGAACCGTTCGAGGGCGTGGAGAACTACCACTCGCTGAACGTCGGCGACCGCTCCATCGGCGGTCTGACCACCCTGGAGAGCTCGCCGCCCGGGACGCCCCCGCACTGGCTCACCTACTTCGCGGTGGACGACACCGACAGCGTGGTGGACGCGCTGGTGAAGGCGGGGGGCAATGTGCTCGCGCCGCCGTTCGACATGGTCGCGGGCCGGATGGCCGTCGTCCAGGACCCGCAGGGCGCCGTCTTCGCGGTGATCAAGGCCGTCCCGATGTGACCGCTCTCCCCGGCACGACACCGGCGCCGGACGACGGGTGGTGACCCGCCGGCCGGCGCCGGGGACGTACTCGCGGTGGGTCTCCTAGGAGACGGTCACCGAGTCGATGTTGGCGGGGCCGTTCGCGGTGGTGCCCGCGACCCGGATGGTGTTGGCCCCCGCCTTCAGGGTCACCGAGACGGACGCGGTGGCCCAGGTGTCCCAGTCGGCGGTGGTCGGGAAGTTCAGCGTGCCCGTCGAGGTGCCGTTGACCGAGATGGTCGCGGGCCGGGCCGCCGTGGTGCCGTCCGAGTAGCGGAAGGTCAGGGTCTTGGTGCCCGCGGCGGACGCGGTGACCGGGATGTCGACGTAACTGCCGACCGCGTTGGCCGGGTTGGCGAATCCGGTACCGGTGAAGCCCTGGTGGTTGGAGTCGAACGTGCCACCGGCGGACAGCGTGCCGGTCTCCGCCTCGAAGACGGTGCCGGTCGGCGGAGGAGGCGTCCCGCCGTTCATGCTCGCGCCGAGGGTGTCCAGGGCGTTCTGGACCATGGCCTGGGCGTGGTCGTTGAGGTTGGAGTTGGTGCCGTTCACGACCCAGGACGGACCGGAGAACATGACCACGGTCACGCCGTTGTCCACACCACCCGTGGTGCCGCTGCTGGGTATGCCGAGCAGCTGGGCGGCCTTCACCGACGCCTCACCGAGCTCGCGGGAGTCGTTGTCCGACGTGCTCTGGTTGTTCGCCGTCTGCGTGTCACCGAAGATCGAGCCGATGACGTGGCCGTTGTAGAACATCAGCGCGAACTGCCGCCCGCTCATGCCGTGTTCCTTGTAGAAGAAGTGCGGGCACGGCTTCACGCGGTCCCAGCAGTCGTCGCCCAGCACGTAGAACGGAACGTGGTGCGCGCCCAGGGCCTTGCCGTTGCTGTCCGACCAGGTCGTGTCGCCCTGGTGGTCGGGGTCCGGGTCCGGGTCGCTGCCGTCGGTGTCGATGGCCATGCTGGAGGTGTACGCGTACACGCCGTTGGCGACCTGGTACACGTTCACGTTCTGGGCCCGCGTCATCGTGTTGATGTGCGGCTTGGTGTTGACCTTGTTCGCGGCCGTCGAGTTCGCCTTGACACCGGCGAGGACTTCGGCGGCCGTGTACGAGGCGCTGTCCGGCGCGGCCGCCACGTTCGCCTTGGCGGCGTGTGTGGTGGCGGCGTCGGCGCTCCCGATCGCTAGCGGCGTGATGAGCGCGAGGGTTGCGGCGGCTGCCACAGCGAAGCGCGAAAGGTTCGATGACATGGCGGGTGGGGGACCTCCGTCAATCGTTAGTAAGGCTTCTTAACGGATGGAACCAGCCCAGGCCCTCCGGGCGCAATCATCTTGTTAACCACCTTTACGAAATCTATACCCGCCGCCGAACAATCCCCCAGGTCACGGAAGTTGACGCACGCTGCGCTTGCGGAAGAGGTCGAGCCCCGTAGGGGCGCGGGGAACTGCGCGACCAGCCGTCGACGACCTGCACGTCACCACCGGCCCCAATGGGGCAGACGCGTGGTCTTCGGACCACCGGCCCGGTGGGGGCGGGCCGCGCAGTTCCCCGCGCCCCTAACGGGGCACGACCTCTTCCGCAAGCGCAGCCCGCGTCCCCGCGCCCCTACGGGGCACGTCCGGTGCTGGGCCACCGCAAGCGCAGCGCGCGCCCCCGGGCGCCTACGTCGGGGTGAGGAGAGCGTCAGCGACTGAGGTGCGGGCGTAGAGGACGCTGCGGCCGGTGCGGTGGGCGGTGACGAGGCCGGCGTTGCGGAGGGCGGTGAGGTGTTGGGAGACGCCGGCGGGGGAGAGCCCGGAGGTGTGGGCGAGTTGGGTGGTGGAGGCGGGGGTGTCGAGCTCGGCCAGCAGGAGGGTGCGGGAGCGGCCGAGGACGGCCGCGACCGCGTCGGCGGCAGGGGTTTCGCGGGGCTCCCAGAGGGTGCCGATCCCCCGGGCGGGATAGGCGAGTTGGGGCGGCTCGGGCGGTACGGACCGGGTCAGGACGCGCGGCCAGGCGAAAGCGGACGGCACGAGCAGCAGCCCCGACCCCGTATCGGCCCGCGTCATCGCGCAGTGGCGCCGCACCAGCCGCAGGCTGCCGTCGTCCCAACTGACCGTGGAGTGCAGATCGTTGAGCACGTGCGCGGTGCCGTGCTCGGCCGCCATCCGGGCGCGGTGGAAGACGTCCGCTTCGAGGAGCTGCCGGACCCGGGCCCAGTAGGGCGCGAGGGCCAGCTCCCAGTACGCCTCGATCTCGGCGGTGACCTTCTCCAGCGCCGCCTCCGGAGCCTCGTACAGCAGCCGGGCCCGCGCTGACGGGCCGCCGGTGCTCCCGCGCTCCTGCGCGAGGTGGTCGAGGTCGGCGTGCACCTGCGCCCGCGGTGTCCGCCGGATCGCGGCCAGTTCGGTGGCGAGCGTGGGGAAGGGCGTGGCGGGCGTGGGGTTGAGGAAGTCCGCGAGGTAGCCGCCGGGCGGGATCAGCTCGGCGAGCCAGCCGCCGTCCAGCCCGGCCTCCGCGAGCCGCGGCCGTACCTGCGCGGCCCACCGCCGGTGCAGCGGCGGCTCCGCCTCGTGGGCGAGCAGCCGGAAGCTGGTGACGACCTCCCACATCGGGGAGATCGCGAACCGGGTCGTGGCCAGGTCCGCGGTGGAGAAACTCAGGTTCGCTTCCATGCCCGGCGCCCTCCGAGATCCCGTGGGGAGACGTTCCTCGCGGTGGATTCGGTCTGAGCTTAATCAATGGCCCGGGGGTGGTGGCGGGCCGCACGCTCCTCGCATGCTCACCACGTTTCGCGGTCTGCCGCCCACCGTATGGACCCTCTTCGCCGGGACGATCATCAACCGGCTCGGCTACCTGGTCACTCCGTTCCTGGTGTTCTTCCTGGCCGCGCGGGGTGTGACGGGCACTCAGACGTCATGGGTGCTGGGCGCTCTGGGCGCGGGCAACCTGATCGGCCCGGCGGTCGGCGGTGTGCTCGCCGACCGGATCGGGCGCCGCAGCACCATGCTGATCGGCCTGCTGGGCGCGGCCGCGGCCCAGGGCGGGCTGTTCCTGGCGCCCGGCGTGGCCACCATGGCCGTCGCGGCGCTGCTGCTCAGCGCGTCGGGCGCCACCGTCCCGCCGGCGGCGTACGCGCTGCTGGCCGACGCGGTGGACCCGGCGCGGCGGCAGCGGGCGTACGCCCTCTTCGGCTGGGGCGTCAACATCGGCACGGCGGCGGCCGGTGTGCTCGGCGGCTTCCTGGCCGCGCAGGGCTACTGGCTGCTGTTCACCGTGGACGCCGGGACGATGCTGGTCTACGCGGTGGTGGTCGCCACCCGGCTGACCGAGACCCGGCCGGAGGCGGCACCCCTGGCGGCAACGGCGACGGCGACGGTGTCGGCGGCGCCGGAGGAGAGCGACGGGCTCGGGTACGGCGTCGTGTTCCGCGACCGGCTGCTGCTCCTGCTGCTGCCGCTCTTCGGGGTGCAGCTGTTCGTCTACTCGCTGACCGAGGTCGCGCTGCCGCTGGCCGTCCACGACAGCGGCCTGTCGCCCGCGGTGTACGGGGCGATGGCGGCGATCAACGCGGTGCTGGTCGTGGTGGTTCAGCCGTTCGCGACAGCCCTGTTCGCCCGGCTGCCGCAGCTCGCTGTGCAGTGCGCGGGCAGTCTGCTGGTCGCCGTCGGGGTGGCGCTGACCGGGGTCGCGGACAGCGTCACGGGGTACGCGGTCTCGGTGGTCGTGTGGTCGCTGGGAGAGGCGTCCGTGGCCGGGATCGGCGCCTCGGTGATCGCCAACCTGGCGCCCGCCCACGCCCGCGGCCGCTACCAGGGCGCCTTCCAGTGGACGTGGGGCTTCGCCCGGTTCGCCGCCCTCACCCTGGGCGTCGGCATCTACACCGGCGTCAGCCCGGCCGTCCTGTGGTGGGCGGCAGGGATCGGCGGCACCTCCACGGCCTTCGTCATCTTCGCCCTCAGCGGCCGCATCACCCGCCGCACCGAACACGCGCTGGCCGCCTGACATGTGGGGTGAGCCGCGGTATGACATGCGGGGGGACACACGGTGTGACGTGCCGCGATAACATGTCGTGCCCGAGCGACTGCGCCGTGCTATGTTGATCTCTGTTGCAGTTGTGGTTCCCAATTCCGGTGCTTCCGGGCGGGGCTTTCACGCGGCATTCGGGTTCGCACAGTGCGGACCCCGGGCACTGCCCCGAAGGAGATATGACATGGCCAGTGGCACTGTGAAGTGGTTCAACTCGGAAAAGGGCTTCGGCTTCATCGAGCAGGACGGCGGCGGCGCCGACGTGTTCGCCCACTACTCGAACATCGCGACCCAGGGCTTCCGTGAGCTGACCGAGGGCCAGAAGGTGACCTTCGACGTCACGCAGGGTCAGAAGGGCCCGCAGGCGGAGAACATCGTCCCCGCCTGACGGCCGACCCCGATCGTCCGGCGCAGCCGGGCCCCGCATCCTGACATGCGAGGCCCGGCTCGCTGTTTTTCCCGCGCCCGCATCCACCCGGGCTCTAGGGTGCGATCCGGGTTCTACGGTGCGATCGCCGTGCCGAGGGTGTCGGCGCCCATCATCTTGGGCGCGCCCTTCTCGTAGAAGACGTCGATCTCGTCGAGGGTGAAGCCCGCTGCCGTGAGCATCACCGTGATCTCGCGGGTGAGGTGGCAGCCGCCGAAGAGCCGCTGCTGCATCGGGTCGAACCGGCGCTGCCGGTTCCTGATCTTCTCGTCGGCCGCCGGGGCCAGGCCGTGCTCGACATAGTGCAGCTTCGCGCCGGGCCTGAGCACCCGCCGCACCTCCCGCAGCGCGGCGATCCCGTCGGGGATCGTGCACAGCGTCCAGGTGGACACCGCGGCGTCGAAGGTGTCGTCGGGGAACGGCAGCACCTGGCCGTCGAGACCCGAGCGCTCCACTCGTACGGCGGCTGCCGCGAGCCGCTTCCCGGCGAGCTTCCAGCCGACGTCGGAGGGTTCGACCGCGTCGACGCGGGTGACCGCGGGCGGGTAGTACGGCAGGTTCAGCCCCGACCCGAAGCCGATCTCCAGCACCCTGCCCGACAGGCCCTCGCACACCCGCTCCCGCAGGGGCCTGGCCTCCTTCATCCCGCACGCCACATTGATGACTCGTGGGACGACCTGCTCACCGTAGAAACCCATCACAGCCTCCCGGGGACTCCTCCTCATTCTCCCACCGGGGCGGCTCGTGAGCGGCTCGTCGAACCGTGCTGGGCGGCGCCGATCGGCCAGAATGTGGGGCGTGATGCACGTGTGGAAGGACCTGGACGCCACGGTGAACGGGCGGCTGGCCGCCGCCTCGGAGGGTGAGCGGGCGGTGTTCGCGGCCGGGGTGGCCGAGCGGCTCCACCAGGCCCACGAGGCACTGCCCGCCGCGGCGCGGCGGGAGTACACCGTCGGGCTGCGGCCGCTGCTGGACGCCGTATGGGACGGCGCGCTCGGGCAGGGGGCCGCTTTCGACACCGTCAAGCGGGGCCTGGGGGCGCACTACCTCAGCGACTACTTCCACAACCGGGGGGACGGCGGGCCCGACGACGCCGACGAGCCGGCGGCCGCCGCGGTCCTGCACGCCGCCGAGGCGTATCTGCACGGCTGCGCCGACTTCGCCGTCCGCGCCGGCGGGCGCGCCGTCGAGGCCGCCCACCGCGCCGCCTACGGTTCGGCGGCGGCCGACGGCTTCGCGGACGACCCCGACGAGATCGTCGCCGAGGAACTACGGCGCCAGCTCCGCGACCTCGACCTGATCGCCCGCCACGCCCCCACCCTGCGCCGCGCCCGCTTCGGCCTCGCCCACGCCACCACCGCCCACCTCCACCCCACCCTGCGCGTCCCGCTCTCCCGCCGCGACGATCTGCCGTAAGGGCAGGTCGGGTTCAGCTCCGGCTTCCCCGCAGGCCGCGCCAGTGCAGGTAGGCGGCGGGGCGCCGGGTGAGCCGCAGGAGGGATCCGGCGATGAGCAGAAGGGCTACGGCGCCGCTGAAACCGTAGGTGAGCAGGTCCATGCGCCACTCCTGGGCTCCTGGGACGCGGTCGGTCGCAGTGGAGTATCCCGCAGGCGCTACGGCGTGCTCGGGCCGGTACGGGCTTCCAGGGCGTGGAGTACGGCGACCATGTCGGCGTGGCCGTGGCCCAGGGCGACGGTCTCGCTGAACAGGGCGTGGCAGACGTCCAGCAGCGGGGAGGCGAGCCCGGCGGCGCGGGCCGCGTCGGCGACCAGTTGGTTGTTCTTGAGGACGTCGAACGCGGCGGCCTGGACGGCGAAGTCGCGGTCGCGCAGCTTGGGGGACTTCATCCGGGACACGCCGCTGGCCATCGGGCCCGCGTCGAGGACGGCGAGGAACTGCTCGCGGTCCAGGCCCTGCCGGTCGGCGAAGTGGAACGCCTCGGTGAGGCCGGTGACCATGGTGATGAGGAACAGGTTCACCGCGAGCTTCATCAGCAGCGCCTCGGGCGCGGCCTTCCCGCAGACGAAGGACTCGCGGCACATCGGCGCCAGGAGCGGCCGTACCGCCGCCACGTCCGCGGCCTCCCCGGCCAGCATCGCCACCAACTCACCGGCCTCGGCGGGCTTGCGGGAGCCGGAGACCGGCGCCTCGACATAGGCGCCGCCCGCCGCGCGGACCTCGGCCTCCAGGGCGCGGGAGTAGCCGGGCGAGGTCGTGCCCATGTGGACGACAGTGTGCCCGGCGACGTACGCGGCGAAGTCCGGGGTGCCGCGGCGCAGTACGGCGTCCATCGCGTCGCCGTCGGCGAGCATCAGGATGACGGTACGGGCGGCGGCGAAGACCTCGGCCGGGTCGGCGGCCACGGTGGCGCCCGCCGCGCGCAGCGGTTCGGCGCGGGCGGGGGTCCGGTTCCAGACGGCCAGTGGCGTACCGGCCCGCGCGAGGCGCAGCGCCATCGGCCGGCCCATCACGCCCAGGCCCAGGAATCCCAGGGGACCCGCTTCCGGTCCGTCCACCGTCACCACCGCCGCCTTGGCCGTACTGTCTATGACAGTGGTCATAGTAGCCGGTGATTATGACCGCTGTCATAGGCGGGCGCCGGTGAGGGTGAGCGTGAGGAGAGGCGTGATGGCGGAATCGGTGCGGGGTCCGCGCGAGCGGATGGTCTTCAGCGCGGCCCAGCTCATTCGGCGTGACGGGGTCACGGCGACCGGGATGCGGGAGGTCGCCGCGCACGCGGGGGCGCCGCGTGGCTCGCTCCAGCACTACTTTCCCGGCGGCAAGGAGCAGTTGGTCGGCGAGGCCGTCGAATGGGCCGGGCGGTACGCCGGGAAGCGGGCCACTCGCTACCTGGCTGAGCTTGCCGAGCCGTCGCCGAGTCTGCTGTTCGCCGCGATGGTGCGGCAGTGGACCGACGAGTTCGAGGCCGTCGGCTTCGGTGGCGGCTGCCCTGTGGCTGCCGCCACCGTGGACTGTTCCGACTCCACCGAGTCCGTGCGGGCCGCCGCGGCGGCGGCCTTCGGCCGCTGGGCCTCGTCCGTTGCCGCGGCTCTCGTCGCCCTCGGCTTTCCCCCGTCCCGCGCGGCCGCTCTCGCCACCCTCATGATCAGCGCCATCGAGGGCGCCCTCGTTCTCTCCCGCGCCCACCACTCCACCGCGCCCCTGGTCGCGGTGGACCGCGAGCTCGGCCCCTTCCTGGACGCGGAGTGGGCCGCCCTTGCGTAAGACGTGCCCCGTAGGGGCGCGGGGAAGCGCGCTGCGCTTGCGGTGGGCCAGGTGCCGGACGTGCCCCGGAGGGGCGCGGGGAACTGCGCGGCCCGCCCCCACCGGGCCGGTGGTCGGGAGACAACGCGTCTGCCCCATTGGGGCCGGTGGTGACGTGCAGCCACGCGACGGCTGGTCGCGCAGTTCCCCGCGCCCCTGCGGGGCTCGGGTTATCCGGCCCAGTGGCCTGACAAGAAGGTGAGGGCGAACACCGTTGTCAGGGGTGCGGCGAGGCACAGGGACAGGGTGCGGAGGTGGGGGTGGCGTGCCCGGAGGGGGGTGGTGGTGAAGAGGGGCCACCAGAGGAGGGTGGAGCGGGGGACGGACATGTACCAGTAGGAGGTGCCGAGGGCCCAGAGGGTGAGGGCGAGGTAGGCGGCCTCGGGGAGGCGGCGGCGGGCGAGGAGGAGGACGAGGAGGGCGAGCCCGAGGACCATGGCGAGGAGCTCCGCCTGGAACTCGAGGGCGTAGCCGGTGTTCTGGGTGTGGCCGAAGGCCGCGGTCCAGGTGTGGTGCCAGGCGGACCACGGCGAGTGGAAGTCGCGGTACCAACCGCGATTCTCGGCGTGCTTCCACGCCATCCAGTCCCCGGTGTGCGCGTGCAGGTACCAGCTGTAGAGCAGCGGCGCCGCGGCGGGAAGGGCGAGCCAGGGCGCGGAGCGCCACCGCCGGGAGGTGGTGAGGAAGTGCAGCGCCACGGCCACGGCGAGGAAGAGCCCGTTGACCCGGACCGCACTGGCCAGGCAGGTCAGCAGCCCGGCCCGCGCCCACTGCCCGCGGCGGGCGGCCAGCCACGCGGGGAGCGCCAGCGCGAGGAAGAGCGCCTCGGTGTAGCCCGCCGCGAGGAAGACCGCGCAGGGCGACAGGAGGAAGACGAGCGCGGCCCGCCGCCCCGGGGCCGAACCGTCCGGCTCACCCGGCTCAGCTGGTTCCAGGCGGGCGATACGGGCCAGGGCCAGGACCGCCACCGCGCCCGCGGCGAAGGAGATCAGCAGGCCCGCGGCGGTCCAGTTCCGGACCACGGTGTGGACGGCGCGCAGGACCAGGGGGAAGCCGGGCAGGAACGCCTCGCGGTTGTCCCAGCCCGCGGTCCAGGGGCCGGTCGCGCCGGGGAAGTAGCCGTGCTGGGCTATCCGTTGGTAGAAGGCCCAGTCCCACTGCTGCCACGAGGACAGTACGGACCCGGCCTTGTGGCTGCCGTCGTCGGTGGTGAACAGCCAGCGGGCGCAGTACGCGGTGACCCACAGCCCGGCCCGCGTGCACACGTACAGCCACAGCACCTCCCGGTCGGCGGGCCCGAGCGGCAGCCGCACGCCGCCCCGCGCCGCCCGGCCCGCGGCCACGACCCGCACCGGCCGGGTGCGCGTGTCGGCCCGCGACCGGGTGGAAGAAGCGGTCATCGCGATACCTCTCGGGGTGCGTCAGGGCGTACGGGACCGCCCCGGTGGCGCGCCGGGAGGCGGCCGGGGGTGCGTACGGGAAGGGATCGGAGGAGCGGACGGATCAGGTGGGCGGCGGATACGTCGGGACCGAGGTGGTGGCGGTCGAGGTGGGGGTGTCGGGGCTCCTGCCGCCCGGGGGCGTGCCGTTCAGGTTCGTGCTGCCCAGCGAGGTGCCGCCGAGCGACGTGCTGCCCGGCGTCGTACTGGCCGGTGTCGGCGGGAAGGTGCGGCGGGGGGCGTCGGTGGTGGCGGAGGAGTGCGGCGGGGTGGCGGGGGCGGTGTCACCGGAGCCACCGCCCGCCAGCAGCAGCGCGGCCGCCGCACCCGTACCGGCCAGGACCACACAGGCCGCGGCGGCCCGCGCGGCGACCCGGGTGCGCCGCGCCCGCGCCCCCCGGCCGCTGATGATGGCGGCGGACGCCGGACGGGCGCGGGACTGCCCGGTGGCCGCGGCCTCCTTGAACAGCGCCCGCAGCCGGTCGTCGGTTTCAGGCACCGGGGGCCTCCTCAATGCGCGGATCGTGCAGACGGTGGGCGAGTGCGGAGCGGCCCCTGGCCAGGTGGGTCTTCACCGTGCTCGCGGAGAGGCCGACCTCGGCCGCGATCTGCTCGACGGTGAGGTCGCAGACGTAGTGCAGCGCCATGGTTCGGCGCTGCTTGGGCGGCAGTCCGCGCAGTGCCGCCACCAGGGCGACGGATTCCGGGCCGGGGCCGTCCGCGTACGCGGGCACGTCGGTGCGGCGCCACGCGTCAGCCGTGCGGCGCCGTACCCGCCAGCGGCTCACCGCCAGCCGCCAGGCGACCGTACGGATCCATGCCTCCGGCTGCCCGTCGCGCTGCAGTTGCCTCCGGCGGCCCCAGCCCCGTACGAACGCCTCCTGCACCACGTCCTGTGCCTCTTGCTGGTCGCCGAGCATCACGTAGAGCTGGCCGGTCAGCCGGCCGACCGTCTGCGCGTAGAACTCTTCGAACTCCTCGACGGTCAACTACCGCTCCCCGGATCCGCTGGTCTCCCCCTCCATACGCCCCCGGGACGGCATTCGGTCGACACCGACGCCGCGTGACCTCCGTCACCCTGTCCCGCGCGGAGGACCTAGCCCCGATAGGGGCGCGGGGAAGGTGCGCTCGCGCTGCGTCGCCGGTTACACCGGAGTGCCCCGAAGGGGCGCGGGGAACTGCGCGCCCAGCCCCCACCGGGCCGGTGGTCGGGAGACCACGCGTCTGCCCCATTGGGGCCGGTGGTGACCTGCAGGAGCGCGACGGCTGGTCGCGCAGTTCCCCGCGCCCCTAACGGGGCTGTACGTCGATCGGTGGACGTAAAGGGGGCCGCATGGGCGATTACGTAGGGGCGGGGGGGCGGGGGAATCTGAGGGTATGACTACTGAGGCGGTACGGGTGCGGGGGCTTCGCAAGCGGTATGGCGAGGTCACCGCGGTGGACGGGTTGGATCTGGACATCTCGCAGGGCGAGGTCTTCGGGATCCTGGGGCCCAATGGGGCGGGCAAGAGTACGACGGTCGAGATCCTCCAGGGGCACCGCAGACGCGACGGCGGCGACGTGTCGGTGCTGGGGGAGGACCCGGACAAGGCGGGCCGGGACTGGCAGTCCCGGGTCGGCATCGTGTGGCAGGACGAGTCCGCCGCGGCCGAACTGACGGTCGCCGAGACCGTCCGGCACTTCGCGCGCTACTACCCGCGGCCGCGCGACCCGGACGAGGTCATCGCGCTGGTGGGCTTGGACGCGAAGGCGGGCAGCAGGACCAAGGCGCTGTCCGGCGGGCAGCGGCGGCGGCTCGACGTGGCGCTCGGCGTGATCGGCCGCCCCGACCTGCTGCTGCTCGACGAGCCGACGACCGGCTTCGACCCGGCCGCGCGGCGGCAGTTCTGGGCGCTGATCCGCAGCCTGGCCGACGAGGGCACCACGATCATCCTCACCACGCACTACCTGGAGGAGGCCGAGGCGCTCACCGACCGGCTGGCGGTGATCACCGGCGGCAAGGTGGTCGCGCTGGGCGAACCCGCCTCGCTGGCCGGGCGCGCGGCGGCCCGCGCCACCGTGCACTGGGCGGAGCCCGACGGCACCGCGCGCAGCGAGGAGACCGACACCCCGACCCGGGCCGTGGCCGAGCTGAGCCGCCGCTTCGACGGCGAGATACCGGAACTGCGGGTCACCCGGCCCACCCTTGAGGACGTCTATCTGCGGCTCATCGGACAGGAGGACATGTGATGTCCGGTACGCGTACGCAGGCGACGAAGGCACCGAAGGCCGCGAGGAGCAGTGCGGCCACCGCGCCCGGCCGGCTGCCGGGGGCCTGGAGCCTCGGGCTCGTGCGCGGCGCGATGGAGATCAAGCTCTTCTTCCGCCAGCGCGAGCAGGTCATCTTCACCTTCGCCTTCCCGATCGTGTTCCTCTTCCTCTTCGCCTCGATCTTCTCCGACGACATGCAGAACACCGGCTCCACGGCCTCCCAGTACTACGTGGCGTCGATGATCGCGGCGGGCATCATGTCCACCAGCTTCCAGTCGCTGGGCATCTCCATCGCGATCGAGCGCGACGAGCACGTGCTGCGGCGGCTGCGCGGCACACCGATGCCACCGGCCGCGTACTTCCTCGGCAAGATCTGGCTGGTGCTGGTCACCGGGGTGCTGGAGACGGCGCTGCTGCTGGCCTTCGGGACCAGCCTCTACGGTGTCGACCTGCCCTCGACCGTCTCCGGCTGGCTGACCTTCGGCTGGATCTTCACGCTGGGGATCACGGGCTGCGCGCTGCTGGGCATCGCGATCAGCAGCGTGCCCAAGTCGGGCAAGAGTGCCACGTCCGTGGTCGTGCTGCCCTTCCTGGTGCTGCAGTTCATCTCCGGGGTGTACATCCTGATCGACACCGTGCCCAACTGGATGCTGACGGTCGGGTCGTTCTTCCCGCTCAAGTGGCTGTGCCAGGGTCTGCGCGGGGTGTTCCTGCCGCAGGCCGCCGCCGCCCTGGAACCGGCGGGGAGCTGGGAGTACGGACGTGTCGCCCTGGTGCTGGGCGCCTGGTGCATCGGAGGACTGGTGCTGTGTCTGCTGACCTTCCGCTGGAAGAGCCGCGACGACGGCTGAACGCTTCGGCGGCGGCCGGGGCGCGCGCTCCCCATGTGTGGGAGCGCTCGTTCCTGCCGTGGGACTGCTACTTCGCGGTGGTGTGGGTGGCGACCGTGCTCTTCGCCATGGCCTCCGAGGGGACGAGTCTGACCGTCCGGATCACCGCGGCGGCGCTGTTCGGGCTGCTCGTGCCCTGGTACCTGGTGGCCGGGCGGCCGTTGATGGTCGCCTACGAGGAGAACTGCGGCCCGTCGGTGCGGTACGTCGTCGGGCTCGTGGTGCTGTTCCTGCCGCCCGCGATCCTGGTCGGCGAGACCCGGCTGGCCACCTTCGCGCTGGTGCCGCAGTGCTTCATGCTGCTGCGGATGCGGCAGGCGCTGATCACCATCGCCGTCATCAACATCGTGCCCGTCGCGGGCTGGGCCCTGGTCTGGCGGCCCGACGCCCACGACCTCTACTACAACTCGGTCTTCGCGGTGGTGACGCTGGCCTTCTCCGCGGTGATCGGCAGCTGGGTGATCCAGATCATCGCGCAGAGCGAGGAACGCGCCACGCTGGTCGCCGAGTTGGAGGCCAGCCGGGAGGAGGTGGCCCAGCTGTCGGTGGAGCGCGGCGCGCTGGCCGAGCGGGAACGCTTCTCCCGGGAGATCCACGACACCCTCGCCCAGGGCTTCACCAGCCTGCTCATGCTCACCCAGGTGGTGGAGGCCGAGGTCGAGGCCGATCCGGCGAAGGCCCGCGGGCATCTGGCGCTGATGGCCCGTACCGCCCGCGAGAACCTCGCCGAGGCCCGCGCGCTGGTGGCCGGCGGCGCCCCCGCCGACCTCGACGGCAGCTCGCTGCCCGACGCGGTAAGGCGGCTCGCGGCCCGGCACGCGGAACAGACCGGCGTCCCGGCCGAAGTCGCGGTCACCGGCACGGTACGCGGCCTGCCCGCCGCCCTGGAGGTGGTCGTACTGCGCTCCTGCCAGGAGGCGCTGGCCAACGCCCGCCGCCACGCGGGCCCCGACGCGGCCGTCACCCTGGGCCTCGGCTACTCCCCCGACGCGCTGCTGCTGTCGGTACGGGACACCGGCCGCGGCTTCGACCCCGACTCCCCCGGCAGCTCCCCCGCGTCCGGCGGCCGCGGCTTCGGCCTGCGCGGACTGCGGGCCCGCGCCGCCGAGATGGGCGGGACGGCGTGCGTGGAGAGCACACCGGGCAAGGGCACCGCCGTCACCGTACGGTTGCCGCTCGACGCCCGCCCCGCCGCCACGAGGAGCGCCCCATGATCCGCGTCCTGCTCGCCGACGACCACCCCGTCGTACGGGAGGGCCTGGCGGCCATGCTCAGCGCCGAACCCGATCTCGACGTCGTCGGCCAGGCGTCCAGCGGCCCGCAGGCGGAGGAGCTGAGCGCCGCGCTGCTGCCCGACATCGTCCTGATGGATCTGCGGATGCCCGACGGCGGCGGCGTCGAGTCCATCGTCCGGATGACGGCCGCGGGCCTGCCCTGCCGGGTCATCGTGCTGACCACCTACGAGACCGACGGCGACATCCTGCGGGCGGTCGAGGCGGGCGCCGCGGGCTATCTCCTCAAGGACGTCGCCCGCGCCGAACTCGCCGACGCCGTACGCGCCGCCGCCCGCGGCGAGACGGTCCTCGCCCCCTCGGTCGCCGCCCGTCTGGTCGACCAGCTCCGGGCCCGCCCCGAACGCCCGCGGCTGTCGGAGCGGGAGACCGCGGTCCTGCGGCTGGTCGCCGAGGGCTGCACCAACGCCGAGATCGGCCGCCGCCTGTTCATCGGCGAGTCGACCGTGAAGACCCATCTCCTGCGCGCCTTCGCCAAGTTGGGGGTCGCCGACCGCACCGCGGCGGTCACCAGCGCGATGCGGCACGGGCTGCTCTAGTCCCTGTCCGGCGGATCACGAACGGCCCGGACATACCGGTGGCGCCGCGCGGCCGGGCCGCGCGACGCCACCGGAAGGATCGAGGGACGGTCAGAGGCCGTCGGTGAACAGCAGGCGGTTGGGGGAGCCCTGGGTGACCTTCAGGGTGTTCTGGGTGGCCACGGTGTCCAGCCAGTTGTTGACCTCGGTCGAACTGGCCGTGGGGTGCTGGGCCTTGTAGAGGAGGGCGACACCGGCCACGTGCGGGCTGGCCATCGAGGTGCCGTCCATGGCGATGCTGCCGCCGCCGAGCTTGGCGGAGACGATCCCCTTGCCGGGGGCGTACAGCGACACGCACTGGCCGAAGTTGCTGAAGCTCGTCTGGCTGTCGCTCTGGTCGGTCGCGCCGACCGCGGTGACGTTCTCGGCGCTCGCCGGGGAGTAGTTGCAGGCGTCGGCGGAGCTGTTGCCCGCCGCGACCACCGGCAGCACGCCGGAGTCGGACAGCGCGGTCGCGGCCTGGTTGACCACCGGGGAGTAGGAGCCGCCGAGCGAGGCGTTCAGGACGGCGGGCTGCTTGGCGTTGTTGGCGACCCAGTCGAATCCGGCGACGACGCCCGCCCAGGAGCCCGAGCCGTCACAGCCCAGCACGCGGACGCTGACCAGCGTGGTTTGCGGCGCGACGCCGTAGGTGGCGCCGCCGACCGTACCGGCCACATGGGTGCCGTGGCCCTGGCAGTCCTGGCCGTTCCTGCCGTCGCCGATGGCGTCGAAGCCGAAGACCGCACGGCCGCCGAACTGGCTGTGCGAGTAGTCGATGCCGGTGTCGAGGATGTACGCGGTCGTGCCCTGGCCCTTGCCGACCGTGGTGAACTGGTGGTCGAGCGGCAGCGCGCGCTGGTCGATCCGGTCCAGGCCCCACGAGGCGGCCACCTCGCGCGGGGTGCGGCCGCCGCCGAGGTCGTCCGCGGCGACGGTGGCGTTCTGCTCGACCGCCTGGATGCCCGCGGTCCCGCGCACCATCTCCAGCTGTGCGGCGTTGAGCTGCGCCGCGAAGCCGCGCATGACCTTGGTGTACGTGAAGAGCGGTTTGACGCCGAATCTCTTCACCATCGCGGCGGGGTCGAGGTTGCGCTGCACGGTGACGATGTACTCGCCGGGCACCGCCCGCGCGGAGCGGTACAGCGGGGCCGGGGTGGCGCGGGTCGGCCCGGGGGAGGGCGCGGGCGAGGCATGGGCGGAGCCCGAGGTCGACGGGATGGCCGTCATCGAGGTGACCAGCAGGACGGCGGCGGTGATGCCGCGGGTGAGCAGACGCATGGACGACTCCACGGAGTGGGACAGCGGGGTCTGCGGTACGCCCTCACTCACGCGGCACGGTGGTGCGATGGCGCGGCGGCGCAGACACGGGCGGTCATACCGTCGGACGATCATGCAGTCGTCTCCGTGCGACACACCGCCCGGAAAACGCACGTCAGCCGATTGGCGGCGGCAGGGCCGAGGCGGGGCACACTGGAGAGGTCGGCCCAGGAGGAACCATGCGGAAACCTGTGGTGCCGCTGCCGCTGCCGCGCCGCGTCGCACACGCCCTGCTGCACCGGCTGCCGCGCCGCGGCCGCCCCGACCCCCGCGCGCGGCTGCTCCAGCTCCGCGCGCTGGAGGCGATCCTGGACGACGCGGTGGCCGCGCAGACCCCGTCCGACCTGGTGGTGGCCGCGTGCGGCGAGCCGGGGCCGGTCGGCGAGCTGGTCGCCAGGACCGGCGGCGAGCAGCTGATGGTCTACCACCGGCTGACCGTACGGCTGCAGCACCTGCCGCTCGACGGTGAGCCGGCCGAGCTGGGCCAGGCGGCGGCACGGCTGTTCCAGTACCACGAATGGATGATCCACGAGGCGCTCAGCCTGGCCTTCTCCTCGCGCCCCGACGCCCGCACCGCGGCCGCCCGCCGCCGGATCAACGGCATCGGCGCACCGGCCGACGCCCTGCGCGACCTGCGGGAGACCGTACGGGCGATGGCCGCATCGGCGCCGGACGCGGCAGGGGAGCCGCCGCGCTGACCGCGCGACGACTCCCCCGGTCCTTCTCAGCCGGCCCGCGGCTCTGTCAGGTGCCGAAGACCTGGAACTCCCAGAGCGAGTAGCCGTACTGGGTGGAGCGCGCGGTGCCGTACATCCGCACATAGCGGCCGGTGCCGGTGACGTTGAGGGTCTGGGTGCCCCCGGTGCCGGTCGTCGTGGAGTAGACGGTGGTCCAGTTGGTGCCGTCGGCGGACGTCTGGATCTGGAACGCCTTGCCGTACGCGGTCTCCCAGTTCAGCACCACCTGGCTGATGGTGTGGCTGGCGCCCAGGTCGACCTGGAGCCACTGGGGGTCGGAGAAGGCGCTCGACCAGCGGGTGCCGGTGTTGCCGTCGACCGCGTTGGGCGCGGTGAAGCTGCCGTTCTCGGTGGACGACGCGGTCGCCGTCTTCCCCTGCGACAGCAGGGTGGGCTGGCCGGGACCGGGGCCGCCGGACGAGGGCGTGCCGTACAGCGCCAGCTCGTACAGCGAGTCGCCCCACTGCGAGGCTCTGCCGGTCGCGTAGACCCGTACGTAGCGGCCGGTGCCGGACAGCGCGGTGTCCTGGATGTCCTGGGGGCTGTTGCTGTTGGAGTAGACCGTCGTCCAGGTCGAGCCGTCGCTGGACGTCTGTAGCTGGTAGGCCGATGCGGTGGCCGCCTCCCAGGTGAGCGTCGCGTGCGTGAGGTCGTACGACTGGCCCAGGTCGACCTGGAGCCACTGCGGGTCGGAGAAGGCGCTCGACCAGCGGGTGGTGATGTCGCCGTCGGTGGCGTTCGACGCCGGGAACTGCGCGCTCTCCACCGAGGAGGAGGTGGTGGGCTTGCCGAGCGCGATGTCGGTGCCGGACGTGCCCGCGGGCGGCTTGTTGTAGACGGCCACGTAGTCGACGTTGAGCTGGCCGCCCGAGACGGTGGCGGCGTTGGGGCCGCCGCCGAAGGCGTTGGGGAAGCCGCCGCCGATGGCCAGGTCGAAGATGATGAAGAAGCTGTGGTCGACGGCGTTGGACCAGGTGGCGGCGTCGACCTGGTTGGAGTTGAGGGTGAAGTAGTTCGCCCCGTCCAGGTACCAGCGGATCTGCTCGGGCGAGGTCGAGCGGTCCAGCTCGACGGCGTAGGTGTGGTAGCCGGTCTGGCAGCCGCCGCACGCCCGCTCACCACTGCCGATGCCGCTGGTCTCGTTGCACGGGCCGCCGGAGCCGACCCCGCAGTGCAGCGTGCCGAAGACCGAGCTGCGGCCGTTGATGTCCTCCAGGATGTCCACCTCGCCGGAGCCCGGCCAGGGGACGCCGATCCGCAGCGGGGCGCCCAGCATCCAGAACGCGGGCCAGTATCCGGCGCCGTTCGCCGTGGTCACGTTCGGCTGCTGGATGGACGCCTGCATCCGCACCACGCCGCCGGGCTGCGCGCCGAAGCCGTCCGCCTGCGTCTCGACCCGGCCCGAGGTCCAGCCGGAGCCGGGGTCGGTGCCGGAGTGCAGGGCCTTCAGGACCAGGTGGCCGTTGCCGTCCTGGTAGACGTTGGAGGTGCTGGTGGTCGTGGTCTCGATCTCACCGGTGCCGAAGCTGCTGCCGGGGCCGGCGTCGTACCGCCAGGTGCCGGTGTCGAGACCGGTGTTCGCGGCGCCGCTGAAGTCGTCGCTCCAGGTGGTGCTGAAGCCCGCGGGGGGCGCGGGGACGGCGGCGGGCTGGGCGGCGGCGGGCTGGGCCGCGGCTTTCGTGGTGGTTCCGGAAGCGTTTACGGAGGCCCTGGGCTGGGCCGATGCGGCGGGCGAGCCCGCCAGGCCGACCGCCGCCATCGCGGTGATCGACACGAGACCGATGGCGAACCGTCCATAGGGTCGGCGGCGGCGTGGGGGCCGCAAGCGCTTGCCCATGATCGACATGCGTGCTCCTTCTCCTGCTGAGGGGTGGGGGGGAAGAGAGTGAGAGAGCGCTCTCAGGAGCGTCGGGCCTTGCCCGGTGCCTGTCAAGAGAAAGGACTGGTTTCGGGGGCGCGTGGGGCGCGTGCGGCCGTCCGCGTGACCCCGCGCGCAACCGGATCACCCCGGTCCGCCGTTCACGGTGCGGCGAGGCGATCAGCCGGGCAAACTCTGACGGAGGGCCGGGCCGGCCGGGGGCAGGAGGTGGTGAGCGTGGGAGTCACCCCTCTGCTGACCGTGCGCGGAATCTCCAAGCGGTTCGGTGCCGTGCAGGCGCTCGCGGACGTCGACCTGCAGATCGGCAGGGGAGAGGTGGTCGGCCTCGTCGGGAGCAACGGCGCGGGCAAGTCCACCCTGGTCAAGACGATCGCCGGGGTGGCACAGCCGGACTTCGGCATCATCGAGTGGAAGGGCCGCCCCGTCGGCCTGAACCGGCCGCAGGACGCCCAGCGCCTCGGGATCGCCACCGCCCACCAGGACCTGTCGCTGTGCGACAACCTCGACACCATCGACAACCTCTTCCTCGGCCGCGAGCTGCGCAGGTTCGGCATGCTCGACGAGGTGGGGATGGAGCAGCGGGCCCGGGCGCTGCTCGACTCCCTCTCCGTGCACATCGAGAGCCTGAGCGTGCCCGTCGCCGCGCTCTCCGCCGCCCAGCGGCAGGGCGTCGCCATCGCCCGCGCGCTGATCGGCGAGCCCGAGCTGGTGATCCTCGACGAACCGACCGCCGCGCTCGGCGCCTCCCAGGTCGCGCTCGTCCTCGACCTGGTGCGGAGCCTGCGCGACCGGCAGATCGGCGTGCTGCTGGTCAGTCATGAGCGGGAGGAGGTACGGGCGGTCGCGGACCGGGTGGCGGTGCTGCGCGTCGGCCGCAACGGCGGTGTCTTCGACACGAAGTACACCACCCAGGAGCAGATCGACTCGGCCATCACCGGCGACCACACCATGTCCGTCACCCTCCAGCAGAGCCTGCTGCCGCACGGACTGCCCGACCAGAACGCGCTCGACGTCGCCTACCGCTACCTCCCGGCGCAGGGCGGGGTGGGCGGCGACTGGTTCGACGTCATCCCGCTCGCGGGCGCCCGTGTCGCCCTCGTCGTCGGCGACATCGTCGGGCACGGCATGCACGCCGCCGCCACCATGGGCAGGCTGCGTACGGCCGTCTACAACTTCTCGATGCTCGACCTGCCGCCCGACGACCTGCTCGCGCACCTCGACGACCTGGTCGGCCGGATCGACAAGGACGAGGCCGCGCCGGGCGCCGCCGCGCCGATAGCGGGAGCGACCTGCCTGTACGCGATCTACGACCCGGTCTCGCGCTGCTGCCAGCTCGCCCGGGCCGGGCATCTGCCACCCGCGCTCGTCCACCCCGACGGTGTCGTGGAACTGCTGGACGTGCCGGCCGGTCCGCCGCTGGGCCTGGGCGGTCTGCCCTTCGAGGCGGTGGAGCGCCAACTGCCCGAGGGCAGCCGCCTGGTGCTCTACACCGACGGCCTGGTGGAGGACCGTACCCGCGACATCGACGTCGGGCTCGACCTGCTGTGCGCGTCCCTCGCGGGGCCCGGCCGTACGCCCGAGCAGACCTGCGCCGCCGTACTCGACGCGCTGCTGGCCGAGGACCACAAGGACGACATCGCCCTGCTCGTCGCCCGCACCCGCGCGCTGCCCGACGACCGGATCGCCCGCTGGGAGGTGCCCAACGACCCCGCCGCCGTCGCCGAGGTCCGCGCGGAGGCCGGCCACCGCCTCACCGCCTGGGGCCTGGACGACCTCGCCTTCACCACCGAACTCGTCCTCAGCGAACTGATCACCAACGCCATCCGCCACGCCACCGGCCCCATCACCGTCCGCCTCCTGCGCGACCGCCACCTCATCTGCGAGGTCGCCGACAGCAGCAGCACCTCCCCCCACCTCCGCTACGCCGCCACCACCGACGAGGGCGGCCGCGGCCTCTTCCTCGTCGCCCAGTTCGCCGAATCCTGGGGCACCCGCTACACCCCCGACGGCAAGATCATCTGGGTCGAACAACGCATTCCCTCGCCGGGGGCGATGGGCTGACACCGGGCTGACACCCCGTCCGGCCAGTCCTCCCGGTCCGGGGCGCCCCCAGTGCCTACGCTGACACCGCCACGGAAGGGCGGTGCCATGGATGCTGACTCCCGGACCCGGGTCGCGATCGAGGAGCACTGGCGCGCCTCGGAACGCGCGGACACCGAAGCCGAGCACGCCATCTACGCCCTGGACGCGATCCTGGACTACCCGCAGTCGGGCGAGCGCTTCCGCGGCCGCGCGACGATCGCCGCGCAACGCGGCGGGCACCCGGCCGAGCGCCACTTCACCCTCCAACGCATCACCGGGCACGCCAATCTGTGGGTGAGCGAATGCCTCATCACCTACGACGGCGTGCCGTCCTACTCGGTGAGCATCATGGAATTCGCCGACCGGCACGTGGTGCACGAGACGCAGTACTTCACCGCCCCCTTCACCGCGCCGACCGGGCGCGCCGCACTCGCGGAGCCGATGCCGGGCCGGACGATCGCCGAAGCCTGATGCCTGCCCGTCACGCCCTGCGGTGAACGACCCAGCGCCGGGCTGCTTCTGCCATCGCCAGCAGCCATGGGGCACCGGGTTCCCGCCGGGCGAATTCCCGGCGGCTGCTTGACCTGGGCGTGAGCCGTACGGGCGGTGGGTCGTGGGGGGTGGGGCGTGGTGGAGGGGTGCGGGTGGGGTGGGTTCGTAGGGTCGGGGGATGAGCGGATGTGTGGGGTTTGCCTCTTTCGGGGCGCGGGCCGTGTTTGTGGTGGTGTGTGCGGCTGGGGTGCTGGCGGTGGGGCCAGTGGCGGTTGCCGGGGGGACGGAAGGGCGGGCGGCGGGGGCGTTGTATGTGTCCGACTACGTGGACGGGGTGGTGCTGAGGGCGCCCGGGGGTACGGTCGCGGCCGACGGACTGACCCGGCCGACCGGTGTGACGCTGGACGGTGCCGGGGACCTGTATGTGTGCGACACCGGGAACAACCGGGTGGTGGAGATTCCGGCCGACGGCGGGCCGCAGGTCGTTGTGGCCGCCACCGATCTGAACCGGCCGGTGGCGACGGCTCTGGACGCGGCCGGGAACCTGTTCATCTCCGACAGCTTCAACGACCGGGTCGTGGAGGTCCCCGCTGACGGCGGCCCCCAGACCACGGTCCCGCTCACCGGGCTGTCGCACCCCGACGGGCTGGCGTTCGACGCCGCGGGCGACCTGTTCGTCGCCGACTTCATCAACGACCGCGTGGTGGAACTGCCCGCGGGCGGCGGCCCGCAGACGACGCTGCCGGTCAGCGGACTGTCGCAGCCCGCCGGGCTGGCCTTCGACCGCGCCGGGGCCCTGTACATCTCCAGTACGGGCACCAACAGCGTGGTCAAGGTGCCCGCGCACGGCGGTCCGCAGCGCACCGTGCCGACCGTGGGCCTCAACAGTCCGCAGGGGCTGGCCGTCGACGCCGCGGGTGACCTCTACATCGCCGACTTCGGTAACGACCGGGTGGTGGCGGTGCCGGGGGACGGCGGTCCGCAGACCACCGTCCCCGTTGCGGGGCTGCACAGTCCGGTCGGGCTGGCGACGCCGCTGTGCGGTGCCCGCGGCGGACACCACGGATAGGGCGGCTTCCGCCACGGGCCAGGCACCGTAGTGCCCCGAAGGGGCGCGGGGAACTGCGCGCTCAGCCCATGACCTGGCTGCAGGTCACCACCGGCCCCAATGGGGCAGACGCGTTGTCTTCGGACCACCGGCCCGGTGGGGGCTGGTCGCGCAGTTCCCCGCGCCCCTGTCGGGGCACGACTTCCGCAAGCGCGGCGGGCTTCCCCGCGCCCCTATCGGGGCGAGGTCTTCCGCGGGGCTAGGGGGCGAGCAGCGCTCGGAGTTCGGTCACCGCCTCGCGGAGGCGCGCGGCGAAGGTGCGCATGGGGGCGGCGACGGGGCGGGGGGTGCTGAGGTAGAGGTTGAAGCGGTCGGGGAGGAGGACGTAGGCGACGCCGATGCAGCGGCTGCTGGTGGAGCCGAAGCCGAAGTACTGGATGTTGGCGGAGGGGGCGGAGCTGGTGCTGAGGTAGTCGTCGCGCATGGTCAGCCAGCCGGGGGTGCGGTAGAGGGCGGGCTGTTCGGTGATGCCGAGTTCGGCACCGCGGCGGCGCTGGATCAGCTCGAGTTCCCACAGGTGCTGCTCGGGCGCCTCGCCGGCCTGGCACTCCTTGGCGCGGGCCACGTGCTGGGCGGCGGCGGCGCGCAGTGCGGCGCGGCGGGTGGCGGCGTCGGCGTCCGGGTCCTCCATGGCGGCCACGAAGGCGACCATTTCCGGGGTGACGACCCGCATCGCCTCGGTGCGCCCGCGCCGCCACTGCCGGGTGGCGATCGACTCGTAGGTGGCGCCCAGGTGCCCCTTGGCGCGCTGGTGGGCGAGTTGGTAGGCGGCCTGGACGAAGGCGTCGGGGGAGACGCCCAGCGCCTTGGCGGTGTCGGCGCCGAAGTCGTCGAAGGCGACGGTCTCGGTCGCGGTGGCGGCGCTGTAGTCGGCGTACGCCTGGGCCGCGGAGCGCACGGTGGCCCGTAGCGCGTCGTCCAGGGTGAAGGTGACGGGCGCCGCCGCGGGCCGGCCCTGGGTGCGGGCGCCGGACAGCCGGGACTGCTCGGCGGCGGGCGTGGACAGCAGCGCGTCGACGAAGCTGAGGATCGTGGTGCCGTCGAGACCGCAGTGCTCCACGTTGATGCCCGCGCGGCCGTCGCCGAAGACGATCAGCGAGACGGCCTTGTCGTACCAGCGGCTGCCGCCGTCGCCGTACAGCAACTGGTCGCAGGTCTGCTGGGTGTTGTCGCCCCCGGCACCGGGGGAACCACCCGCCGTCTCGTCCAGGCAGACGCAGAACAGCGCGGTCTCGACGGTGTCGAGGGCGGCGGCGTTGCCGGGGTCGCAGGCCAGCAGGGAGGTGCGGGCCGCGGCCCACTCCGCGCGAGCCATGGTGGTGAGGTGGCCGACCTGTTCGGGTACGGCGTCGGCCGCGGCCGTCTCGGCGGCGGTCTTCATGACCGCCCGCAGCCCGGCCTCCAGGTCGTCGAGGCTGTACGGCACCCCGTCCGGGCCCAGGACGTCCATCCGGAACATGACGCCGCGGTGGAAGACCACGATGTGCCGCGCGTCGGACGGCCCCGGCCACTGCTCGCTGTACGGGGCGCGGACGGTGTCCTGTTCCGCGCCGGGGATCCGGGTGGTGGAGAAGAGGTACTTGTTCTGCTCCATCGTCTGCGGGCGCCCGCGCTGCACGACCGGCGGCACGAGTTCCTGGTCGAGCTGCCGCTTGTAGTGGACGGCTCCGGCGATCAGCCCGGCGGCCCGCTCCACCTGCGGCTCGTCCGAATCCCTGAACAGGAAGATGAAGTTGGCGTTGAGCGCGATCCGGTCGCGGCGGCCGAGGTAGCGGTACGGCCAGAAGGTGTCGAGCCAACTGTGCACGCCCTCGGTGGCGTTGTACTCCTCCAGTGCCGCGTGCAGCACCCGGCCGGGGCCGTCGGGCCGCAGGAAGGCGGTCACCTCGGCCTCGGTGGCGGCGAGTTCGTCCGGCTGGAGCAGGGGTGCGCACCAGGCGAGTAACCGCTCGCAGCTGGCCTCCAGGGTGGGCAGCGGCACCCGGGGCAGCTCGTCCTCGTGCGCGAACGTCCGCGTGGCGGCGGATCCCTGACTAGGGTTCACTTCTGCTCTCGATTCGGGTCGTGGGAACCTGCGGTCGGCTCCTGGCCGGACGGCCGGGAGAGGTACAGCTGTGCGTAGAGCCAGCCTTCCGCCTCCAGGCCCCGGGTATCCACCCCATCGGCCGACATGGTGTCAAGAACGAGGGCCTGCTCCTTCGGCGACGCGAACCGCCGCTGCCTGAACTCGCCCTCGACGCGCTCGGTCCGGTAGCCGAGCGCGTCCAGCGCGCGCTCCACCTTGTCGAAGGGGAACATCCGCAGCACGGTGTGCGCCATCCACGGCCGTCGGCCGCCCTGTGCCTGGACGACCCGGGTGAGCGTGGCCTCGGTGACATAGCCGAGGCAGCCGGTGGAGATCACCAGGTCGGCCCCGGCGAGTTGGGCGGCCTGCCGTGCGGTCGGCTCGTGGCGCTCCAGGTCGGCGTGCACGGCGTCGTCGAGGAATCCGGCGGCGAGACCGTACGACAGGGCGCTGTCGGAGATGTCCAGGCCGACGCAGCGGATGGTCTGCGCGGGGCGCCGCGACCGGGTGAACTCCCGGTCCAGGGCGAGTAAGTCGGCGCGGGGCACGCCGGGCCGGGCGTAGTGGTCGTACAGCTCGTCCATCGTCGCGTCGCACTTGAGCAGCGCGCCGTTGATCCCGTAGGAGCAGCCGACGTCGACCACGGTCGGCACCTCGATGTGCTGGGACTCGCGGTACTCCTTGATGAGCTTCTCGAAGTAGGGCTTGGCCTGCTGGGGGACGCAGTACTCGAGTTGGCGCAGCTCGCCGAAGTACGTGCGCGGGTCGGGCTGGGTGTAGAGGTGGTCGAGCGTGACCTTGCCGGTCGGGTCGAAACGCACGGGGTGTGCTCCTCCGTTGGCGGATGGGCGGGCCCTGGGGGACGGCCGGGACGGGCCCTGTCGACCTAGTCGAGCAGCGCGTCGCCGCGTACGGTCTCGGCCGCGAGGTGGGCGGGCAGCACCCGGCCGAAGAGCTGCCGCGTACGGGACACACTGCCGATGACGCCGGGCCGCTCGCTGTACGCGAAGATCGCCGAGTGGCGGGCGGTGGCGCCGCGCACCGGGCTCACCCGGTGCAGCGAGTAACGCCCCCTGAACAGCTGCAGATCGCCGGGGCGCAGCGGCAGCCGTCGGGTCAACCGGCCGCCCTGCCCGTCCAGTACGGCGCGCACGTCGTCGATGTGCTCGTCGCGCGCCGACCGGATGTTGGGGCAGTACTCGAACTCCCCGCCGCCCTCGGCGTCTTGCGTCAGCATGCTGACGGTGAACTCGTTGGTGTCGAAGTGCCAGGGGTGCTCGCGGCCCGGCTCGACCACGTTGAGCACCAGGCCGGAGAGGGGATCGGCCAGTTCGTGCAGGCGCGGCAGGTCGAAGCAGCGGGCCACGAAGCGCTGGAAGGCGGGGTCGGAGTACAGGACGCTGATCAGCGAGCCCGCGGGGATACGGTCCCGCGCCACGAACGCGTTGCCCCGCTCGAACGTCCTGCGTCCGGGGTGGTCCTCGGGCAGGTCCGCGTCCAGCGCGATGTTGTAGACGTTGACGGTCTCGACGTCGAAGTGCGCCAGCGGGGCGAACCCCGCGCACTCCTCCCGCAGCGTCCCCCGCAGCGACGGCCGGACGAAGTCCGGCAGCACCGTGCAGCCGACCTCCGCCAGCTCCCGCCGGGCGCGGTCGACGACGGCCTGTGCCTCGGGGCTGTCGGGGTCCGCCAGGGGATACCGGTCGGTGTCGACCACCTGGTCGGGTGTCAGGGCTTCCACAGCGCTCAGCCGATCCTCTCCACGCACGGGAAAATCGTCAGAACCTCGGTAACTTCACTGGCGAGTAACACAGTTGAAGTTCCCACAGCGCGTGTCCTGTTGTCTGTGACACGACACACTGTTTCGGCCACGGACCCCCGGCGGAGAGCCCCGGGCAGGGCCTAGGAGCCGCGGGGGAAGGTGTCGCGGACGACGCCCTTGGTGGTGGCGGAGAGGTAGCCGCTGCCGTAGGCGTCGGAGAGGTAGACGCGGATGGTGGGGGTGCCGTCGAAGAGGTCGGGGCCGATGATCAGGTAACGCGAGGTGGGGTGGGGGACGTTGAGGGTTTTCTGGGCCTTGGCGAGCAGGGCCGGGATGACGTTCCAGTCGTAGGAGGACAGGCTCACCGTGGTGTCGTCGGACTCCATCGTGCCGCCCGGCGAGTGGGTGGTCTGGCCGTCGCGGTACTCGATGTCGTCGTACAGCTTCTGGTCCGCCGGGGTCGGCGCCTCGGCGCTCGCGTAGCCGGGGTAGACGACCAGTTCCTTGATCTTGCCGTCGTGGGTGTACGGCTTGATCGCGGCGACGGTACGGCGGACGCCGTCGGGGGTGAGCAGGTTGGTGGTCGGGGCGGCCGCGGCGGACGGCGTCCGGTCGGTGGGGACGAGGGAGCCGGGGGTCGTCGCCGTGGGGGCCGAGGCGGACGTCGTCGGGGTGTGGCCCGAGCCGAGGCCGCTGTTCTGCCCGTCGTCGCCGCTGCCGCCCTTGGGAGCCAGCGTCCAGGCGAGGACCCCGGCCAGCACCACGCCCGAGGCGGACAGCGCGGCCACCACGGCGCGTCTTCGGCGGGCGGCGGGTGCGGACGTGCCCGTGTGGGGCCCGGGGTGCCCGGGGTGGCTTCCGGCGGGCGGCATCCATCCGGCCGGTGCGCCCGGCGGGCGGTCCATCGGGTACATCGGCGCCCCGAAGGACGGCTGGGAGTGCTGGCCGGAGTTCGGGCCGAGGTGCTGACCCGAGTGCTGGCCCGAGGGGTGGCCGGGATGGCCCGCGGGGGCGCCGTACGGCGAGACGGACGGCCGGGGGGTGGACAGGCCCGCGGGCGGCGCGTACGGCGAGGCAGGCGAGGGGGTCTCGGCGGGCGGCGCGTACGCGGAGGCGGGCGGCGGGGTGTCCCCTCCGTACTCCCCCGCGTGCTCCGCGGCGGCCAGCGCCCGGTCGAGCGCCTCCGCGTCCGGCCGCGCCGCCGGGTTCTTGGCGAGCACCGCCGCCAGCACGGGACCGAGCGGCCCGGACCGCGTCGGCGGCGGCAGCGGCTCGTCGAGCACCGCGGCCAGTGTGGCCAGCGTGGTCGCCCGCCGCAGGGGGTGCTGGCCCTCCAGGCCGACGTACAGCATCATCCCGAGCGACCACAGGTCGGAGGACGGATTGCCCTCCTCGCCGCGGATCCGCTCGGGTGCCATGTACTCGGGGGAGCCGATCAGCGCGCCCGTGGCGGTGAGTGCGGTCGCGTCGTGCAGCGCGGCGATGCCGAAGTCGGTGAGCACCGGGGTGCCGTCGGTGCGCAGCAGGACGTTGCCCGGCTTCACGTCGCGGTGCTGGATCCCCGCCGCGTGCGCGGCCCGCAGGGCGCTCAGCACGCCGCGGCCGATCCTGGCCGCCTCCGGTACACCGAGCGGGCCGCGGGCCAGCCGGTCCACCAGGCTGCCGCCGCCGACCAGCTCCATCACCAGCCAGGGATACGGGTGTTCGGGGGTGTCCACGATGTGGTGGATGATCACGACGTGCGGGTGCTGCAGCCGGGCGAGGGCCCGCGCTTCGCGCAGGACGCGTTCGCGCATCTGCTGTGCGCCGAGCGGGTCGGCTTCCGCGACCGCCGGGTCCGGCGGGCGGACCTCCTTCAGCGCGACCTCGCGGTCGAGGGCGTTGTCGCGGGCTCGCCACACCAGGCCCATGCCGCCGCCGCCAAGCCGTTCGAGCAGCTCGAAACGGCCATCGATCAGACGCATCTGTGGGCCCCCAGGGTTCATGCGGGTCATCGTAGAAGGTCCGCGCCGCGCTTGCGGAGGCCCAGGTACCGGTAGCCCCCCGGGCGCGGTGTGCCGCGCTGCCCTTGCGGTGGGCCTTCGCCCCGAAGGGGCGCGGGGAACTGCGCTGCGCTTGCGGTGGGCCAGGCACCGGTAGTGCCCCGTTAGGGGCGCGGGGAACTGCGCGACCAGCCCTCGACGGGCTGCAGGTCACCACCGGCCCCAATGGGGCAGACGCGTTGTCTTCGGACCACCGGCCGGTGGGGGC
>NZ_JBFAXL010000049.1:0-69816 GCF_040680795.1 Streptomyces sp. NPDC051976
GCCCCATGGGGGCCGGTGGTGACCTGCAGCCCGGTCATGGGCTGGTCGCGCAGTTCCCCGCGCCCCTTTCGGGGCGCGACGGGTCAGGCCTGGTCGGCGTCCTCTTCCGTGGCCTCGGGGGCCTCGGCGGCGGCGTCGTCGCCGTCCTCGTCCTCGTCGTCCGAGAGGTCGACGACCTCACCGTTGGTGTCGGTGACCTTGGCGGACTCGACGACCACGGCGAGCGCCTTGCCGCGGGCGACCTCGCCCACGAGCATCGGCACCTGGCCGCCCTCGACGACGGCCTGGGCGAACTGGTCGGGGGACATGCCGGAGGTGGCCGCGCGGCGCATGAGGTGCTCGGTGAGCTCCTCCTGGTTGACCGACAGCTTCTCCTTGTTGACCAGCTCGTCCAGCAGGAACTGGGTCTTGATGCCCTTGACCGCCTGGGTCTCGAGCTCCGCGTCGTGCTCCTCGGCGGTCTTGCCCTCGCGCTCCAGGTACGTCTCCCAGTTCAGGCCCATGGCCGGGAACTGGTGGTGCTCCAGATTGTGCTTGCGGGTCTCGATCTCGTCCTTGAGGAGCTTCTCCGGGATCGGCACCTCGGCCAGCTCGATGAGCGCGTCGAGGACCTTCTCCTGGGCCTGGGTGGCCTGGTCGTACTCCTTCATGCGCTCCAGCCGCTTGCGGCTGTCGGCGCGCAGCTCCTCCAGCGTGTCGAACTCGCTGGCGAGCTGGGCGAAGTCGTCGTCCAGGGTGGGGAGTTCACGGGCCTGGACGTCGGTGACGTCGACCTTGACCTCGGCCGCCTTGCCCGCAGCCGAGCCGCCCTTCAGGTCGGAGGTGAAGGTGGCGGTGCCGCCGGCCTCCAGGCCGATGACGGCCTCGTCGATGCCGTCGAGGAGTTGGCCGGAGCCGATGGTGTAGCTGACGCCCGTGGCGACGCCGTCCTCCAGCACCTCGCCGTCGACCGACGCCTCGAGGTCCACGACCACGACGTCGCCCTCGGCGGCGGGGCGGTCGGCCTTGGTGGTCGAGGCGAAGCGGTCGCGGAGCTGCTCCAGCGAGGTGTCCACGTCCTCCTCGGACACCTCGATGGCGTCCACGGTGACCTCGATGCCGGAGTAGTCCGGGATCTCGATCGCCGGGCGGATGTCCACCTCGGCGGTGAACTTCAGCTCGTCACCGTCGTTGAACTCGGTGATGTCGACGTCGGGCTGGCCGAGCACGTTCAGCTCGCCCTCGTTGACCGCCTCCGTGTAGAACTTCGGCAGCGCGTCGTTGATGGCCTCTTCGAGGACCGCGCCACGGCCGAACCGCTGGTCGATGACGCGCGCAGGGATCTTGCCCTTGCGGAAGCCCGGCACCGTGACCTGCTGGTTGATCTTCTTGTACGCCGCGTCGAGGCTGGGCTTGAGCTCCTCGAAGGGCACCTCGACAGTGAGTCGAACCCGGGTCGGGTTCAGAGTCTCGACGGCGCTCTTCACGGTTGGGTCTCCTTGGGGGCTTTACGTTGAGTGGGGGCGACCCGCGCTGGATCCGCCTGGACCCAGCACCCGGCCATGCCGAGCACGAGGTCGCCAGCGGCCCATCCTACCGGTACCACAAACGTGCCGGATCGGGTCTTTCGACCTCGGGCCCGGGGCCCGCGGAACTGCTGGTCGGGGTGGCCGGATTCGAACCGACGGCCTTCCGCTCCCAAAGCGGACGCGCTACCAAGCTGCGCCACACCCCGCTGGTGCGACACGTAGAGTACATGCCCTGGTACGCGTGGGCAGCCGGTATTACCCCGCCGGTTCACCGGTTCGACCGGCTACTATCCGGTGTGCCACAATCACTGGCGAATAACCGGCACTGCGGGCGTAGCTCAATGGTAGAGCCCTAGTCTTCCAAACTAGCTACGCGGGTTCGATTCCCGTCGCCCGCTCCACAGACGTACGGCCCGGCACCGGGGAGAGATCCCCGGTGCCGGGCCGTCGTCGTTTCTGGCCGTCGTCGTTTCGGGCGGGCGGGGGTGGGCAGCGGGGTGGGGGGCGGGGTCAGTCGACCGGGACGCCCTGGGGGTCCTTGATGCGCTTCATGATCATCTGGGAGTTGACGTCGCTGACGCCCGGGAGCGAGATGAGCTTGTCGGTCCAGAAACGCTCGTAGGCGTCGGAGTCGGCGACGGCGATGCGCAGGAGGCAGCCGGGGGCGCCGTAGAGGCGGTAGGCCTCGACGACGTCGGGGGTGGACTGGACCTCGGCCTCGAAGGCGGCGACGGAGGCGCGGTCGCGGTGGACCTCGACGGAGGCGAAGACCTCGAAGCCGCGGCCGACGGCGGCGGGGTCGACGACCGCGCGGTAGGTCTGGATCACCCCGTCGTCCTCCAGTTGCCGGACGCGGCGCAGGCAGGGAGAGGGGGTGAGGCCGACGCGCTGGGCCAGCTCCTGGTTGGTCAGCCGACCGTCGGCCTGGAGTTCGCGCAAGATTCGTCTGTCGATGGCGTCCATGGCAGCAGTATCTAGCACATAGTGGCTGGATACTCGCCGGTATTAGCAATCATATAGCGGTTCTATGCGCATATTATTGCACCATGTGACCAGTGGGTACGTGTAGACGTGAAAACGACGCGGCCCGCGGGCACGAAGCGGATCGGCAGCGGACACTTCAGATGGAGGCGAGGGCATCGTGCGACACGTCGTGGTCATCAGCACCGGGGGCACCATAGCCAGCCGATGGCAGGGCGACGGGTACGCGGCTGAGGCGGCCGGGCAGGAGGTGCTCGCCGCGGGCGCGGTGCCCGAGGACGTCGAGGTGCGGGTGGTGGACCTGTTCACCGTCAACAGCTCCCGGCTCACCACCGACCACCAGCTGCGGCTGCTGCACGCGGTGCACGAGGTACTGGCCGACCCCGCGGTCGACGGTGTGGTGGTCACCCACGGCACCGACACCCTGGAGGAGTCCGCCTTCTTCCTCGACCTCTTCCACGGCGACCGCCGCCCGGTGGTCTTCACCGGCGCCCAGCAGCCGCTGGACGCGACCGACGGCGACGCGGCCGGCAATCTCTACGACGCCCTGCTGACCGCGGCCACCGGCCGCGACATCGGCGCGGTGATCGTCTTCGCGGGCCAGGTCTTCGCCGCCCGCGGCACCGTGAAGCAGCACACCGTGGACGCGCGCGCCTTCGGCACCCCCGACGGACTGCCGCTGGGCCGGGTCGAGTTCGGCCGGGTGACCTGGGGGCGGCGCCGCCCGCGCCCCGAGCCGCTGCCGATGCCCGAGGTGGGCGTGGTCCCGCCGCGGGTGGACATCGTGATGCACCACAGCGACGGCGACACCGTGCTCTTCGACGCCTCGCTGGCCGCGGGCGCCCAGGGCGTGGTGCTGGTCGGCACCGGGGCGGGGAACGCCAACCCGCAGGTCGCCGAGGCCGTACGCCGGGCGGTGGAGTCCGGGGTCCAGGTCGCCGTCAGCACCCGGGTGGCGGCGGGCGCCGTGGCCCCGCTCTACACCGGCGGCGGCGCGGTCGACCTGGTGGCGGCCGGAGCACTGCTGGCGGGCACCCTGCGCCCCGGCCAGGCGCGGATCGCGCTGCTCGCGACCCTGCTCGCGACGCGTGCGAGCGGCAGCGGCAGCGACGACGCCGCCGCGGTCCTGCGCCGCGTCCTGGAGGCGGCGCCGCAGGCGATCCCCGCCTCAGAGCTTTATCTGGTTGATGGTGTCGGCAAGTGACGTCAGGAAACGGTTGACCGACGGCGCCATGTTGGTCGAGGCCAGGAAGAAGCCGAAGAGCGCCGCGACGATCGCCGGGCCCACCTTGATGGACTTCCCCCTGATCATGACCACCAGGATGATCGCCAACAACAGCACTACGGACAGGGAGATGGCCACGACGGTTCACTTCCTTCTACGGTTGCCACACCGGTCCGGGAGCCACTCCAGGCACCCCCGCCTCGCCCGGTCCCATGGTGCCACCGAGGACCGACACTCGGGGCCACGAAGGCCCGTTGCCCATAGTCCCATTCCCGCGCGCTAGTCGCGGCACACCACGAGCAACGCCCGGTCGTCGTTGACGTCCTTGGCGACCGCTTCGATCAACCGCCAGGCGGAGCCGCGGAATCCGGTGGCGACGAAGCGGTCCGCCTCGCCGATCAGGCGGTCCATGCCCTCCGAGATGTCCTTGTCGGCGCTCTCCACCAGCCCGTCGGTGAACAGCAGAAGCACGTCGCCGGAGCGCAACGTGCCCTTGACGCCGTGGAATTCGGCGCCGTCGTAGACACCGAGCAGCGGCCCCTCGGCCGCCTTCTCCTCCCAGCGGCCGCTGCCCGCGTGCAGTTGCATCCCCGGCAGGTGCCCTGCCGACAGCAACTCGTAGTCGCCGCTCTCCAGATCGAGGACGAGGTGCACGGAGGTCGCGAAGCCCTCGTCCCAGTTCTGCCGCAGCAGATAGCCGTTGGCGGCGGTGAGGAAGGAGTGCGGCGGCAGGGAGCCCAGCAGGCCGCCGAAGGCGCCGCTCAGCAGCAGCGAGCGGGACGCGGCGTCCATGCCCTTGCCGGAGACGTCGGTGAGCACCGCCTCCAGGGTCCGGCCGCCGACGGAACCGCGGGTGGCGACCACGAAGTCGCCGGAGAACGACTGTCCCCCTGCGGGCCGCAGCGCCATCTCGGCGTGCCAGCCGGCGGGCAGCCGCGGCAGCCTGCTCTGCACCCGGATGCGTTCCCTGAGGTCGAAGAGCATGGTGTGGCCGCGCCGCCACGGCACGCCGACCCGCGCCCTGAACTGGGCGATGACCAGCCCGGCGAGCGCCACCGCGGTGACCACCAAAACGGTGCCGGGGGTGACCCTGGCCGGGCCCTCGCGGTACGGGCCGAGCGCCGCGGACTCGGCGACCAGCGCGGCGGCGGAGGCCGCGTACAGCAGCAGGAGGCTGGAGGGGCGCAGCAGCAGGCCGCCGGTGAGGATCGGCAGGACGAGCGCGCTGGGCGGGCACCACACGGGCGTGCACACCGTGGTGTACGCCAGCGCCGGGACGGTCAGCACCAGGACGGTCAGCGCGAGCCAGTCGGAGGCGCCGCCGCGGAAGTAGTCGACCGCGGACCTGCGCACGCCGAGCCGCGCCCGGCGCAGCCATCTGCGCCACCGAAGCCGGAACCCGTCGACCGCCGCCCCTTTTGCCATGTCCCGGCGACCCTATCCATCGATCGCCCCGCCGTGCAGACCGGATGGCCACCGACCTGCCCGGGGACCGTGAGAAATACGCTCGCCCACAGCCGTGGCGGCTGGTAGGCAGGAGGTATGACGACGGATGTGCGGGTGCTTGAGCCGGGGCAGTGGGACGAGTTCTACGGCCGGTTGGAACGGGCCTTCGGCGGTCCCCCGGACGCTCCAGAGGAGCGTGCGGTGTGGCGCCAACTGACGGAGATCGAGCGGTCGTTGGTGGTGATGGACGACGGCGGGATCGTCGGTACCGCGGGCGCGTTCTCGTTCCGTGTCACCGTGCCCGGCGGGACGGCCGTGGACGCTCCGGGCGTGACCATGGTCAGCGTCCAGCCCACCCACCGCCGCCGCGGGGTGCTCACCGCGATGATGCGGCGGCAGCTCGACGACTTCCGGGCCGCCGGGGAGCCCTTCGCGGTGCTCACCGCCTCGGAGCCGGTGATCTACGGCCGGTTCGGCTACGGCATCGGCTCCCGGCAGCTCTACGGCACGATCGACACCACCCGGGTCACGATCGGCGGGCCCGCGGGCGCCGACGCGGTGCGGATGCGGCTGGTGCCCCAGGAGGACGCGCTCGACGTCTGCGAGCGGATCTACGCCCGGACGGTGCCGACCCGGCCCGGCATGCTCGCCCGGCAGCCCGGCTGGGAGCTGCGCCCGCTGCTCGACCCGCCGAGCGGCCGGGACGGCGCGGGCGAGCTGCTGTGCGTGGTCGCCGAGGTGGACGGCGAGGTGCGCGGTTACGCGCGGTACTCGGTGAAGCCGTCGTGGAGCATGGCCGGGTCGGACAGCACGGTCAAGGTGCGCGATCTGGAGGCGCTCGACCCGGTCGTCCAGGCGGCGCTGTGGCGCTATCTGGCCGCCATCGACCTCACCTCCAAGGTGGCCTTCTGGAACCGCCCGGTCGACGACCCGCTGCTGCACCTGGTCTCAGACGTACGCCGCTGCGAGCTGGGCTTCCGCGACAGCCTCCACGTACGCCTGGTGGACGTGGGCGCGGCGCTGGCCGCGCGGACGTACGCGGCGCCGGTGGACGTGGTGTTCGACGTCGAGGACGCCTTCTGCCCGTGGAACGCGGGCACTTGGCGGCTGACCGGCGACGCCAAGGGCGCCTCCTGCGAGCGCACCACGGACCCGGCCGATCTGGCCCTGTCGGTACGGGAGTTGGGCGCGGCCTACCTGGGCGGGCCCACGCTGCGGTCGATGGCGGGCGCCGGGCTGGTGGCCGAACTGCGGCCGGGCGCGCTGACGGAGGCCTCCACGGCCTTCCGCGGCGACGTCGAGCCGTGGCTGCCGCACGGCTTCTGAAGTAGCGGCCCGGGGCGGCTCAGCGCTGGCAGCGCGGACACCAGAAGAGGTTCCGCGCCGCCAGCACCTGGGTGCGCACCTCGGTGCCGCAGACCAGGCAGGGCAGCCCGGTGCGCCGGTAGACGTACACCTCGCCGCCGTGGTCGTCCACGCGCGGCGGGCGGCCCATCGCCTCCGGGGTGTGCTCGGGCCGTACGGTGTCGATCCGGTTGGTGCGGACGCCCTCGCGCATCAGCGCCACCAGGTCGGACCAGAGCGCGTCCCACTCGGCGCGGCTCAGGTCGCGGCCCGCCCGGTACGGGTCGATGCCGTGCCGGAACAGCACCTCGGCGCGGTAGACGTTGCCGGCGCCCGCGATCACCTTCTGGTCGAGCAGCAGCGCGGCCACGCTCACCCGTGACCGGGAGATCCGCGCCCAGGCCCGGTCGCCGTCGTCGCCGTCGCGCAGCGGGTCGGGGCCGAGCCGGTCGTGTATCGCCTGCTTCTCGGGACCGGTGATCAGCGCGCAGACAGCCGGGCCGCGCAGGTCCATGGTCCGCTCGCCGCGGATGCCGCCGGTCAGCCGCAGCCGGACGGTGTCGCTGACCGGCCCGTCGAAGGTGACCTTGCCGATCAGGCCCAGGTGGATGTGGACCCAGCCGGTGTCCTCGAACCCGAGGAACAGGTGCTTGCCGTGGGCGTCCACGCCGTCCAGCACGACGCCGTCGAGCAGCGCCGCGCTGTCGGCGAACTTCCCCTGCGGGCTGGCCGCCCGCACCTGCCACCCGGCGAAGCGCTCCAGGCAGTCCTGGGCGAGCCGGTGGATCGTGTGCCCTTCGGGCATCGGCCGCGTCAGTCCTGCTGCGGGTGGTGCGCCGGGACCGGGGGCAGCTCGCGGGTCGTCTCGTACGCCGTGAGCATGTCGATACGGCGCTGGTGGCGCTCCTCGTGCGAGTACGGGGTGGCGAGGAAGATCTCGACGAACTTCGTCGCCTCGTCCTGGGTGTGCATCCGGCCGCCGACGCTCAGCACGTTGGCGTCGTTGTGCTCGCGGGCGAGCGAGGCGGTCTGCTCGCTCCACGCGAGCGCGGCGCGTACGCCCTGGACCTTGTTGGCGGCGATCTGCTCGCCGTTGCCGGAGCCGCCGATCACGATGCCGAGGCTGCCGGGGTCGGCCGCCGTCCGCTCGGCTGCCCGCAGGCAGAAGGGCGGGTAGTCGTCGACCGCGTCGTAGATGTGCGGCCCGCAGTCGACGGGCTGGTGGCCGTTGACGGTGAGCCACTCGACGAGGTGGTTCTTGAGTTCGAAACCGGCGTGGTCGGAGCCGAGGTAGACGCGCATGGCGCTGAGTCTTTCATGGCGCGTACCCGGGGGCCGGGTCGCCCTCGTAGTGCGGCGAGCCCTGTGCCCCGAAGGGGCGCGGGGAACTGCGCGACCAGCCGTCGCGCTCCTGCAGGTCACCACCGGCCCCAATGGGGCAGACGCGTTGTCTTCGGACCACCGGCCGGTGGGGGCGGGCCGCGCAGTTCCCCGCGCCCCTTCGGGGCACTCCGGTGCCTGGTCCTCCGCGAGCGCAGCGCGCCTCAGGTGCGGGCGTGGAAGAAGGTGCGGATGTCGGCGGTGAGAAGTTCGGGCTGCTCCATGGCGGCGAAGTGGCCGCCGCGTTCGTAGGTCGTCCACTGGACGATGTTGTTGGTGCGGTCGGCGATGTGCCGCAGTGGAATGAAGTTGTCGTGGGCGAAGTCGGCGAGGGCGGTGGGAGTGGTGGACGGCTCGGGCGGACTGCCCCAGTACTCGGCGTGGGCGCGCTCGTAGTAGGCGCGGGCGGAGGAGCCCGCGGTGGCGGTGAACCAGTAGAGCGAGACGTTGGTGAGGAGCTGGTCGCGGTCGACGGCGTCCTCCGGGCGGTCCCGGGAGTCGGTCCACTCCTTGAACTTCTCCGCGATCCAAGCGAGTTGGCCGACGGGGGAGTCGGTCAGCGCGTAGGCGAGGGTCTGCGGGCGGGTGGCCTGGAGATCGGCGTAGCCCTGCCGCTCCGCGGTCCAGCTCCGGGTGCGCTCCCAGGAGGCGAGGGTGCGCTCGCGCTCGGCCGGGCTGAGAGCGGCCAGCTCCTCGGCGTCCGGTTCGCGCGAGGCGGCGCCGCCCGGCAGCAGGTTGAGGTGGACGCCGATCACCCGGTCGGGGTGGGAGCGGCCGATCTCGCGGGAGATCGCCGCACCCCAGTCACCGCCCTGGACGCCGTAACGCGGGTAGCCCAGCCGCTCCATCAGCACCGCGAAGGCCGCCGCCATCCGGTGGAACTCCCAGCCGGTCTCGCGGGTGGGGCCGGACAGCCCGAAGCCGGGGATGCTCGGCAGCACCAGGTGGAAGGCGTCGGCCGGGTCGCCGCCGTGGGCGCGCGGGTCGGTCAGCGGGCCGACGACATTGGTGAACTCCACGAGCGAGCCCGGCCAGCCGTGCGTCATCAGCAGCGGCGTGGCGCCGGGCTCGGGGGACAGGATGTGCGCGAAGTGGACGTTCGCGCCGTCGATCTCGGTGGTGAACTGCGGCCAGGCGTTGAGCGCCGCCTCCGCCGCCCGCCAGTCGTAGCTGTGCCGCCAGTAGTGCGCCAGCTCGCGCAGATAGCCGCCGGGGATGCCGTACGCCCAACCCACGCCCGGCAGTTCGTCGGGCCAGCGTGTGCGGTCGAGACGGTCGTGCAGGTCGTCGAGGTCGCGCTGCGGGATGTCGAGGCGGAACGGGCGGAGGGTGCCGGCGGCTGCCGCGCTGGTGTCTGTCACGTGGGCGGATGCTACGTCGTGGCGGCGGCGGGGGCCTCCGGGTTTATGCCGCGTCCAGGATCGCGGCCACCGCCGGGTCGCGGACGGTGACGACGTCGAAGAGGGTGAGCGCCTCGAGGGCGGGCTTGAGGTCGCGGATGGCGTCGGCGATGACCTGGTAGTCGGGCGTGCCGGGCTCCAGCCCGGCCAACGCCTTGGCGTTGGCGATGAAGGCGGCGATCGAGCCCTTGCGGACGAACATGCCCTGGAACTCACCGCCTTCGACGCCGTCCGCGAGGACATCCGCGGCGGTGGTGGGGGTGACGGTGGCGCGGGGCTGCCGGGTCTCGGACATGGTGACTCCTTCGATGCGAGAAGCGTGCCGCTTGCACGCTTTCGATGGCATGACCGTAGCACGAATGCGTGCCGCTGGCACGCATTCGCGTAGGATCGGCCCATGCCCAAGGAATCCGGCCCCCGGCCGTCGTCGTCCCGTCCCGCCGCGGCCCGCGTCGAGGCGTCCCTCGGCCTGCTGTTGCGCCGCGGCACCCGCGCGGTGCTCTACGAGAACCTGATCCGCGGGCTGCCCGGCGTCACCGAGACGACGTACCCGGTGATCAGCGGGATCGCCCGGCTGGAGCCGGTCAGCAGCAGCCGCCTGGCCGACGAGATCGGCATCGACCGCACCGCGACCACCCGCTACGCCAGCCGCCTGGAAGCCGCGGGACTGATCGCCCGCACGCCCGACCCCGCGGACGCGCGGGCCACCCTCCTCTCCCTCACCGACCAGGGCCGCACCACCATCGGCACCTGCCGCGACCGGCTCACCGAGCACCTCACCGACCTGCTCTCCCGGTGGTCCCCGGCCGAACAGGACGTCTTCGCCGCCGTGTTGGAGGACTTCGTGGGGCAACTGCGGTCGGAGACCGGCGGTCAGTTGGGGTAGGTGAACTCGTCGGCCGGACCGGCGGGGGACAGGTAGCCGTTGACCAGGACCCTGACGTCCCTGACCACGCTCTTGGGCGAACCGGAGGCCGGCGCGTCCGCGGTGATCTGCTGGGTCTTCGGGTCGTACGAGACGTTCGTCGCGGTGTTCTTGCCGAAATACACCGTGGGATTGGCGGCGAAGCCCACGCCCTTGATCGTGACCTTCGTCTTGAGGGCCCCCGAGGTCGGGTTGATGCTGGTGACCGTCACGGGTGCGGGCCCGCCGTAGGCGAACTGCGCGGTCGGGACGGCCGGAGAGGTGCCCAGGTTGTTGGTGACCCGGACCGACACGACGCCGAGCCCGGCGGGTGCGAACGCGGACATCTGGGTGTCGCTCAGGGCGTGGCAGCGCGTGCACGGGGACGTCCCGAAGTCGACCACGCAGTCCTTGGTGAAGCCGAAGCCGTTGACGATGATCTCGTTGCCCTCCTGGCCGACAGTGGCGCTGAGCGAGGTCACCACGGGGGCGGCGGTCAGTTGGGGCGCCTTCAGCAGGTCCAGGTAGGTGGAGTTGGCGTGCTGGGCGGCGACCTGGGCCAGGAAGTCACCGACCGAGGGGTTGATCGCCGCGGGGTCGTAGGGCTTGTAGTTCCCGGGGTTGAGCTGGATGACGTTGCTCGGCTGGACGTAGGCGTTCGGCCCGGTGAGGCCCTCCAGGGTCGGGATGAGGCCCTCGGCGACCTCGAAGTTCGCCTTCGGTCCCGGCGGGGGGTACCAGCTCGCGGCGGTGCTGAGGCTCTCCCACGCCAGCGGCACCATGTCGTACGCGTTGACGTACCCGTCGTTCACCGCCCAGTCCACCTCGTTGAACTGCTTGGCGAAGTCCGCGAGACCCGCGGTGGGCGCGGCGAAGGTGAGCACCCCGAACTTCGGTGCGGTCGTGCCCCAGGGGCGCGACTGCAGATACACGGCGAGCATCGTCGCCAGACAGCCGCCGAGGCTGTGGCCGATCACGAACACCGTCGCCCCGGGAGGCGCGCCGCTCCCGGCGAGGGCGGAGGCGACCGCCTGCTCCAGGGTGCCGATCGTCGGACCCAGCGTGTTGCTCATCCGCATGAGCTGGGTGAACGCCGCCATGGCGCCCTTCGACACGGAGGTCGGCGGCGCCGTCGTGCTCCCGATGTTGAACGGGACCACGGTGCCGACGTCGAGGTCCTCCATCATGTCGACGGCGTTGGCGTTCGTCCCGCGGACCACCACCGCGAACTGGTTCGCCCCCGAGGTGTTCTGCACCAGATACGCCATGTTCGCGTTGTCCGGGCTCAACGCGAGCCACCTGAGCTGCCACACCCCCAGCGTCGTCAGCCGGGTGTCCGCCAACTGCTGCTTCACGCCGTACGTGATGCGCTGCTCCTGCGCCGTCAGGGTCTCCCCCGACGGCCGCGGGTCCGCCGCCGTCGCCGCGATCGCGGCCAGCGTCATGGCCGCCCCCGGCGTCATGGGGGCGGGTGATTGATCCGTCATGGTCACTCCTCGTATGCGTGCTCGGACGTGTGCTCGATTTCCGAACAGACAAATGGGTCGTAACCCAACGTAATCACCGACCGGCCCCCGGGAGGCCGTGTCGGGCCTCCGGCAGCCCGAGACCAGGCCATTGGCCTAGGGGCCTCGACGGCCGCCGTGACTGGGCCTCAAGTTCTGCTCAGATGTGGGTTGGGCCCGCCCGCCGGCGCGCACACTGCGGATACGAGGCAGTCACGTAGGCGGACGGGGGTACGGAATCATGAGCATGAAAGCGTGGCTTTCCAAGAAGGGCGGCCGACTGCTCGACATGGTGTCGGAGCGGCGCAGGCTGGCGAACTACACGGACCCCGAGGCGCATCGCCGGGTGGCGCCGGACCAGGACTCGCGGCTGCCCTCCAACTACACGCGGCCGCCGGTCCCGCCGACGGGGCCCTTCAACTGATGCCCTCCCGCTAGGAATTCCCTGCGTCGTAGTGCTCGCGGTGGGTGAGGACCTCGTCCATGTGGGTCTGGGCCCAGTGCCTGAGGCCGCGGGTCATGTGGTGGAGGGAGAGGCCGAGGTCGGTCAGCTCGTAGGTGACGGTGACGGGGACCGTGGGGGTCACGCTGCGGGTGAGGAGGCCGTCGCGTTCGAGGGAGCGCAGGGTCTGGGTCAGCATCTTCTGGCTGACCCCGACCAGCAGCCGGGCGAGCTCGGAGTAGCGCATCGCCCGCGGGGTGGGCGACGCCCCGGACTGCTCGGGCGTATCACCGCCCAGTGCGCACAGGATCAGGACGACCCACTTGTCCGAGATCCGGTCCAGGAGCTGACGGCTGGGGCACACCGCCAGGAACGCGTTGTACTCCGCCTTGGCCTGCGCCTGCTGGGCCGCCTTCGTCGTCGCCACCGCTCTCACCTTTCACCCTCCGGGGGAGTTACGCACTTCAGGGTACCTACTTCCCCATGGGAAGCAGCTCTCCCACACTGGTGCGAGGGGGCCGGAGACACCGCCCCCACCGCCCCACCGCCCCTGGCGAGAAGCGAAAGGCACCACGATGACCACCCCCTCCGCACCCCTGCCCGGCGGAACCTGGACGTTCGGCGACACGACCGTCACCCGGTTCGGCTACGGCGCGATGCAGCTCGCCGGGCCGTGGGTCATGGGGCCGCCCGCCGATCACGACGGCGCCGTGGCGGTGCTGCGCGAGGCGGTCGCCCTCGGGATCACCCACATCGACACCAGCGACGCCTACGGACCGCGCGTCACGAACGAGCTGATCCGCGAGGCGCTGCACCCTTACCCGGAACCGCTGCTCATCGCCACCAAGGTGGGCGCGACCCGCGACGCACAGGGCGGCTGGCCCACCGCCCGGCGCCCCGAGGAGCTGCGCGAGCAGGTCCACGCGAACCTCGAATCCCTCGGCATCGAGGCCCTCGACCTGGTCAACATGCGCATGGGCGACGCCCTGGGCACGCAGCCCGGCTCGCTCGCCGAAGCGTTCGGGACGCTCGCCGACCTCCAGCGCGAGGGCCTGATCCGCCACCTCGGCGTCAGCAACGTCACCGTGGAGCAGGTCGCCGAGGCACGCGGCATCGCCCCGATCGTGTGCGTGCAGAACCATTACAACCTCGCGCACCGCGAGGACGACGACATGGTGGACCACCTCGCCGCCGACGGCATCGCGTACGTGCCGTACTTCCCGCTGGGAGGCTTCACGCCGCTCCAGTCCGAGGCCCTTTCGCAGGTCGCGAACCGGCTGGAGGCGGCGCCGATGGCGGTCGCGCTGGCCTGGCTCACGCGGCGCTCGCCCAACATCCTGCTCATCCCCGGCACCTCGTCCACCGCGCACCTGCGCGAGAACATCGCGGGCGCCGGGCTCGCCCTTACGGACGAGGACATGGCCGCGCTGGACAAGATCGGCCGCTGAGCCCGTACCGGCTAGTCGTCCAGGGCGTGGAGCTGGTCGAGGAACCAGCGGGCCGGGGGGAGGGCGGTGGCGGCGGCCGCGAGGCGCTTGGTGCGGTCGGCGCGATCGGAGGCGGGGAGGGTGAGGGCGGAGTGGAGGGCGGCGGCGGTCGCGCGGATGTCGTAGGGGTTGACGACGAAGGCGTCGTCGCCCAGCTCGGCGAAGGCGCCCGCCTCGCGGGACAGGACCAGGGCCACGCCGCGGTCGGAGACGACCGGCACCTCCTTGGCGACCAGGTTCATACCGTCCCGGATCGGGTTCACCAGCGCCACGTCCGCCAGGCGGTACGCGGCCAGCGAGCGGGCGAAGTCGTCGTCGACCTTCAGCAGCACCGGCTGCCAGTCGGCGGTGCCGTAGTCCGCGTTGATCGCCTCGGCCACCCGGCCGACCTCCGCGGTGTACTCGCGGTAGACCGCCAGATCCTGGCGCGAGGGGTACGCGAAGGCGACATGCACCACGCGCCCGCGCCATTCCGGGTGCTCGTCCAGGAGCTGCCGGTACGCGAGCAGGCCGCGCACGATGTTCTTGGACAGCTCGGTGCGGTCGACCCGGACGATCAGCTTCCGCTCGGCGCCGGTCTCGGCCCGCAGCGTGGCGATCCGGTCCGCCACGTCGGAGCGGTGCGCGCGCTCGCGCAGGAAGTCCGGGTCGGCGCCCAGGCCGTGCACGCCCAGCCGTGTCGTACGGCCGCGGTAGGTGACCGCGTGCCCGTCCTCCGACAGCTCGGCGCCGAGCACCGCGACACAGCACGCGGCGAAGGCGTCGGCCCAGCGGCGGGTGAGGAACGCGGCGCGGTCCGCGCCGAGGATGCCCTCCAGCACCTGCGCGGCGACGTCGTCGGGCAGCATCCGGTAGTAGTCCGGCGGCGCCCACGGGGTGTGCGTGAAGTGGCCGATCCGCAGGTCGGGGCGGCGCTCGCGGAGCAGCGCCGGGACCAGGGACAGGTGGTAGTCCTGCACCAGCACGTGCGCGCCCTCGGCGGCCTCCTCGGCCAGCGCGTCCGCGAAGGCCGTGTTGTACGCCTCGAAGGACGCCCACTGGGCGCGGAAGTCCTCGTCGAAGACGGGTTCCAGCGGGGTCTGGTAGAGCAGGTGGTGCACGAACCACAGCACCGAGTTCGCGATGCCGTTGTACGCCGCCTCGAACACGTCCGGCGCGATCGCGATCATCCGCGAGCCGGGCTCGGCCACGCCCTGCCGCACCGCCTCCCGGTCACCGTCGCTCAGGGCCGCGCACACCCACACCGCGCCCGCGTCGTCCCCGATCGCGCTCAGCCCCGACACCAGGCCGCCCCCGCCGCGTCTGCTGCGCAGGGCTCCCGTCTCGTCCACGCTGTACGTCACCGGGCCTCGGTTCGACGCGACCAAAATCCGCGCACCGGCGCTCTTCACCATGCGGCGAGCCTAGCCCCCCGGGCTCCCCCTCAAACGTCCCCGGCCGCGCCGCGTGTGGCGCACGGTGCGCCCGTGACGCGCCCGGCTGCGCCGGAGTGCCCCGATAGGGGCGCGGGGAAGCGCGCTGCGCTGGCGGAGGCCCAGGCACCGGACGTGCCCCGTCAGGGGCGCGGGGAACTGCGCGACCAGCCCATGACCGGGCTGCAGGTCACCACCGGCCCCAATGGGGCAGACGCGTTGTTTTCGGACCACCGGCCGGTGGGGGCGGGCCGCGCAGTTCCCCGCGCCCCTTCGGGGCACTACGCGGCGTGGCGGGCCACGTATTCGTGGATGTCGAGCATGGGGGGACGTTCGTCGGTGTCGACCGGGTGGGTGTGGGGGGCGAAGCCGCGGTCGGTGAGGTGGAACTGGGTGAGGCGGGGACGGACGAGGTGGGCGCGGGAGAGCCGCTGCTGGGCGGTGCGGTAGATGGCGGCAGCCATACGGCCAAGGGCCTGCCCGTCCTGGTGCCGGTGGTGGCGGACGCCCACGTCCACCTGGGCGAGCGCGTCGAGCCCGACCAGCCCGAGGGAGTCGATGAGCATCGCCAGCTCGACCCCGTAGCCCACGGGGAAGGACAGCCGTTCCAGAAGCGTGCGGCGCGCCGCATACTCGCCGCCGAGCGGCTGCACGAAGCCCGCCAGCCGCGGCCAGTGCAGATTCAGCAGCGGCCGGGCGACCAGCTCGGTGACCCGCCCGCCCCCGTGCGGCACGACCGCCCCGTCCGTCTCCAGCGGCCGGTCGTACATCGCCTTGACGAGCTGCAGGCCGGGATCGGTGAGCAGCGGCCCGACGATCCCCGACACGAAGCGCGAGTCGAACTCGCGCAGATCCGCGTCGATGAAACAGATGATCTCGCCGCTGGTCACCAGCAGTGACCGCCAGAGCACCTCACCCTTGCCCGGCACGGCCGGCAGCCGCGGCAGGATCTCGTCCCGCCGCACCACCCGGGCCCCGGCGTCCGCCGCCACCCCCGCCGTACGGTCGAGGGAGCCGGAGTCGACCACGATCAGCTCGTCGACGAGCGGCACCTCGGCGGTCATGAGGTCGCGGCGGATGGCGGTGACGATCTCGCCGACCGTCTCCTCCTCGTCCAGCGCGGGCAGCACGACGCTGACGGTGCCCTGCGCCCCCGCCGCCCGCTTGGCCGCGAGCAGCGCGTCCAGCGGCCGGTCGGCCGCGGTCCAGGACCGCTCGGCCAGCCACCGTTCCACCTCGTCCAGCACGTGCGGGTCTCCCTCTCGGCCTGGTGTTGTATCCATCTCGCGGTTCGGACGACTATCTCAACTGTCACGCTCGTCGGTTACAGTCTTGAACAACGCGTAAGAGCCCGGCATGCCGGGGTCGCCACGCGCACAAACGCCCGGATGCGTCATCCGGTGCCATACCGCTCATCCAGAGGGGCAGAGGGAACGGCCCGTTGAAGCCCCGGCAACCCTCCCGCCGACCGCGAGGTCACACGGTGGGGAAGGTGCCAATTCCGTCTTGTGGCGATGTCCGTCACAAGGAAGATGAGGAGAAAGGGCCTCGCCATCATGGCTGTGCAGACCGTCGCCGCCGACACCACCACCCCCTTCGGACCCGCCGCGGCGCTCTCGTGCCGCGAGTGCGGCACCCGCTTCCCGCTGAGCCCGATCTTCGCGTGCCAGGAGTGTTTCGGCCCGCTCGAAGTCGCCTACGACCTGCCGCTCGGTGACCCGGAGTCGCTGCGCAAGCGGATCGAGGCCGGGCCCACCAACATCTGGCGGTACGCGCCGCTGCTGCCGGTGCCCGCCGACGTCGCCGACAAGCCCAATCTGAACCCCGGATGGACCAAGCTCGTCAAGGCCGACAACCTGGCCCGTGAGCTGGGCATCACCGGTGGCCTGCACATCAAGGACGACTCCGGCAACCCGACGCACTCCTTCAAGGACCGCGTGGTGGCCATCGCACTGGAGGCCGCCCGCACCTTCGGCCTCACCACCTTGTCCTGCTCCTCCACCGGCAACCTGGCCGGCGCGGTCGGCGCCGCCGCCGCCCGCGCGGGCTTCCGCTCCTGCGTGTTCATCCCGCACGACCTGGAGGCGGGCAAGGTCGTCATGGCCGCGGTCTACGGCGGCGAGCTGGTCGGCATCGAGGGCTCGTACGACGACGTGAACCGCTTCTGCTCCGAGCTGATCGGCGACCCGATCGGCGAGGGCTGGGGCTTTGTGAACGTGAACCTGCGCCCGTACTACGGCGAGGGGTCCAAGACGCTGGCGTACGAGATCTGCGAGCAGCTCGGCTGGCGGCTGCCGGACAACCTGGTCGTCCCGATCGCCTCCGGCTCCCAGCTCACCAAGATCGACAAGGGCCTGCAGGAGCTGATCAAGCTCGGCCTGGTCGAGGACAAGCCGTACAAGATCTACGGGGCCCAGGCCGAGGGCTGCTCGCCGGTGTCGGTGGCGTACAAGGCCGGTCACGACGTCGTACGCCCGGTGAAGCCGGACACGATCGCCAAGTCGCTGGCGATCGGCAACCCCGCCGACGGGCCGTACGTGCTGGACATCGCGCGGCGCACCGGCGGAGCCGTCGAGGACGTGAACGACGAGCAGATCGTGGACGCCATCAAGCTGCTCGCCCGCACCGAGGGCATCTTCGCCGAGACCGCGGGCGGGGTGACGGTGGGCGTGCTGAAGAAGCTCATCGAGACCGGGCAGCTCGACCCGGCCGCCGAGACCGTCGTGCTGAACACCGGCGACGGACTGAAGACCCTGGACGCGGTGGCGCCCACCACCGGGCCGACCGCGACCATCCGCCCCACCCTTGCCGCGTTCCGAGAGGCTGGCCTCGCATGAGTGCTTCTGTTCGTATCCCCACCATTCTCCGTACCTACACCGGCGGCCAGGCGGAGGTTCCGGCCGACGGGGCGACGCTTGCCGAGGTCATCGAGTCGCTGGAGAAGAATCACGCGGGCATTTCCGGGCGGGTTCTCGACGACACCGGAAAACTCCGTCGTTTCGTGAACGTTTATGTCAACGACGACGATGTCCGTTTTTCCGAAGGACTTGACACGGCCGTTCCGGACGGCGCGAGCGTGTCGATCATTCCGGCGGTCGCGGGCGGCTGAGTACGGCCGTTGAAGGAGTCTTCACGGTGCGCTGAAGACGTACGGAAGGCGTACTGAAGGCGTCACGGTTACCGGCAGTCACCAGAACCGAAATGTGCCCCGTTCACCCTTTGCGGTGGATGGGGCACCGGTCTGTCCGGGCTCCGTCGGGGGTCGCAACGGGCCTACGCGGGGCGGTAGTTGAAAACTTGTACAGTTGCCGGGGGCAAGTTGCCACCCCTGTGGTTGGTGCGGCGATTTATCGCCAAATTCACGTGACGAATGTCCTGAAGGTGCTGTATGTCCGGTCCGAGATGCCCCGTCATAAGCACCTTTCCTGTGGTATTTCGGATCGATCACGCCAGGAATTCTCGTCCAATTGACCTGTTGCACTGGGCATCCGTGCAGATACATTCAGCCGCGGTCGACGCGTTCCGGCGCACACCCCCCAGGGGTCTCCTTGCCACCGGTAAGGGGTCCAACGGCGGGTGAGGTCTGACCCGGACCCGCGGAGTGCGGGGCCGCGATAGGGCCAGTAATAGGGGAGTTAGGAATGGCTCAGGGCACCGTCAAGTGGTTCAACGCGGAGAAGGGCTACGGCTTCATCGCGGTCGACGGTGGTGCGGATGTTTTCGTCCACTACAGCGCGATCCAGATGGACGGTTACCGCACCCTCGAAGAAGGCCAGCGAGTCGAGTTCGAGATCTCGCAGGGTCAGAAGGGGCCGCAGGCGGACATGGTCCGGCTGGCCGGCTGACAGCTCCGGCGCGTTCGGCCACCGACGCGACGCACTCACGCCGAAGGGTCCGTACCTCAGCCGAGGTGCGGGCCCTTCGTGCGTCCCGGACGTCCCGGTGCGTCACGCGGCGGGCACGGCGAGTGCCGGGCAGGGGCCTGGAGTTATCCACAGGCGCTTGCACTCGATGGGGTCGAGTGCTAATCATTGGCGTTAGCACTCTACGAGTGAGAGTGACAGAAGGACTGGGTCGGTGAGGCCCGCTCGGCCGTCGGAAAGGAACCGGCGACCAGGCTGGCCGTCCGTCGCGGGCGCCACGCGGTCCGGAGCAATCCACCCCTCCCCCGCTACCGCGGTGCGGGGGGACCCCCAGGGAGGACCACTTCACATGGCAAAGATCATCGCGTTCGACGAGGAGGCTCGGCGCGGCCTTGAGCGCGGGATGAACCAGCTCGCCGACGCCGTCAAGGTCACCCTTGGTCCCAAGGGCCGGAACGTCGTCCTTGAGAAGAAGTGGGGCGCCCCCACGATCACCAACGATGGTGTGTCCATCGCCAAGGAGATCGAGCTGGAGGACCCGTACGAGAAGATCGGCGCCGAGCTGGTCAAGGAAGTCGCGAAGAAGACCGACGACGTCGCCGGTGACGGCACGACGACCGCGACCGTCCTCGCCCAGGCCCTGGTCAAGGAAGGCCTGCGCAACGTAGCGGCCGGCGCCAACCCGATGGCCCTCAAGCGCGGCATCGAGAAGGCCGTCGAGGCCGTCTCCGCCGCCCTGCTGGAGCAGGCCAAGGACGTGGAGACCAAGGAGCAGATCGCTTCGACCGCCTCCATCTCCGCCGCCGACACCCAGATCGGCGAGCTGATCGCCGAGGCCATGGACAAGGTCGGCAAGGAAGGCGTCATCACCGTCGAGGAGTCGCAGACCTTCGGGCTCGAGCTCGAGCTCACCGAGGGCATGCGCTTCGACAAGGGCTTCATCTCCGCCTACTTCGCCACCGACCTGGAGCGGATGGAGGCGTCGCTCGACGACCCGTACATCCTGATCGTCAACTCCAAGGTCTCCTCGGTGAAGGACCTGCTCCCGCTGCTGGAGAAGGTCATGCAGTCCGGCAAGGCGCTGCTGATCATCGCCGAGGACGTCGAGGGCGAGGCGCTGTCGACCCTGGTCGTCAACAAGATCCGCGGCACCTTCAAGTCCGTCGCCGTCAAGGCCCCGGGCTTCGGTGACCGCCGCAAGGCCATGCTCGGCGACATCGCCATCCTCACCGGTGGCACGGTCATCTCCGAGGAGGTCGGCCTCAAGCTGGAGAACGCGGGCCTGGACCTGCTCGGCCGCGCCCGCAAGGTCGTCATCACCAAGGACGAGACCACCATCGTCGACGGTGCCGGTGACACCGACCAGGTCGCCGGCCGGGTCAACCAGATCCGCGCCGAGATCGACAACAGCGACTCGGACTACGACCGCGAGAAGCTCCAGGAGCGCCTGGCGAAGCTCGCGGGCGGCGTGGCCGTCATCAAGGCCGGTGCCGCGACCGAGGTCGAGCTGAAGGAGCGCAAGCACCGCATCGAGGACGCGGTGCGCAACGCGAAGGCCGCCGTCGAGGAGGGCATCGTCGCCGGTGGTGGCGTGGCCCTGCTGCAGGCCACCGCGGTGTTCGAGAAGCTCGAGCTCGAGGGTGACGAGGCGACCGGTGCCAACGCGGTCAAGCTCGCGCTGGAGGCCCCGCTCAAGCAGATCGCCGTCAACGGTGGTCTCGAGGGTGGCGTCATCGTCGAGAAGGTGCGCAACCTGCCGATCGGGCACGGTCTGAACGCCGCGACGGGTGAGTACGTGGACATGATCGCCGAGGGCATCATCGACCCGGCGAAGGTCACGCGTTCCGCGCTGCAGAACGCGGCGTCCATCGCCGCGCTCTTCCTCACCACCGAGGCCGTCATCGCCGACAAGCCGGAGAAGGCCGCTGCCGGCGGCGCCCCCGGTGGCATGCCGGGCGGTGACATGGACTTCTGATCTGGCGATCAGAAGCCCACTGGCTGCACCACAGCGGTGCTCTCCTCCCTCCGGAGGGGGGCACCGCTGTGTTTTCCCCACCCGCCCGCCCTTTGTCCTCAAGCGCCGGACGGGCTGAAAGATGCTTCTGGAGGGGCGCTGCCTCGGGCCTTGTCCTCAAGCGCCGGACGGGCTGGGTTTTGCTTCTGGACGGCTAGCCGCGGGCGGTGTTGAGGGCGGTGCGGAGGTGGCCGTTGGAGGCGGTGAGGAGGCGGGTGGCGGTGGGGGCGTCGATGTGGGCGAGGAGGGTGAGGATGGCGGGCTTGACCTCGCCGTCGGTGGCGCGGAGGGCGGCCTCGATGGCGGCGTCGCCCGCGCCGGTGGCGAGGGCGACGATACGGCGGGAGCGGGCCCGCAGCTTCTCGTTGGAGGCGCGGACGTCGACCATGAGGTTCCCGTAGGTCTTGCCGAGCCGGATCATGGTGATGGTCGAGAGCATGTTGAGGACGAGCTTCTGGGCGGTGCCCGCCTTGAGCCGGGTGGACCCGGCGACGAGCTCCGGCCCGACGACGACCTCGATCCCGTGGTCGGCGGACGCCGCCAGCGGGGAGTTGGCGTTGCAGGAGAGCCCGACGGTGAGCGCCCCGGCGGCCCGCGCGTGCTCGACGGCGCCGACGGCGTAGGGGGTCCGGCCGGAGGCGGAGATGCCGACAACGCTGTCGGCGTCCGTCAGGCCCAGCTCGTCGAGATCCGCCGCGGCCAGCTCCTTGCTGTCCTCGGCACCCTCGATCGAGGTGATCATCGCCGTGGGCCCGCCCGCGATGAGCCCGATGACCTCCTTGCCCGGAGTGGTGTTGAAGGTCGGCGGGCACTCGCTCGCGTCGAGTACGCCGAGCCGCCCGGCCGTACCGGCGCCCGCGTAGATCAGCCGCCCGCCGCGCGCCATCCGGGCGGCGATCCCGTCGATGGCGGCGGCGATCACGGGCAGCTGCCCGGCGACGGCGGTCGGCACGGTGACGTCCTCACCGTTCATCGTCCGCGCGATCTCCAGGGTCGGCATCCGGTCGATCTCGGCGAGCTCGGGCCGGATCGCCTCGGTGGTGAGGGTCTCCAGCTCGCGGCGCAGCTCGGTGTAGTGCGACATATGCGGCTCGTTCATCCTTCTACTGTGAGCGGGGGGATGGGCGGTACGGGTCAGACGCGGCCGGTACGCGGCCGATGCCGATGGGCGAGTGCTTCGTACGAGGCGGACAGCGCCGGGGCCGCGTTCTCGTAGGTGCGTTGCGCCACGCCGATGAACAGGCAGTCGACGACGAGCAGTTGACTCGTACGGCTGGACATGGCGGCGGGCCGCAGCTCGCTCTCCCGGGACGTCGAGGTGGTCAGCACGAGGTCGGCGTACTGGGTGACCGCGCCGTCCGGGCGGCCGGTGATGGCGATGGTGGTCGCGCCGCGGTCGAAGGCGGCCCGCAGCGGCTCGATGACGTCGTGCGTGGAGCCGGAGTGGGTGATGGCCAGCGCCACGTCGCCGGGGCGCAGCTGCACGGCGTTGGTGACGGCCAGGTGGGGGTCGGCGTGGGCGTGCGCGATCAGCCCGATCCGCAGCAGCTTCTGGGCCAGGTCCTGGGCGACCAGGCCCGAGGCGGCTATCCCGTAGACGTCGGTCCTGCGGGCGGCGGCCAACGCCAGGACCGCGGCCTCCAGTTGGACCATGTCGAGCTGCGCCGCGGTGTCCGCGAGGGTCTGCTGCTCCTCCAGGGCGAGCTTGGTGACCACGTCCGCGAGCGGGTCGTCGACGGCGATGTCGGCGGTGACGGCCGGTGGCGCTCCCGCGGCCTGCTGGGCGGCGAGCGCGGCCAGCGCGAGCCGCAGGTCGCGGTAGCCGGGGTAGCCGAGCAGCCGGGCGGTGCGGACCACCGTCGCCTCGCTGGTCCCGGTGTGCACGGCGAGTGCGGTGACGGTGAGGTGGGAGCAGCCGGCGGGATCGCCCGCGACGGCCTCCGCGACCCGCTGCATCGAGCGGGTCATCGAGGGGCCGAGCGTGCGGACCTTGGCCGCGAGGGCCCCCGGGTCCGGGGGCGTGACGGGGATGACGGGCGCGCCGGGCACGCCGCGGAGGGCGCGGGCGCTCAGGGGGAAAGTTTCCTTCACGCTATAGGTCACCCTGTGAAAGGTATTTTCATGCACGGTCCTCGTCAAGGCCGCCGACAGCGGCTCACCGCCGGCTGCGGCACCCTGGGCGCCCGGGAATGACCTAGCTGCTCGCCGCAGGCGGGTGCTTACGGCGGCGCAGGCCCGCGCGGGTCAGACGGTCGACGAGTTCCTTGCTGCCGATCTCGATCGCACCGAGGGCGACCGCCTTGCGGTAGCTGGTCGAGGGGATGTCGTAGTGGTCGCGCTCGAAGGCGCGGGCCGGGGCGCCGAGGCGGGCGGCGAAGGCGTGCAGCTCCTCGTACGAGACATCGCTGACCAGGTGGGACCAGAAGCGGCCGTGGCCGGGCCAGTTCGGCGGGTCGATGTAGACGGGCACGGCGGCGTCACGCGCCCAGCGCGCCGACGGGGGCGACCACCGCGCCGCGCGCCTCGCAGACCCAGTGCGGGTCGGGGCCGAGCTCCGGTTCCACCGCGAGGGCGTGCGGCTCCTCGCACTCCGGGCAGAGCGGCCAGCGGCCGTATGTCTCCAGCAGGGCGTCCTGGACGTCCTGCGCGACCAGCCCGGCCACGTACTCGGCGCCGTCCGGCCACTGTTCGAGCCACCAGCGCCGCGCGCTGACCGCGTCCTCGACCAGCGACACGATCTCCGCCTGCGCCACGTCACGGGCGGTCAGGTCCGCCAGGACCAGGGCGCGCGCGCTGTGCAGCGCCGCTTCGCACATGTCGGGTCCACCATCCATCGCCATTCCCCCATTGTCGCAAGTCGCCGGGGTGCCGGCGGCGGCCGACCGGCGGCAGAAGCGGGTGACCGGGAGCGGCAGCGACCTACGCCTCCAGGAGTTCCAGCTCCGTGCTCAGGTTGCGGCGGGCCACGGACTCCCAGTGCTCCTGGCCGTAGGGGGTGCGGAAGAGGCGGGGGAGGTCGAGGAGTTGGCGCAGGACGGCGGCGCGTCCGGCGCGGAAGTCCTCGTCGGGCACGAAGCCGTACTCCTCGCGGACCGCGGCGGCGTACGCGGCGTAGTCGGCGGGGCTCCCGGCGAGCACCGCGAGGTCGGCGTCGCACAGCACCTCGCCGTTGTGGTCGCCCTCGGCCGGGTCGTGGGTGACGGTGAGCCGGACCAGCCGGGCCACCTCGGCGGTGCGCTCGGCGTCCACCCCGGCCTCGGGCAGGGCGCGTTCCGCCAGATGGGCGCTGCGTTCCTCGTTCTCCGAGCGGTCCGGGCGGTAGACCGCGTCATGGAACCAGGCGGCCAGCGCGACCGCCTCGGGGTCGTCGGCGTACGAGGTCAGCTCGGTGGCGCGGGCCAGGACCGCCACGAGGTGGTCCAGTGTGTGGTACCGCCGCTGCGGCTCGGCCCAGCGGTCGAGCAGATCGCTCCCGTACGGCACGGGGTCGGGGGCGTCGGCCGCCGTCCGGCAGCGGTCGAGCAGGTCGCACCACTCGGCCAGCAAGGCGTCGTAACGGTGGTGTGCGGCGGTCGTCGTCGTGGGCATGCGGGTAATTGTGCGCTACACGTCTCGCGCGCGAGTGACGCATGTGGCACTCTTGCTCATATGTCTAGACCAATATTCGAGGTGATCGCCCTCGGCGCGGAAGACGCCGCAGCGGCCCAGGAGGGCGGTGCGGACCGCCTTGAACTGGTCACCGACATGGCCGCGGACGGCCTCACCCCGTCCCGCGCCACCTTCGGCGCGATCCGCGCGGCCGTCGACATCCCGCTGCGGGTGATGCTGCGGCTGTCCGACGGGTTCAGCGCCGGGAGCGCGCGCGAACTGGACGCCCTGTGCGAGGCCGCGCAGGGGCTGCGGGCGGAAGGGGCCGAGGAGTTCGTCCTCGGCTTCCTCGACGGGCGGGGCCGGGCGGACCTCGACGCGATCCATGCCCTCGTCGACGTGATCGACGGCTGCGGCTGGACCTTCCACCGGGCGCTCGACCGCACCGCCGACCGGGACGCCACCCGGCTCCAACTGGCGGGGCTGCCCGGACTCGACACCTACCTGACCGCCGGATCGCCCGCAGGCGTCTCCTCGGGCCTTGCCGTACTCGGCGAGGAGGCCGCGCGCAGCGGCGAGCCGGGATACGAGCCGACGCTGCTCGTCGGCGGCGGCCTGCTGCTCGAACACCTGCCGGTGCTACGGGCCGCGGGCCTCCACGGCTTCCACGTGGGCGGCGCCGTGCGCCCCGCGGGCTGGGCCGGTCCGGTCGACGTCAGCGCCGTCCGGACCTGGCGCGCCGCCCTCGACGCCCCGGTGGCCGTGGCCTGAGGGGTCCACGGCCCGGCGTGTGCCCCTCACTCCACGAGCGCCTCCGGCAGCGGCGCCGAGTGCAGTACCGCGAGGCCGGAGACCGCGCGGGTCAGCGCCACGTAGAGGCGGCGCAGGCCGGTGCGGGTGTCGGGCTCGGCCGAGACGATCGCGGCCGGGTCGTCCAGCACCACGTAGTCGTACTCCAGGCCCTTGGCCAGCGAGGCGGGGACCAGGGTGAGGCGGGCGTCGGCCGAGGTCTCCTCACCGGGGGAGAGGTGGCGGACGCCGGCCGCCGCCAGCGCCTCGGTAAGCGCGGGGATCCGCGTGTCGGCGGCGATCAGGCCGATCGAGCCTTCGTTGCCGAGCGCGGCGTCGCAGGCCGCCAGCACGGCCGCGTCCAGCTCCCCGGGCGTCACGGCCTCGACCGTCAGCGCGCCCGGCGACTCACGGACCGAGGTGGCGGGCGCCAGACCCGGGGCGATCGAGGGCAGCAGCCGGGAGGCGTACGCGATGACCTCGTGCGGTACGCGGAAGCCGCGGGTCAGCTCCTCGACCCTGGCCTCCGGCTTGCCCAGGTGCTCCAGGGCCTCGGGCCACGAACCGGTGGCCCACGGGGTGGTGCCCTGGGCGAGGTCGCCGAGCACGGTCGCCGAACCGGTCGAGCAGCGCCGCCCGACGGCCCGGTACTGCATCGGCGACAGGTCCTGCGCCTCGTCCAGCACCACATGGCCCAGTGAGGACGTCCGCTGCACCAGATCGAGCGCCTCGTCCACCAGCACCGCGTCCGCGGCCGACCACTTCGCCGAGGCCAGCCCGCGCGCGGGCTTCTGCCACAGCAGCGCCTTCTGCTCGTCGGCGTCCAGCACCCCGTCCGCCGCCGCGGCCAGGAAGTCCGGGTCCGACAGCAGCCGCAGCACCGTCTTGGCCGGATCGACCGCGGGCCAGCACGCCTTGACGGCCGCCTTCACCGCGGGCGTGCGCGCCACCGCGTCCTGCACCCGGTCGTCCGGCGCCTCGCCCGCCCGCTCCATCTGGACCAGGACGGCGTGCGCGATCCGCTGCGCCAGCGCGTCGTGCGCGGCCCCGTACCGGATGTCGCGGTCCGCCAACTCGCGGACGATCTCCTCCAGTTCGTACGCGGGTACCCGCCAGCGCCGGGAGCCGCGCACCACCATCACCGGCTCGGTGGGCATCGCGATGCCCGACCGCACCGCCCGGCGCAGCACCTCCGCCATCCGCGCGTCGCCCTTGATCCGCGCGGTCTCGGCCGAGTCGGTCCCCCGCACCTCGACATGCGCCACCAGGTCGTCCACGGTCGCCTGCTTGACCTGCAACTCGCCCAGCGCGGGCAGCACTTGCTCGATGTACTGCAGGAAGGACCGGTTCGGCCCGATGACCAGGGTGCCGGTACGGGCCAGCCGCTCGCGGTGCGCGTACAGCAGATACGCCACCCGGTGCAGGCCGACGGCGGTCTTGCCGGTGCCGGGACCTCCCTGCACGCAGACGGTGCCGGTGACGCCCGCGCGGACGATCTCGTCCTGCTCGGGCTGGATGGTCGCCACGATGTCGCGCATCGGGCCCACGCGCGGCCGCTCGATCTCGGACTGCAGCAGCCTGCTGGACGTCTCGGCCTCGGCCGGGTCCGACAGGTGCTCGTCCTCGTAGGCGGTCAGGTCACCGCCGGTGTACCCGAACCGGCGGCGCAGCCGTACGTCCAGCGGCTCGGTGCGCGAGGCGCGGTAGAACGGCTGCGAGACCGGCGCCCGCCAGTCGATCACCATCGGGTCGCCGTCGGCGTCGTGCACATGGCGGCGGCCGATGTAGAACTGCTCGCCCGCCGCGCCCTCGGCCAGCTCGCTGCCCGGCGCGTGCAGGTAGTCGAGGCGGCCGAAGAAGAGCGGGGTGTCGGCGAGGTCGGCCAGTGCCTTGATCCGGCCGTCGATCTCGGCGGCGAGGATCCGGGCGTTGACCCAGTTCCCGGTGACGTCGGAGATGTCGAGGGACTCCACGTCGTGGCGCATCGCGCGCAGCGCGGTCCGGGACGAGGACAGGTGGTCGCGCTCCCGTTGGAGGGGGTCCCGCGGGTCTTGCGCCGCTTGGTGCGGGTCGTGCTTCGGGGCGTGCGAGGGCACGGCTTTGCCTCCGGCTGATACGTGGACGTACGCAGGGTGGTCGTCGCGAGGACGACGAGCCGGCCGGTTTCCGTCCGGTCGGCGGCACTCCCGAAGGGAGGCGGCAAGACGGGCGATCATACGCCGCCTCGGCGGGGGCCGCGAATGGATTTCCGACCCGTCTAGGGGGCGACCCTGATGCCCTTGTCAGGGTCGGACGTCAGCCCAGAGGCGGACACGCTGCGTGAGAGTTACGCCCTCAGCCGGACGTCGGCCGAACGGGGGATTTCGTACGGTGGATACATGACCACCACCACCGTTCCCCCAGGTCCCACCGTCCACGGCGGCACCGCTCTCGGTGCCCGCCCCGACCACTCCCGCCACCTGCTCGGCAGCACTCTGCGTGCGGTCCGCGTCTTCGCCAGGACCGCTGTGGACGTGGTGCTGCTGGGCAGCGAGGGCAAGCGGTACTGAGCGCGCTGAGTATCCCGCACCACCCGATGTGAGTATCCCGCCGCTTTTGGGCACCACGGCCAGAGCCGTTGAATAGGTGCCATGACCAGGCGGAGCTCCTACGGCACGCAGCACGCGGCGTACCAGTCGCGGGACCCCTACGGCCCCGCTCGCCCACACGAGTGGCAGCACGGCGGCCCGCAGCGGCTGTCCCCGGGCCCCGGGCCTTCCTACGGCCCCGGCCCGTACGACGCTCCCGTCCGCGGCCGCGTCATCCCGCCCGGCCCCGGTTCCTTCGGGCGCGGGCCCGGCCACGACGCCCACGCCTTCGTCGGACCGCTGATCGCGACCGTCCTCGCGGCGCCGCTGATCGCCTTCTGCGGCCTGATCATGATGTTCTCGCCGATGGCCACGGACTCCTGCACCCCGGACGGCTGCCAGGCGCTGAACCGCGCACTGCTCACCGCGCCCTGCGTGCTGTTCGCGGCCGTGGTCGCACTCGGCGTCTCCTGGGCGCTGCCCTGGCGCCGCAGCTACCGGGCGGCCCGGCTGGTGGTGGCGGCCGCTTCCCCGCTTCTGGCCGCCACCACCCTGATGCTCTACTTCCACCTCCCGGCGCCGAACTGACGGCGCCGGGGCGTGCCACCGGGCGGGCCGCCCGCTAGATGTCCTCGCCGGCGCCCGTCAGCAGGTCGTCGGCGTCGACGATCCGGTAGGCGTAGCCCTGCTCGGCCAGGAAGCGCTGCCGGTGGGCGGCGAAGTCCTGGTCGATGGTGTCGCGGGCGACCACCGAGTAGAAGCGGGCCTCGTGGCCGTCCGCCTTCGGGCGCAGGACCCGGCCGAGGCGCTGTGCCTCCTCCTGGCGCGAGCCGAAGGTGCCCGAGACCTGGATGGCGACGGTCGCCTCGGGCAGGTCGATGGAGAAGTTGGCGACCTTCGACACCACCAGCACCGAGATCTCGCCGTTCCTGAAGGCGTCGAACAGCTTCTCGCGCTGCGCGTTCGACGTCTCGCCCTTGATCACCGGGGCGTTCAGATGCTCGCCCAGTTCGTCGAGCTGGTCGATGTACTGCCCGATCACCAGCGTCTGCTGCCCGGCGTGCTTGGCGACCAGTGCCTCGGTCACCCGCCGCTTGGTGGCGGTGGTGGCGCAGTACCGGTACTTCTCCTCCGGCTCGGCGGTCGCGTACGACAGCCGCTCGGAGTCGGTCAGATTGACCCGGACCTCGACGCAGTCGGCCGGCGCGATGTAGCCCTGCGCCTCGATCTCCTTCCAGGGCGCGTCGAACCGCTTGGGCCCGATCAGCGAGAAGACGTCCGACTCGCGGCCGTCCTCGCGCACCAGCGTCGCGGTCAGCCCGAGCCGCCGCCTGGCCTGCAGGTCGGCGGTGAACTTGAAGACCGGCGCGGGCAGCAGATGCACCTCGTCGTAGAGGATCAGGCCCCAGTCGCGGGAGTCGAACAGCTCCAGGTGTGCATAGACGCCCTTCCGCTTGGTCGTCAGCACCTGGTAGGTGGCGATGGTGACCGGGCGGATCTCCTTGCGGGTGCCGCTGTACTCGCCGATCTCCTCCTCGGTCAGCGAGGTCCGCTTCACCAGCTCGTGCTTCCACTGCCGGGCCGAGACGGTGTTGGTGACGAGGATCAGCGTGGTCGCCTTCGCCTCGGCCATGGCGCCCGCGCCGACCAGCGTCTTGCCCGCGCCGCAGGGCAGCACGACCACGCCGGAACCGCCGTGCCAGAAGTTCTCGACGGCCTGCCGCTGGTACGGGCGCAGCGCCCAGTCGTCCTCGCGCAGCTCGATCGGGTGCGCCTCGCCGTCCACGTACCCGGCGAAGTCCTCCGCGGGCCAGCCGAGCTTCAGCAGCACCTGCTTGATCTGGCCGCGCTCCGAGGGGTGCACGGCCACCGTGTCCGGGTCGATCCGCGCGCCCACCAGCGGGATGATCTTCTTGGAGCGGAGGATCTCCTCCAGCACCGGCCGGTCGGTGGTGGTGAGCACCAGGCCGTGCGCCGGGTCCTTGCTCAGCCGCAGCCGCCCGTAGCGGTCCATCGTCTCGGCCACGTCGACCAGCAGCGCGTGCGGGACGGGGTAGCGGCTGTACTCCACCAGGGCATCGACCACCTGCTCGGCGTCATGGCCCGCGGCTCGCGCGTTCCACAGGCCGAGCGGCGTCAACCGGTAGGTGTGGATGTGCTCGGGGGCCCGCTCCAGCTCCGCGAAGGGGGCGATGGCCCGGCGGCAGGCGTCGGCCTGCTCGTGGTCGACTTCCAGGAGGAGCGTTTTGTCGCTCTGAACGATCAGACAGGACACGCATTACCTCCGCTGATGGGACCGAACAGAGAATTGTACGTCGGATGGCGGGCACGACCCGGTGTCGGACGTCACTCGACCGGCTCCGCCTTGCGCCCTCCGTGTTCGCCATCCGTGCGAACCTTCGCGACACCTGATCGTGGCGCTCGCGGCAATTCGTCGTATTTGATGTTTTCTGTGCCGTATGGATCACCAGCAGACGCAACCCCCCACTGACCCACCGCCCCGGCGGGGGACACGGCGAGCTGTCGCCGCGTCCACCGCCGTCGCGGCCGCGGCGGTCATCGCCGTGGCCGGTTTCCTGCTCCCCGGTTCCGCGGCCGGTGCCGCCGACGAGGGCGGAAACGGCGACACCCACTACTCGGACACGGGGTGGCCCGCCCCCTCGCAGCCGGACACCGGCTGGCCGTCGCCCAGCATGAGCACGACGAGCTGCCCCCCGACCCACCACACCAAGCCGCCGCACACCCCGCCGACGCACCACACCAAGCCGCCGCACACCCCGCCGACGCATCCCACGCATACGCCGCCGACGCACCCGACCCATACGCCGCCGACGCACCCCACGCACACCCCGCCGACGCACCCGACGCATACGCCGCCGACGCACCCCACGCACACGCCGCCGACGCATCCGACCCACACCCCGCCCACCCATCCGACGCACACCCCGCCGACGCACCCCACGCACACGCCGCCGACGCATCCGACCCACACGCCGCCGACGCATCCGACGCACACCCCGCCCACGCACCCGACGCATACGCCGCCGACGCACCCGACGCATACGCCGCCGACCCATCCGACGCACACCCCGCCCACGCACCCGACGCACTCGCCGCGGCCGCACCTGCCGCACACGGGTGCGCAGGTCGGGTGGATCGCGGCCTCCGCGGCCGGCGTCCTCGGAGCGGGCGGGCTGCTCGTCGCCCTGTCCCGGCGCCGCGGGCGGCACAGCTAGGCACAGCCAGTCCCGAACCGGGGAGCGGCTGAGAACCTCCGCTCCCCGGTGTCCGGTTCCGGCCGCCCGCGTCGTACCTCGGCGTACGGCGGCCGGTCCCGGGTAGGCGGCGCCATGAACAGTGCCCAGCGAGGGGGACCGACTCATGGCGGTGCGAGCGGCGCGGCTACGAGCCGCACTGACGGGCAGGCCGACGCCCGAGCCCACGGTGAAGCCGAAGCCGACGACCAAGGCGCAGGCGAAACCCAAGCCGAAACCGAAACCGAAGGCCAAGGCCGCCGACACCAAGGCGAAGCCCAAGCCGAAACCGCGACCGAAGCCGAAGGCCGACGCCAAACCCCGGTCCAGGACCGGGACCACGATCAAGGCCAGGACCACCAAGCCGAAGCCCAGACCCCGAGCCGCACCCGCGCCCGAGCCCGTACCCGCCCCCGCGCGCGAGTCCGAGCCCGTGCTCCAGCGGCGTACCTGGGGGTCGACGCTGGCGCGGGCCGCCGTACTGGCGGTCGCGTTCGTCTGCATGGTCGGGTTCGCGGTGGCGCTGGCGAAGGCGACCCTGGTGCCGTCACCGGCGTCCGACGACCTGATCCACACCAACCTGCGGCCGGGCGACTCGATCCGCACCTATCTCGACCAGCCCGCGCTGCGCGACACGGTGAAGCAGATCGGCGGCAACATCCTGCTCGGCGTGCCGTTCGGCATCCTGCTGCCGATGCTCTTCCCCAAGTTCCGCGGGCTGCTGCGGGTCGCGGGGGTCACCGCGCTGGTGATGGTGATGGTCGAGACCGCGCAGGGCCTCCTCGTCGAGGGCCGGGCCTTCGACATCGACGACGTCATCCTCAACACCCTGGGCGCCCTGATCGGCTACGTGCTGCTGGGCCTCCGTCTCGGCCGCGCCCTCCACCCGCGGCGCGAGCACTGGTGGCACCGGTTCCAGAAGTCGCCGTAAGGGAAGCCGGGACCGATGTCGGTGGGGGATGCCACACTGTGAGTGACGACTTCCGAGGAGGAGGTGGCGACATGAGCGTTGCGCACGAAGACCACTACGGGCCGTGGACCATAGAGCAGGTGCTGGCGTTGGGTGAGGACCGCGGACAGCGGCGGGAACTGATGGGGGATGCACTGCTCATGTCGCCGGCACCGGGATTCAAGCACCAGCGGGCGTCGCTTCGCCTGGCCATGCTCATCGACGCGGCGATCCAAGCAGCCGGGGCGCCCTTTGAGGTTCTGGAGGCGGTGAACGTCGTCCTGCCCGACGGGCTGTTCATCCCGGACATCGCCGTGGTCGACGCCGCCGCGGCCGCCGAGGACCCCGTCACCTGCGATGCCGAGGCCGTGCTCATGGTCGTCGAGATCGTCTCGCCTTCCTCGAACGGACGGCGGGTCGACCGGCTGCTCAAGCCTCCGTATTACGCGGAGGCCGGGATCGAGCACCTGTGGCGGTTCGAGCTGGTTCCCGCGCCCATGCTGGTCGTGGCCGAGCTGGAGGCTGGGCGGTACGTCGACCGGGTGGTGGCCGAGGCCGGGCGCCGCACGCTCGTCGAGAAGCCGTTCTCCGTGGAGATCGACCCGGGCGAGCTGGTCAGGGCGCGGGGCTGAGCTGCGCGGAGTCGCGGAGGTCAGGCCGGGTCGTCGGCCAGTTCGGAGACGCCTGTGATGCGGTGCAGGGCGAAGGTGCGCACCTCGTCGGTGGTGTGGTCGTACGCGGTGACGTAGCCGCCCTCGACCCGGACCGGGGCGATGACGCGCTGGCTGGCGGCGCCGTCGGCGTTCACGTATCCGATCCACAGGGACTCGCCGGTCAGCACGGCGGCCTGCATGGTGGCCAGCGTGTCGGCGGCGGGCGAACGCGGCAGGCCGCGGGCGGCGCCGTCGGCTGCGGTGTCCCCGCCGTTCGACTCGGGGGAGCGGCGTACGGCGGTGGCGGCGCGGTCGCCCGCGCGGATCGCCTTGACCGCGGCGCCCAGCAGCGGGCCGTGCGGCACGGGCGGGCCCTCGGTGACGGGCACGGGCGCGGCCCGCGGCGGGGTGCGGCGCGCGTCGGCCCGGGTGATCACCACATCGCCGTCCGCGGACTCGGCCGCGGGGGCCAGCCCCATCGCCCGCAGCCGCTCCAGCAGCGTCGACGGGTCGGCCTGGGCGGCGACCACGGTCGGCGCGAGGCGGCGCAGCCCCAGGCCGTTCGCCCGGCGGTCGGCGAGCAGTTCGGTGAGCAGCGAGTCGTCGTCGCAGCGCAGATACGCGGCGGCCGCGCCGACCCGCAGTGTGCCGTGCCGCCGCGCCACGTCGTCGATCAGATAGCTGAGCGGCTGCGGTACCGGGGTGCGGGAGTGGGCGGTGAGGAACGCCTGCAGCTCGGCGGCGGAACGGCCCGCGTCCAGGGCGCGGCGCACCGACTCCGGGGTGAAGCGGTAGACCGTCGCGCCGCCCTTGGACTCGATGTCGGCGAGCACGCCCAGGGTCTCGGCGAGCGGCGCCCTCAGCGGGCCGGGCGCCACCGCCGTCAGGTCGGCCTGCAGCAGGACGTGGTCGAGCGGCTCGGGCAGCAGCGGCGTCAGCAGGGTCGCGGCGGCCCCGACCGCCAGCGGGTCGGTCACTCCCGGGTCCAGCAGCGGGCGGGCGTGCGCGGCGAGCGCGCCGCGGCCGGTCAGGCCCAGCGTCTCGGCGTCCGCCAGGGTCCAGCCGAGCAGGTCGGCGCGGAGCGCGTCGCCGCCCTGCCGCAGCGGGCGCTCCCAGCGCAGCCGGGCCAGCAGCTGCTCCCGGCCCGCGGCGGAACCGGGCGGCAGGTCGGCGAGGAGGCGCAGTGCCCGCAGCCGCACCTGCGGGGCGAGGGAGCGGTCGAGGTCGGGGCCGAGCGCGGACAGCACGCGGCCCTTGGCGTCCCGGGTGCCGACCAGCGCGGCGGTGCGGGTCGCGGTGAGCCAGGCGGTGGCCAGCGCGGTCCACTGCCGGGCGGCGGGCAGCAGCAGCCACTCGTCGGCGGCGGGCGTGGGCGCGTACGCCTCGTCCACCTCGCCGTCACTGGCGATCAGACCGGCGGCGTAGGCGAGTTCCAGCCAGAAGGCGGTCTGCTCGTCGCTCAGGTCGAGGGCGGTCGCGGTGCGCTTCAGGTCGCGGCGGCTGATGCCGCCCGCGCGCAGGACGACGGGGCCGCCGGTCTCCCACTCCTTGAGCAGTTCGCCGACCGTGCGCACGGCGCCGAACGCCTGGCCCGCGGCCGTGGCGTCGACGGTCTTCGCGGTACGGGGCACCGCGTCGACGTACGGCGCGAGCGGCTCCGGGTGGCGGTGCGCCCGGCCGCCGCGCAGGCTCAGCGCGGCCTCCCGGGGCAGCAGCACATTGTGCGGGCCCGCGGGCAGCAGCAGGCCGCGGGCCATCAGCCACTGCACCGGAGTGGCGGCGTCCGCCGCCCGCACCGGCACGGTCGCGTCCCGCACCTCGCCGTACGGCGGCCCCCACACCAGCCGGTCGAGCACCGCCCGGGTGCCGTCCGGCGCGGCGGCCAGCAGCGCCGCCAGCCCCGCGCCGTCGGCGAAGAGCCCGGCCAGCGCCTCGATCGCGCTCATCGGGTCATGGGTCGCGGCCAGCCCCGCGTCCGCGACGATCTCCTGCAGCCGCGCGGGCGACATGCCCACGGTGGCCTCGGCGACGGACGGGCCGAGGCCGGTCGCCGACGGCACGCTCGCGGCGGGCGCCAGCAGGTCCCTGGCCGTACGGACCAGCCGTAGCCGGTCCTCGCCGCCCCACACCAGCGCCTGGGCCCGCAGCTCCGCCACCGCACCGGGCAGCGCGCCCGCGACGGCGGCGGCGAGCGCGGCCTCCAGCGGTTCGGTGCCGGCGGCGCCCGTGGCGTCCGTGCCCGTCATCAGGGCGGTCAGCGCCGAGTGCGAGCAGCCGTCGGGCGACACCGCGAGGGCTTCCGCGACCTGCTGGGAGAAGCGGTCGAGGTGTTCGAAGGCGCGGACCACCGAGGTGCGGGTGGAGGCACGGGTGGCGAGCTGGGTGAGGTCGTTGGGTACGGGGGAGAGCAGGTCGGGCCGGGCACGCAGGAGGAGGGCCAGCGCGTCGTCGTCTCGGCCGCGCAGGTCCTCCGCGAGGGTGCGCGGGGCGGTGCCGCCGCCGGTGCCTCCGGTCGTCATCCGTCCCACATTAGCGGTCCTGGGGAAGTACCCCGAGTGGGCGGGGATCGAAAATCCGCGCCCGGGTGCGGGATGGCGACAGGTGTCGGCGTCGCCGGGTACGGTCGGCTGAGGGACAGGACGCGGGCCGGTGCGGGCCAACGGCGGGCGCGAGAAGGGGGCTTGGCGGTGGGCGTCGAGAGCGACCAGTTGGTGTTCGACTACCTGAGCCGGGTCGGGGACCTGGCGCAGACGGCCCTGCCCGCCGCGCAGCGGATGCGCCTGGTGGCCCAGCTCCGTACCGACATCGACCGCGAGCGGGGCGGGAACGACAATCCGGCCGCCGTACGTCGCATTCTCGGCCGGATCGGCAGCCCGGACGAGGTGGTGGAGGCGGCGGCGGGGTCCGGCCAGGGAAGCGGTGCCGGGGCGGGCGCGGGCGCCCCGTCGAGCGGCGCCTCGCCGACGGCCACCGAGGGGCCGTACGGCCCGTACGCGAAGGTGCCGAAGGGCGGGGCCAAGGGCGCGGGCGGGGCGAAGGCCGGGTCCGGCCGGGACAAGAGCGCGGAGGCCGACCCCGACTGGTGGCGGGTCGGCCCGCGCGACGGCCGCCCCCGCGCGGGCGACGAGCTGGCCGGGCTGCCCGGGATGACCGGCGGCGTCTTCATCCCCTTCGACGACGAGGAGCTCGCCGAGGCCGACGACGACGAAGGGCCCGCCGTACCGAAGGCACGGCGGGCGCGGCAGGAGGAGGTGTACGACCAGGCGGCCGAGGACGCGGAGGAGGACGCCGCCGCCGAGGAGCCGCGGCAGCGCCGCCGCCTGCTGCCCCGCCGCCGCGGGGCCCGCACGATGACCTGGGGCAGCCCGCTGCTGCTGCTCGCCGCCGCCCTGCTGGTCGCGGGCGCCGCGATCGGCTCCTGGATACCGCTGGGCCTCGGCTGGCTCGCCGCCTACCTCTCCCGCGGGCTCACCCGCACCCAGGCCAAGTTCGCCGTCCTGGGCATCCCCGGCATGGCCGCCGGCGGCATGATGGTCTGGCTCTGGGGCCGCGACGCGGGCAAATGGAGCACCCCCATCGCCCAGGGCCAGATGGGCCACGCCATCCAGGACGCCTACCCCACCACCGTCCGCGTCGCCGCCGTCGCCTCCGCCCTCTACCTCCTCTGGCGCAGCCGCCGCCCGGCGTAGGCGGCGCCCCCGGGGCCGGCCCCTTGCGCCGCCGGGTGAGAATGGGTGGTGTGACCACCTATCGCGTTGATGCCGACCAGTCCGCCGCAGTGCCGCTGACCGTGGGGTTCGACCTGGATATGACGCTGATCGACTCGCGGCCGGGGATCAAGGCGGTCTATGACCGGCTGGCCGCGGAGACGGGGGTGTTCATTGACTCGGCGCTGGCGGTGACGCGGCTGGGGCCGCCGCTGGACGAGGAGCTGGCGAACTGGTTCCCGGCGGAGCGGGTGGCGGAGATGGGGGACCTGTACCGCGCCCTGTACCCCGAGCACGCGATCGCCCCGACGCCCGCGATGCCGGGCGCGGCCGAGGCGGTGGCGGCGGTCCGCGCGGCCGGGGGACGGGCCGTGGTGGTCACCGCCAAGTTCGCGCCCAACGCGGAACTGCACCTGAGCCACGTCGGCATCGAGGCCGAGGTACGCGGCTGGCTGTGGGCCGAGGCGAAGGCGGAGGCGCTGATCGAGTACGGCGTCTCGGTCTACGTCGGCGACCACGTCGGCGACGTGCGGGGCGCCCGTACGGCGGGTGCGCTCTCCGTGGCGGTCGCCACCGGGCCGTGCGACGCAGCGGAACTGCGCGCGGCGGGCGCCGACGTCGTACTGCGGGACCTCACCGAGTTCCCCGCCTGGTTCGCCGCCCACAGCGCCGCGGCGGCCTGAGCCGCGGACCGGCCGGCCCCGGAGGCCGGCCGGACCCGGCCGCCGTCAGGAGCGGACGTGCTCGCGCGTGCTCTGCCGCTGCGCCAGCGCCGACCGCAGCAGCCCGCACAGCGCGATGGCCAGCCCCACTCCCATCAGCATCGACACGAAGTACGCGGGCGTCGGCAGGGTGTGGGTGCCCAGCAGCAGCGGCGCCACCGTCGCCAGAGTGCCGACGGCGCCCACGAGGAAGACGATCGCGCCGATCCGCACCAGGAGGTCACCGGCGGCCATGGTTTGTTTGCTCACCGGACAAGGGTAGATCCGTTCAGGGGACGCACAGGAACGGGACCTTGGCGTCTTGTCACACAGCACCAGGCCATTAGCCTGGTGCCAGCGGGTCTCGGTGGACCCGCTGAAGTCTTATTCGGAGTCGTTTCGAGCAATGAGGACGAGGTCGTCGGACGTGCCTACCGGCAAGGTGAAGTGGTTCAACAGTGAGAAGGGCTTCGGCTTTCTCTCCCGCGATGACGGCGGCGACGTCTTCGTGCACTCGTCCGTGCTCCCTGACGGAGTCGCCGCCCTCAAGCCCGGCCAGCGCGTGGAGTTCGGCGTCGTCGCGGGCCAACGCGGTGACCAGGCGCTTTCCGTGACCCTTCTCGACCCCGCCCCCTCGGTCGCCGCGGCCCAGCGCCGCAAGCCCGACGAGCTGCTGCCCATCGTGCAGGACCTCACCACGCTCCTCGAAGACGTGGCCCGCTCCCTCCAGCGAGGGCGGTATCCGGACAAGGCGCACGGCCACAAGATCGCCTCCGTGCTGCGGGTGGTCGCCGACCAGCTCGATGTGTGACGTTTGACGGCCGTAGGACCGGCAGCGCTTTTTGACCCCGCTTTACCGGAGGAGTCAGCTCCGGTAAAGCGGCGCGGAGATCCGTGCGGAGAACCGGTCGGTGAAGGCCGACGGTGAATTCCGGTCAGAATGCGAGCGCGTTCGCGCCGAGTGGCGGGACCAGTCCCTCGGCGGCGGCCCGGGTGAGGAGTCCGCGGACGGCGGCGTAGCCATCGGGGCCGAGGTCGGCGGTGAACTCGTTGACGTACAGCCCGATGTGCTGGTCCGCGACCGCCGGGTCCATCTCCTGGGAGTGCGCCAGCACATAGCCGCGCGACGCCTCCGGGTCGTCCCACGCCTGCCGCACCGAGGCGCGGGCCGCGGCGGCGAGCGCCTCCAGCCGCTCCTTGCCCAGCGAGCGCTTGGCGATGATCGCGCCCAGCGGGATCGGCAGCCCGGTGGTCTGCTCCCAGTGCTCGCCCATGTCCGCGAGCTTGTGCAGGCCGTAGTCGCGGTAGGTGAAGCGCGCCTCGTGGATCACCAGCCCGGCGTCGACCCGGCCGTCCCGTACCGCGGGCATGATCTCGTGGAACGGCAGCACCACGACCTCGCCGACCCCGCCCGGCACCTCGCTCGCCGCCCACAGCCGGAAGAGCAGATACGCGGTGGAGCGCTCGCTCGGCACCGCGACCGTCTTCCCGCGCAGGTCCGCCCCCTCGCCGGGCTCGCGCGTCAGCACCAGCGGGCCGCAGCCGCGGCCCAGCGCGCCGCCGCAGGGCAGCAGCGCGTACTCGTCGAGCACCCACGGCAGCACCGCGTAGGAGACCTTCAGGACGTCGAACTCGCCGCGCTCGGCCATCCCGTTGGTGAGGTCGATGTCCGCGAACGTCACGTCCAGCGGGGGCGCGTCGGGCACCAGGCCGTGCGCCCAGGCGTGGAAGACGAACGTGTCGTTGGGGCAGGGTGAGTACGCGATCCGCACCGCGTCCGCGGCGTCGTCAGTCGTCATGTCCTGCCTCAACCTCCAGAGCGGCCGGGAGCTTCCCGAAAGCCGTCGTGAGCGCCGACAGCGCGTCCTCGATCCGCCAGGCCGCCCGGTCCCGGGGGCCGACCGTGTTCGACACCGTACGGATCTCCAGCGCCGGCAGGCCGCGCGCCGCCGCCGCCTCGGCCACCCCGAAACCCTCCATCGCCTCGGCGACCGCGTTCGGATGACGCCGGGTCAGCTCGGCGGCCCCCTCGGCGGTGCCGGTGATGGTGGAGACCGTCAGCACCGGGCCGTACGCCGCTCCCAGCGCGCGGGCCACGCCCCGGCTCAGCCGCGCGGGCGGCCGGTGCTCGGAGGTGCCGAAGCCCAGCTCGGCGACCGGTACGAAGCCGTCGTCCGTGGCCACGCCCAGGTCCGCCGCCACGATCGTCTCGGCGACCGTCACATGGCCGACCGGCGCGACCGGCCAGAAGCCGCCCGCGATCCCCGCGGAGACCACCAGGCCGTACGGTTTCCCGGCCGCCTCGGCCAGCGCCAGCGCGGTCGCCGTACCCGCCGCGGCGGCGGCCGGGCCGATCCCGGCGACGATCACATCGGCGTCCGGCAGCCCCGCCTCCCGCAGGCCCGCCGCGGTCACCGCGTCGCACTCCGCGGGAACCGCGGTCACCACCAGCAGCCGCGCGGGCGGGCGCGGCGCGGGCCGGTGGGCGGGCGCCTGCGAGTGCGGGTGCGGGTGGGCGGGCACGGGGGCCGGACCTTCCATCGCCGGACCTTCCATCAACTGCCGTCCGTCAGTTGCCGCGGATCAGCTTGATCTTCCAGATGCCGTAGGTGTCGCGGCCGGTGAGGTCGCCGGACTCGACGATGTTCAGCGTGACGTCCTTCACCGTGTTGGTGCCACCCGTCTGCGGGTCCTGCTGGTTGAAGAGCGCGCCGCTGTCCAGCGTCCAGTAGGTCGTGTCCTTGAGCAGCTCGGGCGTGACGAGCTGGCTGCCGTTGGCGATCAGCCAGCCCTTCTTGGCGAGCTTCGGGTCCACGCCGATGCGCACCTTGTCGCCCAGGCCCACCGTGATGTGGTGCTCCTTCGGGGCGGCCGCCAGGCACGCCTGGAACGCCACGTCCGGCAGCTTCTTGCCGTTGTCGTAGCACTTGTTCACGGCCTCCGCGGTCACGGACCGGGTGCCCACGGTCACTGTCGCCAGCGGGGTCGGCTTGTCGCAGGCGGTGAGGGCGACGAGCCCGAGGGAGAGGGCACCGAGGGTGGTGGCAGCGCGGCGAATGCTCATGGGGGTGAGGCTACCGGGCGGCCGCCCCCGGGCTGCGCGGGGGTGCGACGTGTCCCCGCCCGGGCGGCCCCGCGCCCACCTGCGGCTCAGGCCGGGCGCGAGCCGCGGGCGGGACTGCCGGGCCCTACGCCACCCGGGCGCGAGTGAGCAGGATTACGCCACCCGCGCGCGGGCCGTGCTGCCGCGCCGGGCCGCGCCCAGCAGTCCGCGTACCGACGCCAGGAACGCGACCAGCACCAGACTGGCGCCCACCAGCAGCCCGAGCGGGCCGTTCAGCGGCATCACTATCCCCAGGCCGCCGCCGACCACCCAGGACAGCTGCAGGGCGGTCTCCGAGCGGGCGAAGGCCGAGGTCCGCACCGACTCCGGCACATCGCGCTGGATCAGCGCGTCCAGCGACAGCTTCGCCAGCGCCTGTCCGACGCCCGCTATGGCCGCGGCCCCGGCGACGGTGAACAACCCGTACCAGGTGGCCGCGAGCGTGGTCACCGTCAGCGAGCAGACCAGCGCGCCCGCGATGATGATCTCGGGGCCGCGGGCCCTGAGCATCGCCCCGAGCGCCGTACCGAGCGCGTTTCCGACGCCCGCCGCGATCGCGACCACGCCCAGCGACATCGCCGGGGTCAGCCCGTTCAGCGGGTGCTCGCGCAGCAGGAACGCCAGGAACATCGTCAGGAAGCCGGACAGCGCGCGCAGCCCCGAGTTGCCCTGCAGGGCGTGCAGCACCGACGAGCCGACGCCCAGCAGGCTCGGCCGCTTGCCCGGGATGCCCGCGGGCTCGGGCGGCGCCTCCTCGTCGGCCGACAGCCGCACCCGGCTCTCACCGCGTGCCGAGTCCACCTTCTGCGGCAGGGACATCGACAGCAGCGCGCCGACGACGAAGACCACGAAGGCCCCGTAGAGCGGCCACTGCGGCCCGATCACATGCAGCCCGGCACCGACCGGCGCCGCGATGGCCGTCGCGAGCAGACCCGCGAGAGTGACCCGCGAGTTGGCCTTGACGAGCGTGGTTCTGCCCGGGAGCAGGCGTGGCACCACCGCGCTGCGCAGCACGCCGTACGCCTTCGACGCCACCAGCACGCCGAGCGCCGCCGGATACAGGCCGAGACCCGCGGTGGTGATCACCCCGGCCATCGTCCAGGCCAGCACCGCGCGGGCCAGCATCGCGCAGGCCATGGCCACCCGGCGGCCGTGCCCGAGCCGGTCGAGCAGCGGGCCGATCACCGGCGCCAGCAGCGCGAAGGGCGCCATCGTCACCAGCAGGTAGAGCGCCACCCGGCCGCGGGCCTGGCCGGTGGGGACCGAGAAGAACACGGTGCTGGCGAGCGCCAGCGTGATCAGCATGTCGCCGGCCGAGTTCACCGCGTGCAACTCGATGAGTTTCGCCAGCCCCGACTCGCCCGCACCCCCCGCGTGTGTCGTCCGCCGGACGCGGCGGCGCACAGCTCCGCCGGACCGCCCCACGCCACTCGCGAGGGCGCGTCCGGCCTTGCGCACGGGCCCAGGGCCCGAGGTCACGGTTCGTGCCACGAAGGCAATCCTGCCCCAATCGGAAGAGCACGCACCCCCTCCTTTGCGCTCGCGATGCGCACAGGTAGCGTGCGATCGCGCAGAATGGGTGACAACAGGTGCGCCCGAAGACGCTCGGGCAGGCCACGAAGGCAGTCAACGGAGGCGTCGAAGCGGTCCGCAGGTCCGCTCCGCCAAGGTTTTCCCCCTCGGGTCAGTCGCGTCGCGGCGCACACGTGAGACGGCGTAGAGAGAGAAACGATTTCTGTGAGTGCTGCGATGCGAAGCCGTACCCCTGACCGCCTGTGCGCCGAGGCGGTCGCTGTCGCGCTAGCCGTGACCGAGGAGGCGGCCGGGCCACAGTCGGTCGGGGAGCACCTGGGCGTCATCGCCGAGGGCGACCGGGTCGTGACGCACTTCTTCGCCTGCAAGGAACCCGCCTACCGCGGCTGGCGGTGGGCGACCACCCTGACCCGGGCCTCGCGCGCCAAGAACATCACCATCGACGAGACGGTGCTGGTGCCCGGCAGCGACGCGGTGCTCGCGCCCGAATGGGTGCCGTGGAGCGACCGGCTGCGCCCCGGCGACATGGGCCCCGGCGACCTGCTGCCCACGGAGGCCGACGACCTGCGCCTGGAGCCGGGCTGGACGGGCGAGGACGAGGAGCCCTTCCCCGGCGGCGACGCGGAGGTGGACCCGGAGGACATGGTGGTGCCCGCGCCCGCCACGATCAGCGCCGTCGCCGCCGAGATCGGCATGGGGCGGCCCCGGGTGCTCTCCCGCTTCGGGCTGCACACCGCCGCCGACCGCTGGGAGGAGCAGTTCGGCGCGAAGACCCCGATGGCACAGGCCGCCCCGGCCAACTGTGTGAGCTGCGGCTTCCTGGTGCCCATCGCGGGCTCGCTGAGCCAGGCGTTCGGCGTCTGCGCCAACGAGTTCGCGCCCGCCGACGGCCGCCTGGTCTCGCTCTCCTACGGCTGCGGCGGCCACTCCGAGGCCGCGATCATGCCGAAGACGCCGACCCCGCCGCCGATGGTCCTCGACGAGATGAACGAGGCGGAGCCGATGGCGCTGCACCCCGACCGGCACGGCTCGGTCGAGGAGGAGGAGCCGGCGGAGGAGCTCGGCCACTCCTGAGGCGACCTGACCACTCCTGATCCGCCCCCCGCTGGCGGGTGTGACGGTTGACCGGGGCTAGTATGCGCCTGCTCTTCACGAGCTGTTCGCCATCACTTCGCGCACCGTACTCAATTGGGGGGGTTACGTGCGTTTCTCCGTACGCGCTTTCTTCACGGCCGCGGCCGTCACCGCCGGGCTGCTGACCGCTGCCGGGACGGCCCATGCCGCGACCGGCTACGACCGGTGCGCCTGGGGCAGGGCATGCGTCTTCGACGGCCCCCGCGGCACCGGCGCCATGACCGTCATCACCGGCGACCGCGCCACGCTGGGCAGCTGGGACAACCGCATCACCTCGCTCGCCAACTTCACCGACCTGGCGATGTGCCTGTACGCCGCACCGGACTACCAGGGCGGCGAGTCTCCCGAGGACATCGAGTACTCGGGGGAGATCTCGTACGACGAGAGCCCGATGCCCCAACTGGACAACGCCATCAGCTCGGTGGAGTTCACCACGGACGGGTACGACTGCGGCAGCAACCGCGACTTCCCGTTCTGGGGCAACGACATCCGCAAGCGCCCCGCGAACCTTCCCGCCAACGGTCACTTCGGCGACCTGAACGGCGACGGCATCGCGGACGAGATCTCCCGCAGCCAGGACGGCCTGCTGTGCTTCCTGCCCGGCAACGGCGGCGGTGTGCGGATCGGCGGCGGCTGGAACGTCATGACCAAGCTGGTCCGGCACGGCGACTACAACGGCGACGGCAAGGAGGACGTCTTCGCCCGCGACCGCGACGGCGTGCTCTGGCTCTACCCCGGCAACGGCAAGGGCTGGTTCGCGCCCCGGGTGGAGGTCGGCGGCGGCTGGAACAGCATGCGGATGCTGGTCGCCACCGGTGACCTCAACGGCGACGGCAAGGGCGATCTGGTCGCCGCGGACACCAGCGGTGTGCTGTGGCTCTACCCGGGCAACGGCAAGGGCTGGTTCGGCGCCCGCCTGCGGATCGGCGGCGGGTGGAACTCGATGACCGCGCTGGTCGGCTCCGGCGATCTCAACCACAACGGCAAGAACGACCTCGTGGCGCGCGACAGCGCGGGCAGGCTGTGGCTCTACCTCGGCAACGGCCGTGGCTGGTTCGCCACCCGCGTCAAGATCGGCACCGGCGGCTGGAACTCCATGCAGGAGATCTACGGCATCGGCGACGCCACCGGGGACGGCCTGCCCGACATCGTGGCCCACTCCAAGGACAACGAGGTCTACGTCTACCCCGGCACCTCCACCGGCCCGCTCAGGGCGCCGTCGCAGCAAGGCATGGCCCGCGACCGGCAGTTCGGGTTCTGAGCCGCGTCCGGCCCCTCACCTTCTCCTCTCCTCCTCTCCACCTCCGGAGTGCACCGATGCCGATTTCCTCGCTGCTGCGGCGACTGGCCCCCTTCCGCGCCCGCGCCCGCTGGAAGGCCGCCGCGGCGCTGGGCGGCGCCGCCGCGCTGACCGCGACCCTGCTCGCGGGCGCGCCGACCGCCACCGCCTCGACGTACGACCCCTCCTCGCGCTGCCCCGCCGGGAAGTTCTGCGTCTTCCAGTCCCCCGACTTCGGCGGCCAGATGGCCACCTTCTCCACCAGTCAGCCCACGCTCGGCTGGTGGGACAACCGGATCTCGTCACTGGTCAACAACACGGGCCTGTACATCTCCCTGCTCGACGGCCCCAACTACACGACACAGCACGTCGGTTCGCTGTACGTGTCCCCGTACAACGGCGCCATCGACCTGAACTTCTCCTTCTCCGAGCTCGACAACGTCTTCAGCTCCATCCGCATCGCCCACTCCGACTTCGAGCTGAGCTACGGCACCCCGTACATGGACTGGTACCGGCCCGACTCGCGCCCGTCCGGTCTGCCCGCGGCAGCCCAGTTCGGCGACCTGAACGGCGACGGCCGTCCCGACCTGCTGGAGCGGGCGTACGGCGGCAAGCTGTGGTTCCTGCCGGGGGACGACAAGGGCCATCTGATCGGGGCCGGCTGGGACTCCATGACCAAGCTGGTGCGGCACGGCGACTACAACGGCGACGGCAAGGAGGACGTCTTCGCCCGGGACAAGAACGGTGTGCTGTGGCTGTACCCCGGCAACGGCAAGGGCTGGTTCGCGCCGCGGGTGAAGGTCGGCGGCGGCTGGAACTCCATGCGGCAGCTGGCGGCCGTCGGTGACCTCAACGGGGACGGCAGGCGGGATCTGGTCGCCGTCGACTCCGCCGGTGTGCTGTGGCTGTACCCGGGCAACGGCCACGGCTGGTTCGCGCCCCGCGTCAAGATCGGCGGCGGCTGGAGCGGGATGAACGCGCTGCTGGGCGTCGGTGACGTCAACGGCGACGGGAAGTCGGACCTCATCGCCCGGGACTCCGCCCGCGGCCTGTGGCTCTACCCGGGCAACGGCAGGGGCTGGTTCGGCGCCCGCACCAAGTTCAGCGCGAGCTGGCCCTCCGACCAGCAGCTCTTCGCCACCGGCGACATCACGGGCGACGGCGTCAGCGACTTCGACCGCGGTTTTCCCGGCCAGTCGTACTACTACCAGGGCCTCGGCAACGGGAAGTTCTCCAACCCGATGGCCGACATGCCATGGGACGGCGCCGGATACGTCTGGGCCTTCTGACCTCTCTGCGTCACATTCCTGCCACCGACCTCGGGAACCCCTCGCGCGACCGGGCCTCGCCCAGCGCGCGAGGGGTGTCCCAATGGCGGTACGGTCACGGTGCAGGGCCCTGACCGGGGCCGAGGAGTGGAGGGGCCGACCGTGAACCGCGCAGGGATCCGACCGACGGAGGGCAGCACCGACGCCTTCGGCACCACGGCGCTGCGCCACGGGGTACTGACCGCCTGGTCGGTGTCCGCAGCCCGCTTCCGCGAGGACGCCAACGCCGAGGAGGATCTCGCGCTCGGCGGCTACCGCGACCGGCTCGTGGTGGAACTGGCGCAGAACGCGGCGGACGCCGCCGTCCGCGCCGGAGTGCCGGGCCGCCTGCGGCTGACGCTGCACGAGGGCACCGACGGCGACCCGTCGCTGCTGGCCGCCGCGAACACCGGCGCCCCGCTGGACGCCGCCGCGGTGGAGTCCCTGTCGACGCTGCGCGCCTCCGCCAAGCGCGACGACGGCCCGGCCTCGGTCGGCCGCTTCGGCGTCGGCTTCGCCGCCGTACTCGCGGTCAGCGACGAGCCCGCGGTGGTCAGCCGGTCGGGCGGCGTGCGCTGGTCGCTCAACGAGGCCCGCGCGCTGGCCGCCGAAGTCCCCGGCCTGGCGGACGAGTTGCGGCGCCGGGACGGCCATGTGCCGCTGCTGCGACTGCCGTTCCCCGCCGAGGGGCGCGCGCCCGAGACGTACGACACCGCCGTCGTGCTGCCGCTGCGCGACGGCGCCGCCGAGGATCTGACGGCCCGTCTGCTCGCGGCTGTGGACGACGCGTTGCTGCTCGCCCTGCCGGGGCTGTCCGAGGTCGTGATCGACACGCCGTCCGGCGTACGGACCCTGACGCGCCGCCAACTCCCCGACGGCGACGTCGAGATCACCGACAGCGCCCGTAGCGACCCGGCCCGCTGGCGGGTGGACTCCGCGGCCGGCGACCTTGCCGCCGAGCTGCTCGCCGACCGCCCGGTGGAGGAGCGGCTGCGCCCGGTCTGGTCGGTCACCTGGGCCGTACCGGTCGACAAGGACGGCGCCCCGGCCGCCCCGCGCACCGCCGCCGTCGTGCACGCCCCGACCCCGACCGACGAGCCGCTGGGCCTGCCCGCGCTGCTGCTCGCCTCCTTCCCGCTCGACCCGACCCGGCGGCACGCCGCGCCCGGGCCGCTCACCGACTTCCTGCTGGAGCGCGCCGCCGAGTCGTACGTCCGGCTGCTCGCCGCCTGGCGGCCGGTCTGCGCCGGGGTGGTGGACCTCGTCCCCGGCCCGCTCGGCAAGGGCGAACTGGACGCCGAACTGCGCCGCCGGGTGCTCGCCGCGCTGCCCCGCACCCCGTTCCTGCCGCGCGCCGCGCAGCCCGCCCCCGGCGGCGACACCGCCGCGGACGGCGGCGGCACCGGGACCGACTGGGACGGTGGCGCGCTGCTGGCCGACCAGGTGCGGGCGCTGCGCCCGGTCGAGGCCGAGGTGGTGGAGGGCGCGACCGCGGAGGCGGTCCGGGTACTCGCCGAAGTGCTGCCCACCCTCGTCCCCGCCGCCCTGGAACGCCGCCCCGCGCTGCGTCAGCTCGGCGTCGCCCGGCTCACCCTCGCCGACGCCGTCGACCGCCTGTCGGGCACCGAACGCCCCGCCGACTGGTGGTGGCGGCTCTACGACGCCCTCGCGGGCACCGACGCCGACGTGCTCAGCGGCCTGCCCGTACCGCTTGCCGACGGCCGTACGGTGGTCGGCCCGCGCCAGGTGCTGCTGCCGGTCGCGGGAGAGACCGACGCCGCCGTGGACGCCGCCGCGCTGACCCGGCTCGGCCTGCGCGTCGCCCACCCCGACGCCGCGCACCCGCTGCTGGAGAAGCTGGGCGCCGCCCCCGCCACACCCCGCGCCATCCTCACCTCCCCGCAGGTCAGGGCAGCCGTCGCCGCCTCCCTCGACGACGAGGGCGGCGCCTGGGACGACGAGAGCACCCTGGACGCCGACGAACTCGCCGAGACCGTGCTGGGCCTGGCCCGCGCGGCCGGTCTCGCCCCCGGCGACGAGCCGTGGCTCGCCGCGCTCGCGCTGCCCGACGAGGACGGCGAACTCGCCCCCGCCGGCGAGCTGGTGCTCCCCGGCAGCCCGCTGGAAGCCGTCCTGCGCGAGGGCGAACTGGCCGCCGTGGACGCCGAACTGGCCGACCGCTGGGGCGAACAGCCGCTCACCGCCGTCGGTGTGCTCGCCACCTTCGCGCTGGTCCGCGCCGCCGACGTGGTCCTCGACCCCGACGACCTCGAACCGCGCGACAGCGACTGGGCCGAGCCCGACGACATCGGCCTGCTCGACGCGGTCGACGTGTGGTGCGAGGACGTCCTCGACCAGCTCCCCGAGTCCGATGTCCCCCCGGTGGCCACCGAGGTCATCGGGGTGCGCGACCTCGACATGGTCGACGACGACGCCTGGCCGCAGGCCCTCGCCCTGCTCTCCCGCCCGCCGCTGCGCGACGCGATCGCCGCCCCGCTGCGGGTGCTGCTGCCCGACGGCACCACCGAGTCCGTACGCCCGTACACCGCCTGGTGGCTGCGCGACCACCCGGTGCTGGACGGCCGCCGCCCGGTCGGCCTGCGCGCCGCGGGCGGCGACCCGCTGCTCGCCGGGCTCTACGACGAGGCCGAGACCGACACCGCCGTGGACGAGCAGGTGCTGCGGGCGCTGGGGGTGCGCACCTCGGTACGCGCGCTGCTCGACGAACCCGGCGGCGCCGCCGAACTGCTGGCCCGGCTCGCCGACCCCGACCGGCCGGTCACCCCCGCCCAACTGCACCGGCTGTACGCGGCGCTGGCCGTACTCGACCCCGAACAGGTCACCCTCCCCGACGAGTTGCGGGTCGTCGTCGACGGCCGTCCCGAAGTGGTGGACGCCGCCGACGCGCTGGTCGCGGACGCCCCCGACCTGCTGCCGCTGGCCGACGGGCGCGCGCTGCTGCCCGTACCGCCGCGGCTGGCCGCCGAACTCGCCGAGCTGTTCCAGGTCCGCCGCCTCAGCGACGCCGTCACCGCCGAGGTGGTCTCCGAGGGCGAGCCGCACGAGGTGACCGCCGCGGTCCGCGAACTCCTCCCGGCCGCACCTGTCTCCTACATCGAGCACGAGGAACTGCTGGTCACCGGCGACATCGAGGTCGACTGGCGCTACCAGGACGGTGTGCTGCACGCCTCGACCGTCGAAGGCGTCGCGGCCGGGCTCGCCTGGGCCGCGGGCCACTGGGAGCGGCGCTTCGAGCTCGCCGCGCTGCTGGAGGACCCGTCCCGGACGGAGGAGCTGGCCAGGGACCGCTGGTTCGACTGACGGCCGCGTGGGGGCGCGCGGGCGTTGGGCGTGTCGGTGGGTGGCGTGCGGCGCGTCAGTCGGTGTCGCGCCGCCGCACCCACGCCCAGACGAACTCCAGCAGCACCGCGCCCACCACCGCGATGACCACCGCCGTCCAGGGGCCCTCCATCCCCGACAGCTTCAGGGCGAAGAAGCTCTGCAGCCACGGGGTGACCAGCACGATCAGGAAGCCGAGCCCCATCGCCAGCACCAGCGCGATCCGCCACCAGGTGTAGGGCCTGGCGACGATCGCCAGCACCCACAGCTCCGTCAGGAACAGCGTCAGCGTCGCCGCGCTGGTCTCCGCGTCCAGCGACCCACTGCCGGTGTAGTGGTGCCGGGCCAGCAGATACGACAGCATCGCGGCGGTCCCGCAGATCAGCCCGGCGGGGGTGGCGTAGCGCATCACGCGCCGGACGAAGTGCGGTCTGGCGCGCTCCTTGTTGGGCGCCAGCGCCAGGAAGAAGGCCGGGACGCCGATGGTGAGCGTGGACAGCAGGGTCAGATGCCGCGGCAGGAACGGATACGGCACCTGCCAGCACACCACCAGCACCGCCAGCAGCACCGAGTAGACGGTCTTGGTGAGGAACAGCGTGGCGACCCGGGTGATGTTGCCGATCACCCGGCGGCCCTCGGCGACCACCGAGGGCAGGGTGGCGAAGCTGTTGTCGAGCAGCACGATCTGGGCGACGGCCCGGGTCGCCTCGGACCCCGAGCCCATCGAGACCCCGATGTCGGCGTCCTTGAGCGCCAGGACGTCGTTGACGCCGTCGCCGGTCATCGCCACGTTGTGCCCGCGGGACTGGAGCGCGCCGACCATGTCGCGCTTCTGCTGCGGGGTGACCCGACCGAAGACGGCGCCGGCCTCCAGCACCCCGGCCATCTCGTCCCGGTCCGCGGGCAGGTGGCGGGCGTCCACCGGCGCCTGCGCCCCGGGCAGCCCCAGCTTTCCCGCGACCGCGCCGACCGAGACCGCGTTGTCCCCGGAGATGACCTTGGCGTGCACCTCCTGCTCGGCGAAGTAGCGCAGGGTGTCGCCGGCGTCGGGCCGCAGCCGCTGCTCCAGGACGACGAGCGCGTACGGGCTGACCGCGGCGGCCGCCCGCGCGTCGCCCAGCGGCGCCTCGGTACGGGCCAGCAGCAGCACCCGCAGGCCCTCGTCGTTGAGCTGGTCGATCTCGGCGAGTGAGGCGTGCCCGGTGGGCAGCAGCACGTCAGGAGCGCCGAGCAGCCACGTACTGCTGGTGCCATCCGGCTCGTTGAAGGCCGCGCCGCTGTACTTGCGGGCGGAGCTGAACGGCAGCGCCTCGGTGCACCGCCAGCCGTCGCTCCCGGCGTCCCCGCCCGCCGCCGACGGGGGATAGGCGTCGATGATCGCCTGGAGGCTGGCGTTGGGGCGCGGGTCGGAGCCGCCGAGCGCGGTGAGCGCGCGGGCGACGTACTGCGGGTCGGCGCCGTCGAGCATGCGCAGGTCGGCCACGTCCATGCCGCCCTCGGTGAGGGTGCCGGTCTTGTCGAGGCAGACCACGTCCACCCGGGCCAGCCCCTCGATCGCGGGCAGCTCCTGGACCAGGCACTGCTTGCGGCCGAGCCGGATCACCCCGATCGCGAACGCCACCGAGGTCAGCAGCACCAGCCCCTCGGGCACCATCGGCACGATCCCGCCCACGGTGCGCCGTACCGCCTCGCGCGCGTCGTGGCTCTCCACCGTGAACTGGCTGATGATCAGGCCCACCGCGGTCGGCACCATCATCCAGGTGACGTACTTCAGGATCTGGCTGATGCCGTTGCGCAGCTCGGAGTTGACCAGGGTGAAGCGGGACGCCTCCTCGGCGAGCTGCGCCGCGTACGCCTCGCGCCCGACCTTGGTGGCGGTGAACGCGCCGCCGCCCGCCACCACGAAGCTGCCGGACATCGCCGGGTCGCCCGGCCGCTTGAGCACGGGGTCGGCCTCGCCGGTGAGCAGCGACTCGTCGATCTCCAGCCCGTCCGCCTCGACGATCTCGCCGTCCACGACCACCTTGTCGCCCGGGCCCAGCTCGATCAGGTCGCCGAGGACGATCTCCGAGGTCGAGATCTCGGCCGCCTCGCCCTCGCGGCGCACGGTCGGCTTGGCCTCGCCGATGACCGCCAGGCTGTCGAGGGTCCGCTTGGCCCGCAGCTCCTGGACGATGCCGATCGCGGTGTTGGCGACGATGACGAAGCCGAAGAGACCGTCCTGGATCGGTCCGACCACCAGGATGACCAGGAAGAGCACGCCGATGATCGCGTTGAACCGGGTGAAGACGTTGGCCCGGACGATCTCGCGGGTGGACCGGGACGAGCGCACGGGTACGTCGTTGACCTCGCCGCGCGCGACGCGCTCGGCGACCTCAGCGCCGGTCAGTCCGGGACTGCCCGTGACGACGTCGGTGTCCGTGCGTTCCGTCATGGCTCCGACGGTACGTGGCACCGGGCGTCTTCACCCGTTCTGCCTGCTCTGCCCGTTCTGCCCGGGTCAGTCGGTGACCGGCGCCTGGGCCTCGCCGGCGTCGGCGGCGCGCTGGGCCTCCGCTCGCCGGATGGCGGCGCGCCGGGCGGTGGTGTACTTCAGGCCGATCAGGCCGAGCCCCGCTCCGGCCAGGCAGGTCCAGATCCACCAGGTGTGGCCGTGGTCGGAGTACCAGCCGTAGAAGGGGAGCTGCACCAGGAAGAGCGCGAACCAGACGATCGTGCCGACCGTCACGGTCGCGACGTCGTTCGCCTCCAGTGGCTCGGGAGCCTCGCGCCTGGTCGTCCACTCGCTCATGGGGGACATGCTATGCCGCCGGTCCCGGCGGGGGAGCGGCGGCCGGGAACTGCCGGGGCTCGCCGGGGTCTACGCGCGGAGATGGCGTGGGACCTGCTGGTTATTCATACTGAAGCGGCCATCTACTGGCTGGAAACATTCGTACGATCACCTAAAGCTGAGCACCTTGAGGACCCGCATGCCGCCCGCCACCGGCCTTGACCGCTACTTCCGGATCTCCGCACGCGGGTCGTCGGTCTCCCGCGAGATCCGCGGCGGCCTCGCCACCTTCTTCGCGATGGCCTACATCATCGTGCTCAACCCGATCATCCTCGGCTCCGGCGTGGACAAGTTCGGCCACCACCTCGACAGTGCGCAGCTCGTCACCGCCACCGTCCTCACCGCCGCCCTCACCACTTTGCTGATGGGCGTCATCGGCAATGTGCCGATCGCGCTGGCCGCGGGCCTCGGCGTGAACACGGTGGTCGCCCTCCAGCTCGCGCCCCGGATGAGCTGGCCGGACGCGATGGGCATGGTGGTGCTCGCCGGGTTCGCGATCATGATCCTGGTCGCCACCGGGCTGCGGGAGCGGGTGATGAGCGCGGTGCCGCTGGGCCTGCGCAAGGGCATCGCCATCGGTATCGGCCTGTTCATCATGCTCATCGGGCTGGTGGACTCGGGCTTCGTCAGCCGGGTGCCGGACCTCGCCCACACCACGGTGCCGCTGGAACTCGGCGCCGACGGCCACCTCAGGGGCTGGCCCGTACTCGTCTTCATCATCGGCACCCTGCTCACCCTGGCGCTGATCATCCGCAAGGTCTCCGGCGCGATCCTGATCTCCATCGTCGCGATGACCGTGCTCGCGCTGATCCTGGACGCCACCGTCGACATCCCGGCCGCCCAGTGGGGCCTCACCGTGCCCAAGCTGCCGCACAACCCGGTGGCCAGCCCGGACTTCGGCCTGATCGGCAAGGTCAGCCTCTTCGGCGGCTTCCACCAGGTGGGCTACCTCACCGGGGTGCTCTTCGTCTTCACCGTGCTGCTGTCCTGCTTCTTCGACGCGATGGGCACCATCCTCGGCGTCGCGGACGAGGCGCACCTGCTGGACGACAAGGGCGACCTGCCCGGTATCAACAAGGTGCTGATGATGGACGGTGTCGCCACCGCGCTCGGCGGCGCCACCTCCTCGTCGGCCAACACCTGCTTCGTGGAGTCCACCGCCGGCGTCGGCGAGGGTGCCAGAACCGGTCTGGCGAGCATCGTCACCGGCCTGATGTTCGTGCTCGCGCTGTTCTTCACGCCGCTGGCCACGATGGTGCCCGCCCAGGCGGCCACCCCGGCGCTGGTGGCGGTCGGCTTCCTCATCCTGGCGGGCTCGGTGCGGGACATCGACTGGAGCGACTTCACGATCGCCGCCCCGGCCTTCCTGACCATGGTGCTGATGCCGTTCACCTACTCGATCACCAACGGCATCGGCATCGGCTTCCTGGCCTTCTGCGTGCTGCGGCTCGCCGCGGGCCGGGGCCGCGAGGTGCCGGTGGCGCTGTACGCGGTGTCCGCGATCTTCGGCTTCTACTACCTGATGCCCGCGCTCGGCCTGCTCTGAGGGCTCTGGGGGCAGTGCGGGGCCCGGCTCTGCGTGCTCTGGGCGCTCTGCGGGGCCTGGGTGCAGCCGTCCTGCCCGTAGAAGCGCGCGGTCTCGTCGACCGCGGTCTGGAAGCGTTCGTCGAAATCGTCGCGGACGAGCGTACTGACCACATAGTCCTGGGCGCTCATCCCGCGCTTGGCGGCATGCTCGCGAATCCGGTCCCACAGATCTCCGTCTATGCGGAGGCTGAGCACTCTCGATGCCATGGCCCCACGGTCCCCGCCGCGGGCGGCCCCGCGCGTCACTTTCGGTGGACATCTCACCCAAACGGGTGAGGTCTCGGCCAAGCAGGTGTAATACGCGCACGAGGGGTCTGGGGCGGCCGGGGCGCGGGGGGAGTTGTGGGGCACCTCTCAGGTTTACTTAGACTAAGTAATGAGATAGCTTGGACAGCGTGACCGAACTGTCCGAGGACGACCGCGCCGCAGTGAACTCGCTGCGAGGCGCCGTGATGCGACTGTCACGGCGGCTGCGCCACCAGCGCGTCGACGAGACGCTCAGCCCGACCGAGATGTCGGTGCTGGGCACGCTGGCCCGCTGCGGCTCGGCGACCCCGGGGGAGCTGGCCCGCAAGGAGCATGTGCAGCCGCCGTCGATGACCCGCATCGTGGCGATGCTGGAGGCCAAGGGGCTGGTCCGCAGGGAACCGCACCCCGAGGACCGGCGCCAGGTCGTGGTGAGCCGCACCGAGCAGGCCGAGGCGATGCTCGCCGAGAGCCGCACCAAGCGGAACGCCTGGCTGGCCCAGCTCACCGAGGGCCTCAGCGACGACGAGCGGGCCATCCTGCGCCAGGCCGCCCCCGTCCTCGAGAAGCTCGCTCACCTGTGAACCGCACTGGCGTGAACGACCACCGCACCGCCGCGCACCACTGTCGCGCGGCCGTGCACGACCACCGCACCGCGTGGACGCCGACCGACGCCCGACGCCATCGATGAAGGGGAGGCGAGAACCGATTGAGTTCGGCAGCCGGACCAGAAGCCGCAACCGAACCTGACCGTCCCGCGGAACGGAGGACCGGCACTTTCGGTGCCCTCCGGATCCGCAACTACCGGCTCTTCGCGACCGGCGCCGTCGTGTCCAACACCGGCACCTGGATGTCGCGGATCGCCCAGGACTGGCTGGTGCTCAGCATCACCGGCTCCTCCTTCGCGGTGGGCATCACCACCGCCCTGCAGTTCCTGCCGATGCTGCTGTTCGGCCTCTACGGCGGCGTCATAGCCGACCGCTACCCCAAGCGGCAGATCCTGCTCTTCACCCAGGCCATGCTCGGCCTGCTCGGGCTGCTGCTGGCCGCCCTCACCCTCAGCGGCGTCGTCCAGGTCTGGCACGTCTACGCGATCGCCTTCCTGCTCGGCATGGTCACCGTCGTCGACAACCCCACCCGGCAGACCTTCGTCGTCGAGATGGTCGGCCCCTCCGTCATGCGCAACGCCGTCTCCCTCAACGCCGCCAACTTCCAGGCCGCCCGCCTCGTCGGCCCCGCCGTCGCCGGTGTGCTGATCACCGCCGTGGGCAGCGGCTGGGCCTTCCTGATCAACGGCCTGTCCTTCCTCGCGCCGCTCACCGGCCTGCTGCTGATGCGCACCGCCGAGCTGCACAAGATCGAGCGCGCGCCCCGCCGCGGCAAGGGCCAGCTCCGCGAGGGCCTGCACTACGTCGCGGGCAAGCCGGAACTGATCTGGCCGATCGTGCTGGTCGGCTTCATCGGCACCTTCGGCTTCAACTTCCCGATCTGGGTCTCCGCCTTCGTCAACAAGGAGTTCCACAGCGGCGCCGGCACCTACGGCCTGCTCAACTCCCTGATGGCGGCCGGCTCCCTGCTCGGCGCCCTGCTCGCCGCCCGCCGCAGCCGCACCCGGCTGCGTGTGCTGGTCGCCGGCGCCCTGGGCTTCGGGCTGCTGGAGGCCACTGCCGCCATGTCCCCGGACTTCTGGATCTTCGCCGTCCTGCTGGTGCCGATCGGCATCTTCGGGCTGACCTTCAACACCACCGCCAACGCCACCGTGCAGCTCGCCACCGACCCCGTCATGCGCGGCCGGGTGATGAGCCTCTACATGATGGTGTTCGTCGGCGGCACCCCGATCGGCGGCCCGGTCATGGGCTGGGTCACCGACACCTACGGGGCCCGCGTCGGGCTCATGTCCGGCGGTCTCATCTCCGCGGCCGCCGCCGCCACCGTCGGCCTGGTGCTGGCCAGGACGGGCGGTCTGCGGCTCCAGGTCACCATGAGTCGCCGCAAGGACCGGCCGCTGATCTCCTTCGTCCCGCGCCAGACGTCCCCCCGCGACACTTCCGCCGCCCCGGCCCCGGGTGACGACGACGGGCAGGAGGACGGCGTGGCCGGGGACCGTGTGGTCGATGACCGGGCGTCCGGTGACGGGGTGCCCGGGGACCGTGTGGTCGATGACCGGGTCTCCGGCGACGGCGTGGCCGGGGACGGCGTACCGGGTGACGGGGACGCGGCGCGGCGGGTGAGGACGGCGGTATGAGGCTCTTCGTGGCCCTGCTGCCGCCCGATCGTGCGGCCGGGGAGCTGGCCGACGCCCTCGCCCCGGCACGCCGCCTGCCCGGCGCGGAGGAGCTGCGCTGGACGCATCCCGAGGGCTGGCACTTCACCCTCGCCTTCCTCGGTGAGGTCGCCGACGAGATCCGCCCCGAACTCGACGAACGCCTCGCCCGCGCCGCCCACCGCCACGGACCGTACGAGCTGCGGCTCTCGGGCGCCGGGCGGTTCGGCGACCGCGCGCTGTGGACCGGTGCCGAGGGCGACCTCACCGGGCTCCGCACGCTGGCCGACTCGGTACGGGCCGCCGCCCGCCGGGCCGGTGCGCCCTCCGACGAGGAGCACGCCTTCCGCGCACATCTGACGCTGGCCCGTACCCAGCGCGGCTCCGCCGTCCGGCTGCGGCCCTTCGCCGACGCCCTCGCCGCCTTCCACGGCTCCCCGTGGACCGCCGACACCCTCTGCCTCGTCAGCAGCGCCCTGCCGCGCTCCGGCGTCCCCGGCGAGCAGCCGCACTACGAGACCGTCGCCGCCTGGCCGCTGGGCGGTGCGGCGGCCCACCCGCCGAAGGGGTGACGGCGGCCGGTTAACCTCGGGGTGTGGACCCCAAGACCCGTACCCGTGTGATGACCGCCGCCTTCGTGCTGATGCTCGTGGTGGTGATCGTCGCCGCCGCGGTCCGCTGAACCGCGGCGGCGCACCTCAGACCCGCTGGGCCAGCAGCTGCCCCGGCCAGTCCCCGACGGTGAAGGTCGACACCGGTGTGAAGCCGTTGCGCCGGTAGTAGTCCACCAGCTTGCCCTCGCTCCCGGCGTAGCAGTCGACCCGCAGCAGCCCCACCCCGAGCCGCCGCGCCTCGTCGACGGCGTGCGCCAGCAGCGTGCTGCCCACCCCGAGGCCCGAGAAGCGGCGGTCGATCACCAGGAGGTGGATGTACACCTCCGGCTCGTCCGCGGCCTCGACGTAGTCCGACAGCGGGGTCGTCGACAGGGTGAGGGTGCCGGCCGCCTCCCCGTCGACCTCGGCGATCCACGGCGTGCCGAGCCGCATCATCCGCCCGATCTTGGTGACCACCTCCGGCCGCTGCGACCAGGGGACGGTGCCCCACTGGGCGCTGCGGCCGTTGGCGACCAGCCAGTTCACCGCGCTGTCGAACATCGCCATCGTGGCCGCGAGGTCGTCCTCGCCGCCCTGCCGGATGGTGACCTTCCGTTCGTCGGTCACCAGGCGAACGCCTCGGGGGACGGCCCCGGGCCCGGGAAGATCTCGTCCAGCGCCGCCAGGAACTCCGCCGACAGCTCCAGCTCCACCGCCCGCAGCGCCGAGTCGAGCTGGTCGAGGGTGCGCGGGCCGACGATCGGACCGGTCACCCCGGGACGGGTCAGCAGCCAGGCCAGGCCCACGTCACCGGGCTGCAGCCCGTGCTTGTCGCACAGGTCCTCGTACGCCTGGATCTGGTCGCGCTGCTCCTGCGACTTGAGGCCGTCCGCGGCGCGCCCGCCCGCCGAGCGCGAGGCGCCGCCCTCACGCTGCTTGCGCAGCGCCCCGCCGAGCAGACCGCCGTGCAGCGGCGACCACGGGATCACCCCGAGGCCGTACTCCTGCGCCGCCGGGATGACCTCCATCTCGGCGCGCCGCTCCACCAGGTTGTACAGGCACTGCTCGGTGATCAGACCGAGCGAGCCGCGGCGGGCCGCCGCCTCGTTGGCGCGGGCGATGTGCCAGCCCGCGAAGTTGCTGGAGCCCGCGTAGAGGATCTTGCCCTGCTGGACCAGGACGTCGATCGCCTGCCAGATCTCGTCCCAGGGGGCGGACCGGTCGACGTGGTGGAACTGGTAGACGTCGATGTAGTCCGTGCCCAGCCGCCGGAGGCTGGCGTCCACCGCGCGCCGGATGTTGAGCGCGCTGAGCTTGTCGTGGTTGGGCCAGACGTCGTCCCCGGCGCCCATGTTGCCGTAGACCTTGGTGGCCAGCACCGTCTTGTCGCGCCGGTCGCCGCCCTTGGCGAACCAGCTGCCGATGATCTCCTCGGTGCGGCCCTTGTTCTCGCCCCAGCCGTAGACGTTGGCGGTGTCGAAGTAGTTGACTCCCGCGGCCAGCGCCGCGTCCATGATCGAGTGGCTGTCCGCCTCGTCGGTCTGCGGACCGAAGTTCATCGTCCCCAGGACCAGGCGGCTGACCTTGAGGCCGGTACGTCCGAGCTGTGTGTACTCCATGACAGCCAAGCCAAGCTCTTGGAGTGCGCTCGAATCAAGGGCCAACCGGAAGGCGGCGTCAGATCCCGGTGTACCGCGCGCCGATGCCCCACGCCTCGTACATCGCGTCCGCGAACGCCGCCGCGAGTTTGTGCTCGCCCGAGGCGTTGGGGTGGGTGCCGTCGTACGTGTCGAGCAGGATGTCGTAGCCGTCCGGCCGGGAGGCGAGCAGCAGCGGCGAGGCGGGGGAGTCGTACTCGGCGACGGTCTTGGCCATCCGGGTGTTCAGCTCCGTGCACTGGCCGGCGAAGTCCGGGTCGAGGTCGGCGCGGGTGTTGGGGATGACCGGCAGCAACACCATCCGCAGCCCGGGGGAGGCCGCGCGGGCGGTGGCGATGAACCGCTCCACGTTCTCCGCCGTCTGCCCGGCGTCGGTGTAGAAGCCCAGGTCGATCAGGCCGAGCGATATCAGCAGCACATCGGGGCGGTGCTCGCGCACGGCGTCCCCGATCAGCGGCACCATGTGCTGCCAGCCCTCCCCCCACCCCGCCAGATGGCGGCGGGCACTCAGGGGAAATCCCGGATCGGCGTAGTCGGACGAGACCGCGTCGTCGAGCGCCTTGTCGTAGAGCGCCGTACGCGGGCCCACCACGGCGAACGGCTCGCCGAGCCCGCACAGGTGCTGCCACATGCGGTAGCGCCAGGTGTAGTCGCCCGCGGCGCCAACCGTCATGGAATCGCCGACGAAGAGGTAACGCATGCGGGGCATCATCTCCGACCGCCGGGCGACCAGGGACACTGGGGTGCATGCGTCTGTACCTGCCGACCGCCGCCGCCTGCGCCGCCCTCGCTCTGGCCTGGGGCGCCTCCGTGCCCGCTGTCGCCGACAACGGCCCCTCCGTCGCCTTCACCATGAGCGACCCGAGGATCACCGAGTCGAGCGGACTGGCCGCCAGCCGCCTTCACCCGGGCGTGTACTGGACGCACAACGACAGCGGTGACGGCCCGTACGTCTACGCCGTCGACTCCGCGACCGGCAAGACCCTCGCGAAGGTCACCATGCGCGGCATCCACGCCCGGGACGTGGAGGCGATCTCCCTCGGCCCCGACGGCGACCTCTATGTGGCGGACATCGGCGACAACCTCGGCGGCTCCTGGCCCGAGGTGTGGATCTACCGCTTCCCCGAGCCCAAACAGCTCGCTGACCGCACGGTCGACGTGACCCGATTCACCGTCAAGTACGACGGCGGCCCGCGCAACGCCGAGGCGCTGATGGTGCACCCCAAGACCGGCCGGGTCTACATCGCCAGCAAGAACGAGGACGGCGGCGGTCTCTACGAGGGCCCCGCCAAGCTGAGCAGCCACGGCGTCAACGTCTTCCGCCGGATCGCCGACGTCCCCTGGGTCACCGACGGCGCCTTCTCGCCCGACGGCAGCCGACTGGTACTGCGCGGCTACTTCTGGGCGATCGACTACCGCTGGGTCAAGGGCGCCCCGCAGAAGATCGACGAACTCGATCTGCCCATGCAGCCGCAGGGCGAGGGCGTCACCTTCACCCGGGACGGCAAGGCGCTGATGTACAGCAGCGAGGGCAACGACAGCAAGGTGTGGCGGGAGACGCTCAGCGGCGCCGAACTGCCGGACAACGTGGCAGGGACCGGCTCGTCCGGCGCGCGCGGCGCCTCGGGCGGCACCGGCGGACCCGCGGAGGGTGCCACGAAGACGACGCACTCCACCGGCAGCGACAAGGTGGTCGGTATCGCGGTGCTCGCCGTCATCGGCGCCGCGGGTGTGAGCCTGCGCAAGCTGCTGCGGGGCAGGAAGGACTGACGCGGGGGCGGAAGCGGCCTCGTGGGGCCCGTCAGCGCGATGTGCGGGCGGAGGTGGCGCGACCCCGGCCGCCGTCGTCCTGGCGGGCCGGGGTCGCGCGTGACCGTGCGGGTGGGGCAGCGGTCAGAGGTGCTCGATGACGTAGTCGATGCAGGCGGTCAGCGCCTCGACGTCCGCCGGGTCGACCGCGGTGAACATCGCGACCCGGAGCTGGTTGCGGCCCAGCTTGCGGTACGGCTCGGTGTCCACGATGCCGTTGGCGCGCAGCGCCTTCGCGATCGCGGCGGCGTCGATGCCGTCCGCGAAGTCGATGGTGCCGATGACCTGGGAGCGCTGCGCCGGGTCGGTGACGAACGGCGTCGCGACCGAGGACTTCTCCGCCCAGCCATACAGCCGCGAGGACGAGTCGGCGGTCCGCTTGACCGCCCAGTCGAGGCCGCCCTCGCCGTTGATCCACTCCAGCTGCTCCTTGAGCAGGAAGAGGGTGGCCAGCGCCGGGGTGTTGTACGTCTGGTTCTTCAGCGAGTTGTCGATCGCCGTCGGCAGGTCGAAGAAGGCCGGGATGTGGCGGCCGGAGGCGGCGATGGCCGCGGCCCGCTCCAGGGCGGCGGGGGAGAACGCGGCGACCCACAGGCCGCCGTCGGCCGCGAAGTTCTTCTGCGGCGCGAAGTAGTAGACGTCCGTCTCGGCGATGTCGACCGGCAGGCCGCCCGCGCCCGAGGTGGCGTCCACCAGCACCAGGGCGCCGTCGTCCGCGCCCGCGACCCGGCGCAGCGGCGCGGCGACACCGGTCGAGGTCTCGTTGTGGGTGAAGGCGTAGACGTCCACACCCTCCTCCGCGACCGGCTCGGGGTGGGTGCCCGGCTCCGACTTCACGATCGTCGGCTCCGCCAGCCACGGCGCCAGCTGAGCCGCCTTGGCGAACTTCGACGAGAACTCGCCGAAGGACAGGTGCTGGGACTTGTTGGTGATCAGACCGTGCGTGGCGATGTCCCAGAACGCGGTGGACCCACCGTTGCCGAGGATGACCTCGTAGCCGTCGGGCAGCGAGAAGAGCTGCCTGACCCCCTCGCGGACCTGACCGACGAGGTTCTTCACCGGCGCCTGCCGGTGGGAGGTGCCGAGCAGGGACGTCCCGGTGGCGGCGAGCGCGTCGAGCGCCTCCGTCCGGACCTTGGAGGGGCCCGCGCCGAACCGTCCGTCGGCGGGCTTGATGTCAGCGGGAATCTGGATGTCAGCCACGAGCGCAGCGTAGCCCGTAACGGACCTGTTTCCGTGAGTGTTCCAGCCGATGAGACGGCGGTCTCAGGTGCGGCGGCGCGGCGGTGCGCGCCCGGAGCGGCGTCCCCGCGCGGCGAGCGGGCAAGCTGGGCGTATGACGGCTGGTCTCACGAAGGACCTGGAGCGGGCGTTGCGCGGCGCGGTGCGCGGCGAGGTCGCGTGCGACGCGGGTGCGCGCGCCCTGATGACCATGGACGCCTCGAACTACCGCCGGGTGCCGCTGGGCGTGGTGGCGCCCCGGGACGCGCGGGACGTGGCGGCGGCGCTGGCCGTGTGCCGGGAGCACGGCGTGCCGGTGGTGCCCCGCGGCGGGGGGACGTCCATCGCGGGTCAGGCCACCGGCACCGGGCTGGTGCTGGACTTCACCCGGCACATGAACCACATCGTCGACCTCGACGCGGACGCCCGCACCGCCCGCGTCCAGCCGGGGGTGGTCCTCGACGACCTGCGGAGCGCCGCCGCCGTCCACGGCCTCACCTTCGGCCCCGACCCCTCGACGCACAGCCGCTGCACCCTCGGCGGCATGATCGGCAACAACGCCTGCGGCTCGCACTCGGTGGCCTGGGGAACGACCGCCGACAACGTACGAGCGCTGGACGTGCTCACCTACCGCGGCGAACACATCTGCCTGGACAGCGCTGTCACCGGGACCCATGGCCCGGAAGCCCCGATGCCGGGTCCCGCCTGCCGCCTGCGGGACGGCATGTCGGCCTTGGCCGACGAGCATCTGGCCCTGCTGCGCACCGGCTTCCCGCAGCTCCCGCGGCGTATCTCCGGGTACGCCCTGGACCGGCTGCTGCCCGAGCACGGGCGGGACGCGGCACGGGCCTTCACCGGTAGCGAGGGCACGCTCGGGGTGCTGACCGAGGCGACCGTACGGCTGGTGCCCGCGCCTGCCGCGCGGGCGCTCGCGGTGCTCGGCTACCCCGACGAGAGCGCGGCCGCCGACGCCGCACACCTTCTTCTGCCGCTGCGGCCCCTGACGGTGGAGGGGATGGCGGCCGACCTGGTCGGGGCGGCGGCCGGCTCGCTGCCCCGGGGCGGTGCCTGGCTGTTCGTCGAGGTCGGCGGGGACGACCCGGACGAGGCGCTGGCCAGGGCCCGCGAGGTGTGCCGGGCGGCGGACGGCGCCACGGGGCACGAGATCGTGGCCGATCCCGCGGGGCAGCGTGCCCTGTGGCGGATCAGGGAGGACGCCGCGGGGACCGCCACCCGGATGCCCGACGGCAGCGAGGCGTGGCCGGGCTGGGAGGACTGCGCGGTGCCTCCCGCCCGGCTGGGCGCGTATCTGCGGGACTTCCGTGCGCTGCTGGCCGAGCACGGGCTGCGCGGCGCGCCCTACGGCCACTTCGGCGACGGATGCGTCCATGTCCGTATCGACTTCGACCTCAGGGAAGCGGCCGGGGTCGCCCGCTTCCGCCGCTTCTCGGAAGCCACCGCCGACCTGGTCGTCGCGCACGGGGGCTCCCTCTCCGGTGAGCACGGCGACGGGCAGGCGCGCGCTGAGCTGCTGCCGCGGATGTACGGCCCGGAGTTGATCGCACTCTTTTCACGTTTCAAGGACCTCTGGGATCCCGACGGCGGAATGAATCCGGGGATGCTCGTGCGTCCCGATGCCATTGATAGCAACCTGCGCTTCGGCGTGCTGCCCCCGCGGACGGGCCGTCCGGTCGACGTCGAATTCACCTATCCGGATGACAAGGGCGACTTCCCGACCGCGGTCAGCCGGTGCGTCGGGGTCGCGAAGTGCCGTACGAAACCGGCCGTTTCCGCTGGTCAGGGCGGTGGGAGCGGTGGGGGCAGCGGGGTGATGTGCCCGTCGTTCCGGGTCACCGGCGAGGAGCGGCACTCGACCCGGGGCCGGGCGCGGCTGCTGCACGAGATGCTCGCCGGTGAGGTGATCACGGACGGCTGGCGCTCGACGGAGGTGCGGGACGCCCTTGACCTGTGCCTTTCCTGCAAGGGCTGCCGCAGCGACTGCCCGGTGGAGGTGGACATGGCCACGTACAAGGCGGAGTTCCTGCACCATCACTACCGGCGGCGGCCGCGGCCGCGCGCGCACTACGCGATGGGCTGGTTGCCCTTGTGGCTGCGGGCCGCGGCGCCCTTCGCGGGGGTGCTCAACGCGCTCGGCAGGGTCCGGCAGGTGGCCTGGCTCGCGAAACGTTTCGGCGGCGTCGCGGACGAACGTCCCCTGCCCGAACTGGCGTCCGAGACATTCACTCGATGGTGGGATGGCCGGGGTGGGGGCGCTGAGGTTTGTGGTGACAGTGGGGCTGATGGGGTGGGTGGTGCGACCGTCGTGCTGTGGCCCGACACCTTCACCAACCACCTCTCGCCCGAGGTCGGGAAGGCCGCGGTGCGGGTGCTCGAAGCCGCGGGGCTGCGGGTCGAGACGCCGCCCGCAGCGGTCTGCTGCGGCCTGACCTGGGTGTCCACCGGCCAACTCGGCCGGGCCAAGGCGGTCATGCGGCGCACGCTCGACCGGCTGGCGCCCGTGCTCGACGCCGGGCTGCCCGTCGTGGTCCTCGAACCGAGCTGCGCGGCGGCGCTCCGCGCGGACCTTCCGGAACTGCTCGGCCCCGCCGAGCCGCGAGCCGCCCGGCTCGCCGCGTCCGTCCTGACCTTCGCCGAGGCCCTGGAGCAGCACGCTCCCGGCTGGGCCCCGCCGCGGCTCGACCGTACGGCCGTCGGCCAGACCCACTGCCACCAGCACGCCGTCCTCGGCGACGCCGCCGACCGCCGCCTGCGCGCCCGCGCCGGCCTCACCGGCGACCTGACGGGCGGCTGCTGCGGCCTCGCGGGCAACTTCGGCTTCGAAGCCGGCCACTACGACGTCTCCGTCGCCTGCGCCGAAGAGGCGCTGCTGCCCGCACTTCGGGCAGCAGCACCCCAATCCGCCGTCCTGGCCGACGGCTTCTCCTGCCGCACCCAGATCGCCCACCTGAGCCCCACCACCAGAGCCCGCCACCTGGCCGAAGTCCTCGCGGAGGCGCTGCCGCGGGAGCGGCGCTAAAGCGCGACACCGGGCGCGGCCCGAGGCCGGAGCCTCGTGGAGGCGGCTCTTCACGCCGGGCCCGGCCCCGGGGGCGCAAGCCGCGCCCGCGGCCCTCCCCGCGGCGCCGTGTCAATCCGCTGCGCCGCGCAGCGGATTAGTTGCTGAGGCCCGGGTAGCCCTCGATGTCCTGGGGGCCGCGGAGGCTGGGGCCGATGTAGCGGGCGGAGGGGCGGACGAGGCGGCCGGTACGTTTCTGCTCGAGGATGTGGGCGGACCAGCCGGCGGTGCGGGCGCAGGTGAACATGGACGTGAACATGTGGGCCGGGACCTCGGCGAAGTCGAGCATGATGGCGGCCCAGAACTCGACGTTGGTGGCGAGGACGCGGTCGGGGCGGCGGGCGTGGAGCTCGGCGAGGGCGGCCTTCTCCAGGGCCTCGGCGACCTCGTAGCGGGGCGCGCCCAGTTCGCGGGCGGTGCGGCGCAGGACGCGGGCACGCGGGTCCTCGGCGCGGTAGACCCGGTGGCCGAAGCCCATCAGGCGCTCACCCCTGTCGAGGGCGGCCTTCACGTAACCCTCGGCGTCGCCGGTGCGCTCGATCTCCTCGATCATGCCGAGGACGCGGGACGGCGCGCCGCCGTGCAGCGGGCCCGACATGGCGCCGACGGCGCCGGACAGCGCCGCGGCGACGTCCGCGCCGGTGGAGGCGATGACGCGGGCGGTGAAGGTCGAGGCGTTCATGCCGTGCTCGGCGGCGGAGGTCCAGTACGCGTCGACGGCGGCGACATGCTTGGGATCGGGCTCGCCGCGCCAGCGGATCATGAAGCGCTCGACAACGGTCTGCGCCTTGTCGATCTCCTTCTGCGGCACCATGGGCAGCCCCTGGCCGCGCGCGGACTGGGCCACGTACGACAGCGACATCACGGCGGCGCGCGCCAGGTCGTCGCGGGCCTCCTCCACGTCGATGTCGAGCAGCGGCTTCAGGCCCCACACGGGGGCGAGCATGGCCAGCGCGGACTGCACGTCGACCCGGATGTCGCCGGAGTGCACCGGGATCGGGAACGGCTCGGCGGGCGGCAGACCGGGGTTGAACTTGCCGTCGACCAGCAGGCCCCACACGTTTCCGAAGGACACGTGGCCGACCAGATCCTCGATGTCCACACCGCGGTAGCGGAGCGATCCGCCTTCCTTGTCCGGCTCGGCGATCTCCGTTTCGAACGCGATGACTCCTTCGAGCCCGGGGACGAAATCGGACATGAGGCGGCTCCTCTTGAGATTGTCGACAGTGCGGTGGTGCGGCAGTGCCTGCTGGGTGTCCCGGCGGTGATCGCGGCGTCGGGCGCGGGGGTCGGACGGACCGACCCTCCGGTCATGCCCCGCTCACGGGGACGTCACCCTGCTCCATCCGGATCAGCCAATTGTGGTCGTTGCCGGAGCCCGTGGGCAGGGTGAGATGCGGCACAGTACCCGGGGCCTGTCCGGCGCCCGCACGGCGGCGGGCGCCGTCCTGCAAGATGTGGCCGTGCGACTACAAGGCGATCCCTCCGATCCGATCGACCCGTCCGTGATGCGCGAGCGCTACGAGGCGACGGGCCTGGCCGAGTCCGCGCTGGCGACACAGCCGTACGAGCAGTTCGGACGCTGGTTCGCCGACGCCGTACGCGCCAGGGACGGCGGACTGCTCGCCGAGCCGAACGCGATGATCGTCTCCACGGCCGACGCCAAGGGCGCGCCGAGCTCCCGCACGGTGCTGCTCAAGGGGTACGACCAGCGGGGATTCGTTTTCTTCACCAATTATGGATCGGGAAAGGGCGGCCAGCTCACCGCGAACCCGGCGGTCTCGCTGCTCTTCCCCTGGCACGCGATCGCGCGTCAGGTGATCGTCAGCGGTACGGCGGAGCGGGTTACGCGCGAGGAGAGCGCCGCGTACTTCCACACCCGTCCCCATGGGTCGCAGTTGGGGGCGTGGGCGAGCGCGCAGTCGACCGTCGTGGCCTCGCGCCGGGTCCTGGAGGAGAGCTTCGCCGAGATGGAGGAGCGCTGGCCGGAGGGGACGGAGGTGCCCGTGCCGCCGTTCTGGGGCGGCTTCCGGGTCGAGGCCCACACCGTCGAGTTCTGGCAGGGGCGGCAGAACCGGCTGCACGACCGGCTGCGCTACGTACGCGGGGGCGACGCGTGGGAAATCGAGCGCCTGGCGCCGTGAAACGGGGCTGAGGGCCGGATCGCGGGCCGCCGCGGGAACGCGAACGACCCGCGGGCTGCTCCCCGGAGCGACGAGGCTCCGAGCACCGGCCGGACAAGTCCGACGAGCCCGCGGGTCGGGTGAACTGCGTGGGATTGGCGCGCTTCGCGCACGCCCAAGTGCGCGGAGCTAGCCCGCAGTCACCTCACGTGTCCGACTGCAACTCATGCTTCGAACCACCTCCCTTCGTGTGTGCCGCAACACTAAGAAGTGGCTGGGAAGCGCACAACTGATTTACGCAAATCTCGTGTGACGCAGCCCACACCGGAGTTGAATGTTGCGACGTGCAGCCTTTCGATGCGCAATCAAAGCCGCTCGATGACGACGGCGGCGGTGGTGGCACCCCCGAGGGGGACCACGGGAGTCATGCCCCTGGCGAGACGCATGAGGGGCATGAGAGTGACGAGCAGCTGCTCGCCGCGCTGCTCGACGGCATGGAGGCGGGCCTGTGCGCCTTCGACCGCGACGGCGTGATCACGCACTGGAACACGGAGGCGGTCCGCATACTCGGCTGGAGTGCCGAGGACGCGATCGGGCGCAAGGGATTCGCGGGCTGGGCCGCGCGCTCCGCCGACGCGCGGGAGGCGGAGGAACGCCTGCTCGGCGCCATGGACGCGCCCGGCCGCCAGGTGCACGAATTCGCGCTGATGACCAAGGACGGCCGCCGGGTGCTCGTCCGCACCCAGTCGGCGGCGGTGCAGGGCACCGACGGGCAGCCGAACGGCGTCTACTGCGCCTTCTCCGAGGTGCACGCCCAGATCGACCTGGAGCGGTCGATCGCGCTGAGCGAGGCACTCTTCACGGAGGCGTCCTGGGGCGTGGTGCTGATCGACGCCGACCTGCGGCCCGCGGTGGTCAACGCGCACGCCGCCCGCCTGCTGCGCACCGGCCGTGACACGCTGCTCGGCCGCCCGCTCGGCGATCTGCTCACCCAGGGTGTCGAAGAACTCGAAAGCATGCTCCAGCACGTGCTGGCCGAGGGCGCGCCGCCCGCCACCACCGAACTGTGGGTCGGGGTGCGCGGCGACGAGACCGGCGGGCGCTACTGCTGGCGCAGCGGATTCGTCCGGCTCGGGTCACCGCTCGGCGAGGAACCGGTGCCCCTGGGTGTCGGCTGGGTGTTCGTGGACGTCACCCGGCAGAAGACGGTCGAGAAGGACGGCGCCCAGGTGCGGTTCCGCTACCAGCAGCTGCACCGCGCGGACCGGGCCGCCGCGGAGTGCGAGAGCGCGCTGGAGGCGGCGGTACTGCAACTGGACTTCGCGCTGGCCGGTTTCGCCGACCACGCCCTGGTGGACCTCACGGACGACGCCGGGCGGCTGGTGCGGATCGCGGCGACCCCCGCGGGGGAGCCCGGCCCCTGCCAGCCCGTCGAGGGCAACGCCTTCCCGGTCGGCTACGGGCTCGCCCACCCCGTGCTGCAGGCGGTCGAGCGGATGGGGACCGTACGGGCCAGCTTCGGCGCGCTGACGGCCGAGGAACCGGCGGCACGCGCGCGGATCGACGAATGGGCGGCGGCCAGACGCTGGCCGCCGGGAACGGTGCACGGCCTGGCCACCGTGCTGCGCAGCCGGGGACGTACGGTCGGCGCCCTCACCTTTCTGCGGGGCTCGGGACGCAGACTCTTCGACCGGGCGGACGCGGCGTACGCGGAGGACGTCGCGGCGCGGGTGGCGATGGCACTCGACCTGGCGGGGCTGACGGGAGACCGCTGAGAGGAGGCGGCGGCAGGACCGGGAGCGGCGGACCGCTGCCGGGCGCTCAGTGGCGGTAGAAGATCCGGTCCCGGTACTCGTCGAAGACCTTCGCGTTCCAGTCGTGGCCGCCGTCCACGTTGCCCGAGCGGAGCATGGGCGGGGTGACGCCGCGGGCGGCGAGGTCGGTGGCGGCGGTGGCGACGACGGCCTGCATCAGGGCGCTGATCACGACCGTGGAGGCGGGCGCGAAGGGTGCCGGGATCGCGTCGTCGGTCAGTTCCGCGTCGCCGACCGCGATCTTGGAGTCCAGGATGATGTCGCACTGGTCCTTGAGGAAGGTGCCCGAGGAGTGCCGTGACGTGGTCTTCTCGGTGTACGCGACAGAGGTGACGCCGATGACGGTGAGGCCGAGCGCGCGGGCCTTCTGCGCCATCTCCACCGGCAGCGCGTTGCGCCCGGACAGCGAGATCACGAAGAGCACGTCGCCGGGCCTGACCGGGCTGGTCTCCAGGACGACGCTCGCGAGGCCGTCGACCCGCTCCAGGGCGCTGCCGAGGGTGGCGGGCAGCACGTCGACACCGACCGTGCCGGGCACGACCAGCAGGTTCATCAGCGCGAGGCCGCCGGCGCGGTAGACCACGTCCTGGGCGGGCAGTGAGGAGTGCCCGGCGCCGAAGACGAAGATCCGGCCGCCGTCGGCGACCGCGTCGGCGATCGCGGTGGCGGCGGCCTTGATCGAGGCGGCCTCCTCGTCCCGTACCCGGCGAAGCAGGGTGATCGCGGCGTCGAAGTAGCGGTCCGCCAGGTCCCCGCGAGGCTCACTCATGCGGATCACCGTGGGGCCAGGGCGCGGCCGGTGTCAAGAATCGAGGCGGCCCCGGCGCCGGGTGCCGCCGCCCGGGGACCGTTGTCAGCGCGATGGGTCAGAATTGGTCCAGGGCCACGCACGAACAAATGAGGGGCGCGCATGTCCGGACTGATCGACACGACGGAGATGTATCTCCGCACCATCCTGGAGTTGGAGGAGGAGGGTGTGGTCCCCATGCGCGCCCGAATCGCCGAGCGGCTCGACCAGAGCGGCCCGACGGTCTCCCAGACGGTGGCGCGGATGGAGCGTGACGGGCTGCTGCACGTCGCGAACGACCGGCATCTGGAACTGACCGACGAGGGCCGCCGCACGGCGACCCGGGTGATGCGCAAGCACCGCATCGCCGAATGCCTGCTGGTCGATGTGATCGGCCTGGAGTGGGAGCAGGTGCACGCCGAGGCGTGCCGCTGGGAGCACGTGATGAGCGAGGCGGTGGAGCGGCGGGTGCTGGAGCTGCTCAGGCACCCGACCGAGTCGCCGTACGGGAACCCGATTCCCGGGCTCGAGGAGCTGGGCGAGAAGGGCGAGGCCGACCCGTTCCTGGAGGACGGCATGGTCAGCCTCAACGAGCTGCAGCCCGGCTCCGCCGGGGCGAGCGTCGTGGTGCGCAGGATCGGCGAGCCGATCCAGACGGATGCCCAGGTCATGTACACGCTGCGGCGCGCCGGTGTGCAGCCGGGCGCGGTGGTGAGTGTGACCGCGTCGGCCGGCGGTGTGCTGGTCGGCAGCGGTGGTGAGGCGGCGGAGCTGGACGCCGAGATCGCCTCGCACGTCTTCGTCGCCAAGCGGTAGGCGGACGCCTGCCCTGTGGAGGCGGGGGGCCCCGGGGGGCGGGTGGGGGGGGGCGCCGGTTGGGTGGTGGGGGGGGGTTGGGGGGGGGTTTGTCTTAGCCGGGGGGGGGGGGGGGGGGGGGGGGGGGGGGGGGGGGGGTGGGGGTGGGGGGGGGGGGGGGGCAGGGGGTGCAGGGGCGT